>JACRKU010000011.1 GCA_016215205.1 Candidatus Yonathbacteria bacterium | reverse complement strand
GCGTGGCGGAATTCCTCCCCCCAACCCCCTCCTTCCGCCACGCCCTCGCTCCCACGGCGAAAATTTTTTGCGGCGATTACCATATAGAGCATTATAATACTCTATAGACCAATAATGCAACAAGTGCTATTCTACACACAAGGCAATATGAAATCCCTGAATAAAAAACTAGGAGAGCAATTACGAAAAATCCGCTTGGAAAAGGGCATGTCTCAAGGGGATATTGCCAAGAAACTTGGTGTCCACAGAAGCTATGTCAGCGGAGTTGAGCGTGGTATTAGGAATCCGACAGTCAAAAACCTTGAAAGATTGGCGGACGCTCTTGGTGTTGATCCGCGCAATCTTCTTTCATAATTATGGCAACTTATTATCGCAACAAATACAGAGGTCGGAGCGGATACAGACGAACGACAACGGCAAAGAAAACGGAAAACAAAGCTCCGGTGGTTCATACCGATCCGACATCCTCGCGTTGGCAAAAACTCCTCAAATATTACGGCTCCTGTATTTCCGTTGAAAATGCGGGAGAGATTACGCTTTATTCCTCAAAAGAGGGGGTGGAGTTTTTGCAGGTTCCTGCGATGGAGAAAGAATGGATTGCTTCCGGCAAGGAAAAATTGGAGTTTGAGGGTCAGAACGAAAAAATCCAAGCGTTTATCAACGGCCCGCGTTGGAGTAGAAGCCCACTTTCCTATTTTTACGGTTTTCCTTGCCACATCAAACACATTGAACAATCAAGGCGAGGATGGTCGGGTCAAATTATTCAGCCAATCTTGATTTTTGGCATTGACCTTGTTCAAACGGAAACCGGATATGCTTTTGTTTTGCAATCCGACAGACCAAGAATCAACTCTGCTTTTCTCACCGACAAAAGTTTATTGACGAGCGTTGAAGAAAGAAAACAAATAGCCGAAGCTGTTTTGGAATCGTGGGACGACGAGAAAAGCAGAGGTCAAAATCTAAAAATAATTTTAGGAGCTTTTGCCGAACTCTTGCCACAAGAGGTTCCGTTCTCAAAAGACATATTGGGTGGCAAGACAACCGAATTAAAGCCGGAGGGTGGCGTTTTGCCTCTCGGTGTTATTTTTAGAAGCGCGGACTCAAAATACACAGGTGGACTGGAACAAGAGTTGGGAGAATTACGCGATACCGCCGGCCCGAACGATGTGTGGCGTGCTATTCTCGACCGCAACGCAGAGGTTAAAGAGGATAATGGCGAGGGGCTACTAGAAATAACCGGATTGAACGATGAACAACGAGGTGCGGTCAAAAGTGCTTTTAATAATGCCGTTAGCGTAATAACCGGACCGCCTGGAACGGGAAAGTCGCAAATCGTTCTCAACATTATTGCCAATGCACTGCTTCACAACGAAAGCGTCCTTTTTGGAAGTAAAAATCACAAAGCAGTTGATGTAGTCATTGAACGATTATCTCGACTTCAATCCGAGCCGGTAATCCTCAAATACGGACAAAAAGAACGCGAGATTGAATTTGCGGAAGCACTTTTGTCCGCGATTGAACGCGCCTCAAGTTATAACAGCCAATCATTGGAGCGAGAAATTGGCGAATATAAAAAAGAACTTGAGATAGTGCGGGCGGAAGAAAAAGAGGCACAACAATCGCTTTTTCGCATACTTGATCGCAGAAACAGAATAAGTCGTCTTGATGCCTCTCTTGAATCAATCAGCGCAGAATTACCCACACCAATTTCTCGCAATCTCAATGCTTATGAAAAAATTGAGGCGAATTCTGAATTTTATACCACACTCGCTACATTGGGACGCTTGATAAAAGAAATTGATGAGGGACCAAGTTTCATCTCGCGCATTCTTTCGCTTTTTGGTTCAACGCTGGAAAAGCGAGTTTTTGAAAAAGCAAAATCTTTGCTCGCACTCATACCAGTTGAGGGTATCACTCTCTCGCTCAATTCCGTGAATAACTGCCGAGAACTTTTGACGATTGCCCGTTCACTAAAGAAATGGATTGATAATCAGTCGGAACTTTTGGGAATTGTGCGAGAGAACGAAAACGAAGCGCAAGTAGAAGTTTTGAGAGAGAGAATTACCAAGAGCAAAGAACGCGCGATAGATATTAGCGTCCGATATGTTGATGCGCTGATGAAACGCCGTCTAAAATCACTCGGCCCGAAAGAACGCCGCGATATTGCGGATTATGTAAGTATTGTGCGGCGATTAGAAGGAGATGTAACGGGTGGCGAACTCGCGGAGGATTTAAGAAATGAACGCAAACGAATGTTTAAGAGTGTAGTGAGAGCATTTCCGGCAATGGCAGTTACAAATTTATCCGTTCGCCATGCGCTTCCGTTGAGCGCGGGAGCTGTTGATGTTGTGGTTATTGACGAAGCGTCCCAGTGCGATATTGCGTCCGCGCTTCCACTACTTTATCGCGCGAAGCGGGCCGTTATTATTGGCGACCCAAATCAGCTAACACACATTTCTCTCTTGCATCGCGCGGACGATCAACAATTGCAACGGCAGATTGGTCTAACCTCAACTGACGACCAACGCTTTCTTTACAGCATCAATTCGCTTTTTGAACTTGCGCGGAGCGTCGTCGGCACGGGCGCAAAATTTGTTCACCTACTCGAACACTACCGAAGCCGCGCCGAGATTATCGGCTTCTCCAACAAGAAGTTTTATGGCGGAAAGTTAAGCGTCTGGACGGATTATCGTAGATTGCGCGGCTCCGGCCATCCTGACGCGCTTGTTTGGCATGATGTCGTCGGTGAGGTTATACGGCCATCTGCCGGAAGCGCATACAATCTTGACGAAGCGAAAGCAATTGTCGTACTGATCGAAGAAATCATCGGCAGAATTTCGGTCCATGGCGACGACTATTCCGTATCGCTTGGCGTCGTTACGCCATTCCGAGAGCAAGCGAATAAAATTAGAGATTTGGTAGAGCAGAAAATTGATGCGGCACAATTGCGGAAGCTGGATTTTACAGTTGATACCGCGCATAAATATCAAGGCGACGAGCGCGACATAATGATTTTCTCTCCGGTCATTTCGCGTAAAATCCAGCAACGGTCACTCGGATTTTTGGGCAATACCGTCAATTTGTTCAATGTCGCGATTACCCGCGCGAGGGCGGAGCTACATATTGTCGGCGACAGAGTCGCTTGCGCTCAATCTGGTATTTCTCATCTTTCAGAATTTGTGAAATATGTCGAAGAATTAGAGCCGGAAAATAAAAACAAGAGTGGTGGAAAGTTTGAGTCGCCGTGGGAAGAAGTTTTGTACGACGCCCTCGCGCGGGAAGGCATCAGAACCGTCTCGCAATATCCACTTTACCAATATCGCCTCGATCTCGCCGTTCTTGACTCGGAAATTCCAATTGACGTTGAGATTGACGGCGAGATGTGGCATCGCGACATTGACGGAGGCCGCTTGCTCTCGGATTTGAAGCGCGACCAACATCTCATCATGCACGGCTGGCAGGTAAAACGATTTTGGGTGTACCAACTGCAAAATGATTTGGAGCGTTGTGTGCAAGAGGTGAAGGAGATGCTAAAATCAAAATAATCGCCGCAAAAAATTTTCGCCGTGGGAGCGAGGGCGTGGCGGAAGGAGGGGGTTGGGGGGAGGAATTCCGCCACGCCCGAGCGAAAGACAGAGGCCGTCCCCGCCGCCCTGCTCATCAGAGCAGAGCAACACAAAAAAGTTTTCTTTTCCTTTTTCAGAAAAAATCGGGCGCGCGCAAAATCAGAAAAGCAGAGAAAACTTTTTTGCTGGGTGGCAAGTGGTAGCGAGCGGCGGCGGGCTGGCTTCCTTGGTCTGGTTTCGGTCAGGAATTTCGGATAAAATGAGTTCGAGCCAAATTGTAAAGACACACCAAACGATACTTCTCGCGCTGAAAGCGCGGAGGAGCCGCGCGCCGCAGGCGCGCGTGAAGGCAAAAACCCTCGTCGCGTAGCGACGAAATCACTCGGCGGCGGGACGGAAAAATGGGCAGATTTGTTACGAAT
>JACRKU010000001.1 GCA_016215205.1 Candidatus Yonathbacteria bacterium | reverse complement strand
TCTTCGTTCATATTCCTTGTTTTTAGAATATGAGTATACGTGGAAATGAATCCTTGGGTATTCTGGAACTTGTTGAAAATCCTCATTTTTGCCAGTTTTTAGGCCAGAGAGAATTCTCATATGTATGTGAACTTATTCAGGAGAAATGTGGCGAGCATGGGCGGGGGTCAAAAAAGCCACCCTTGGGTGGCTTTTTTGACCCCCGAATTGATGTCCCAAGCAGTTACTTCTTATTGATATTCTGCCAGAGCCAGACGCCGGCCAATATGCCGACAACCGTCCACACTACCCCACCCATAACCATAAATGTGCTTGCGCCTCCGCCGTACCCCATCATTCCATACCCGCCAAAATCCCAATCGGAAATGCACGCGCTTGCGAGAGCGGGAGTTAAAATTGCCAAACCAAGTACTGTATATGTTACTGTTTTCATGATATTTTTGTTTAGTAAGCTACTGTGACTTCCTATTGATTATACACCAATTAAGTTAAAAAGTTATCAACAGGCGACGTTCCATTCTCTTCAGAAAATTTGTTACACTGTACATATATGGAAGGAGAACTTTTTAATCAAATTCAAAAACAAGAAGAAGTTACACCCGCTGGAGCTTTACCCGAAACAAAACCATTTCCGCATCTCTCGTTTATTCCATCCGGGCTTCTTAAAAAAAAAGAGGGTGATGAGCCACGAGGAACGCGCGACAAGTGCGCCCTCTTCGGAATGATTCTCGGCATCCTCGCTGTTGTTTCTTGGGTCGTGATTCTTTTTGGTATTTTATACTCAATACTCGGCATCATTCTTTCTGTTATCGGACTTAAATCGACTCGTAAAAAATGGGCGCGTATCGGACTCACACTTTCCGTAATCGGACTTATTATCTCCATTTGGTATGTGTTTGCGGCGCGCAATGGAGTGATCAATTACAACTACTTTACGAGTGAGTTCTGGGGGCTCTAGTCGTCGAGCGTCTTTTTCTCCAGAGCGGCAATTTTAGCCGCCTCAGCCGCCTCAGCAAGGCGCGCTTTCTCTTGAGCCGACGCAATAACTTCCGCTTTGGCTTGCGCCCGATTTTGCAAAGAAGCGACTTCTTTCGCCGCCGCATCCACTGCGATTTGTACCTGTTTCTCCGCCGCAAAAATCTCCTTTGCTTCTATCTCAACCGCCGCCTTTGCGCGAGAACGCTCTTTCTTTGCGAGAACTTCCGCTTCTACTGCTTCAGCCCGTTCTTTCTTCGCAAGAATTTCAGCCGCACCCGCTTCCTCGCGTTCCTTTATGAGCAGAGCTTCCGCTTTGTCGGCAGACATTTCAGCTTCCGCTCTTTTTCTCGAAGCTAGAGCTTTTGCCGCCTCGGCAACGCCTCTTTCTTCCTGTTCAATGAGTTTTGTTACTTCACCAAGAGCGTTTTTTTCGTCTTCGACAATTTTTGCAATCGCAAGCCGCGCCTTTTCTTTTTCTTCAGCAATTAGAGCGGCCTCTCTGGTGGTCTTTGCCAATGCTTAGTCGTGCGTTGCCATGATTTCGGCTACTTTTGTGGAAACCGCCGCAACCGCCCTGTCTCTGGCGACAGCGGCTTCGGGAGACGCCGCCACAACAGCTTCCGCGCGTTTTATTTCTTTTTGGCGCGCCGCTTCTGTTTCTGCTTCAATCCGCTTTTTTTCCAGAGCGAGCGCTTCCGCCTCTCTAGCTCTTTTCGCGCGCTCTGCTTCTTCTTTGGCTTTCGCTTCCGCTTCCGCTTTTGCTCGCGCTCGCGCCGCCATCGCTTCCTCTGCGGCTCGAATTCGCTCTTTTTTTGCCGCAAGCACGGCGGCCTCCGCTAGAGCCTTTCCACGAACTCGTTTTTCTTCAGCCTCTTCTTTAGCTCGAATCCGCTCCTTTTCCGCCGCAATCACGGCCGCCTCTGCTTCCGCTTTTGCTCTCCCGGAAATTTTTGACCACGTCGCGGTAAAAAACCCCGCTTTTGGAGCAGGACTAGAAGGGTGACCGAGCCCCTTTTTCGCCTCGGCGATATCTTCCCTCATCGTCCGTATGCTGCGCGCGGTCGATACCGTGTCTTTTGGCGCGGCAGTAGTCGGCGAGCCGGGCACTCCCAAGTAGACACCGGGTTCATTGGTCTGATTTGGTTTCTTTGCAGAATCTTCTTGTGGCGTAGGCATTGTGATTCATTAACATTATACTCCATATTCTTAGAAACAATAAATAAATGTATTAGTTCACTACATATGAGAATTTTCTCGGTTCTTCACATAATACTCCTCCGGTGACACAAAACCAAGAGAAGTGTGCGGACGGACGGTATTGTAGTAGATCACATATTCCTGCAGTTTTTCATTCACTTTCTCTA
>JACRKU010000010.1 GCA_016215205.1 Candidatus Yonathbacteria bacterium | reverse complement strand
TGAATTGAAAGATTTAGCGTTGAAAGAACAAATTGATGTTGTTGATGTCTTTGTCGAAAAGCAATCCGCCAAAATTCCAGGCCGTCCAATTTTTGGCGAAATGATAAAGCGAATTGAAAAAGGTGAAGCAAACGGAATTTTGGCTTGGCACCCTTTATGTTAACCTCTCCTTTTATGTTAACCTCTCCTCATGTGGATAGCTTCTTTCTTTTTTGAAGGCGCGGTGAAAAAGCTTTCTTGCTGTTAAAGAATCAGAAAGTGAGTGCGTTCTTTTTGCGTTACCCGACCTGTTTCAAAACCTGAAACACTTTCTTCACAATCTGCCGTTTGAGGCACCGCAACGCCCAGAGCTTGGTTTTACCTTCCTTCAGTTTCTTTTGGTAGTACACCCCGCCTCTCTCATCTCCCTTGCAGGCAATCTGGGAAAGAGCGATGACATGCAGCGCTTTGTTGAACCTTCGGTTACCGAAGGGATTGGTGTGGAGCTTCACCTTTCTGCCGCTTGAGCGTTCCGTGGGAGCGACACCGGCATACGAGGCAAGCTTGTCTTGAGTGTGGAATCGCTTAATCGTCGTGAGTTCCGCCATGACGGTTGCCGCGGTTACCATGCCGCAACCGTGGATGTTCTCAGAGAGCGCTTTGACCGCAGGCGAGAGGTCTCCAATCTCCGCCACTTCCTTTGAAATGGCGACTATCTGGCCTTCAAGCAGGGTGAGCCGTTTAAGTCGCCGCGCAATGCTTACGGCGAGGATGCGCTTGTTTCCCGCCTCCTGCGCAAGGTCTTTCTCGTAGAATGCTATGGAGTCCCTGTGGAAGGTCTTCTTGAATTGGTCTGTGTAATGGTCGCCGTAGTATTGATGAAGCAGTCCATGAAGTTGATTCTTGAGGACGGTCTTTTCCCGGACTAGATCTCTTCTCTCCATGAGCAGGAGGTCAAGTTGGCGCGCTGTTTGGAGTTCCTCCTCATTTGCCATACTTTCTTTGGCGGGCAAGGTCTCCTCGTACTTGGTGAGCATGACTTTGCCCACCCGCTTCGCATCCGTATAATCCGACTTTTGCCGCTTGGTTGATTGCTTGCGCTCCCGTTCGGTCAAAATGGCTGGAACATAGCGGATGTTCCAGCCGTCCCCGCGGAGTTCTTCCACCAGATGGACTCCGTAGCAGTTGACGTCTTCGAGCGCGACCACGATATCAGGCTTTTCGCCGAGTGACCGAAGCCATGCGGCATACTCCGGAAGCGAATCGTTTGAAAAATCCAGTTTCCCTTTTTCCTGTCCCCATGCGTTGAGAGCTACAGCCGTATGGGAGTATTTATGCACATCAACGCCCACGACAATAGATTCTTTGTTCAGAGTAATCATATTGATGCGTTAGTTATTGCTGATACGGTCACATTCGACCAAGAACTTCCAACGCCCCAGTATCCCTTTATCGTAAGCCACCCGCCTATGGCGGAGGCAACATTCTATTAAACCAAGAGCGTTTGAAGTCCCGCTCCGCTGCGCCTTGCAGTCTGACCAAGGCCACTCTTCCGAGGGCAGGATGCCATGAGCCACGGCGCAGAGGTGCGTGACATAGAAAATCTATCATAGAATGTCTGACAGATTGGCGAGAAATAGTATTGATGGTGGAAAGATAATTAATTTACCTCCTCGACACAGGGAAACTTGCGAGCTTGAAGTTTCCAACTTTTTGGTGTGATTCCACATCACAAGGTAAATTCATGTTGAACATGGCTTTCGGACAAAGCAAATACTATGTGGATTCTCTTTCCGAAAATACCAAAAGAGGACTTCGCCAAAAAGTTCGTAACGGAGATTATCCAACGCTTGCCCCTGTCGGTTACATAAATGATAGTAGGACAAAAACTGTTGTCGTTGATAGAAAGAAAGCGAAAGTTATCAGGCAAGCGTTTGAGTTCTATGTAAAAGGTGGAAATAGACTGGAAGATGTCTCAAACTTTTTGGCGAAGCACAATCTTTTTTCAAAAACCGGAAAGAAAATCCACAAATCCCGTGCGACTTCTATTCTCTCAAATCCATTTTATACTGGACTATTTCGCTATGGTGGAGAATTGCACGAAGGAAAGTACGAGCCAATCATTTCAAAGAAACTTTTTGATCAGGCGCAGGAAATGCTGAAACTCCGCGGTAAGCCCGACAGAAAGCCCCTAAACGACCCACAAGCCTTTTGTGGCCTCATCTCCTGCGCCTCATGCGGAATGATGATAACTGGCGAATACAAGGTTAAGAAGCAAAAGAACGGTAATACTCACGAGTATGTCTATTATCACTGCACAAAGAAAAATAAAAATGTGAAGTGTGAAGAACCTTGTATTCGGGAAGAAGAACTCAATCGCCAGTTATCATCCGAAATCAAAAAAGTTTCTTTACCCAAAGACTGGGCAGTTGAACTCAATCGTCTTGCTCTGCAAGACCACGGAGAATCCGCCCAGTCTTTGACTGCTTGTGTGAAAGAGAAACAAGACAAGATTTCTTCTTTGTCGCAAAAGTTAGAGCGACTTCTTAATGGTTATTTAGACCAAATAATTGACAAAGAAGATTATCGTTTACAAAAAGGAAAATTGTTGTCCGAAAAGAAGTCGCTCGAAGAAGAAATCTACAATCTTTCACACAAACAAAATGACTGGCTCGAACCTTTCCAAAACTGGCTAGAAGTCGCACAGAATATAGACAAAATTGCTTCTGATTCAGACTTTTTTGCTAAAAAGGTCTGTGCCAAAGAAATCTTTGGCTCGAACCTCCTTCTCGGTGAAAAATTAGTGCGCGCAAGCGCGCCGGATTTGGATTCATTTTTGGCGAATTCCCCTTTGGATTCTGGGCGAAATTCAGGCGGAAACCAGTGGGACGCGCTTCGCGCGTCCCACCTTCTGGCTTTGAAAAAGCCGTTGAGTTTTGTATTGGTGC
>JACRKU010000002.1 GCA_016215205.1 Candidatus Yonathbacteria bacterium | reverse complement strand
TCATCAGAGCAGAGCAACACAAAAAAGTTTTCTTTTCCTTTTAGAAGAAAAAATCGGGCGCGCGCAAATCGGGAAAAGCAAAGAAAACTTTTTTGTGGGGCGTGCCGGTTTCCGGCACGGCGGCGGGGGCGGCTTCATTGGAGGTTTTGCTCAAAGTAGGTTCGTCCAAGGTTCAGAATTTCCCACCAGATAGAACTTTCGCGTTTTGGGAGAGAGATTGCCTCGCGGCTTCGCCGCTCGGCAGTAGCGCGTCCCGCAAGGCGGGACGCGGCAGAATCCCACGGCGCATTGAACGAAAAGGAAACGGAATAATGAATGTCTAAAATCCTAATGCAAAACATTATGCTCAAACCAAAATATTTTCTCTATGCTAGAAAGTCCACCGAAGATGATGACCACCAAATTATGTCTATTGAGGCGCAACTTTTTGAATTGCGAGAATATGCGCGTAGAGAAAATGTGGAAATTCTCCAAGAATTTACCGAGGCGAAAAGCGCAAAGAAGCCCGGTCGCGAGAAATTCGGTGAAATGATGTCGCTCATAGAAAATTCTCGCGAGCCGATGGGAATAATCAGTTGGCACCCGGATCGTCTCGCTCGAAATTCCGTTGACGGTGGAAAAATTATTTATCTCGTGGACACGCAAAAAATAGTTTCTTTGCGCTTTCCGACATTTTGGTTTGAGCCAACTCCGCAAGGGAAATTCATGTTGCAAGTGGCGTTCGGACAGAGTAAATACTATTCCGATAACTTGGTGGAAAACATCAACCGAGGAATCCGCCAAAAACTCCGCCGAGGCGAGTGGCTTACCCGAGCTCCCTTTGGCTATGTGAACAATCCGAAAACTAGGACCATTGAACCTCATCCCGTTCATTCCCGCATTATCATCAAAGCGTACAAAGAATATGCCAAGGGGACTTACTCATACGAATCACTAGCTGAGTTTTTGGCGGAACACGGCATCGTGACCAAATCCCGAACGCCACTTGGCAAAGCTTCCGTTGCACGCATTCTCACCAACAGAGCATATCTCGGTTTTGTTTTACATAAAGGCGAATATCACGACGGAAGCTTTGCGCCAATTCTTTCTCCGACACTGTTTGAAGCAGTGCAGAAAGTGCTTGCGAGAAAAGCCAAACCGAGAAAACAAAAAGCTCGTCACGATTTTCCATTTTTACAACTGATGCGGTGCGGTGAGTGCGGCGGAATGATAACGGCTCAATACTCAATCAATCGCTGGGGAATGAAATATACTTACTACCACTGCACCAAAAAGCTTGGTAAATGTAGTCAGCCGTATATTCAAGAATCCGCACTCGCCGCACAATTTCACTCACTGCTTCAAACAGTATCGCTTCCTCTTGAAGGAATTGACACTATGGAAAAGCAGATGAACGAATGGGAAAGGGAATCAATTTCTTCAAGAGGAACTGTCGCCCAAAATCTCAAAACCAAACTTTCCGAAACAAAAGAAAAACTGGATAAACTTGTTTCCATTTATCTTGATGGCGATATTGAACGCGAAATTTATCTTGAACGCAAAGATTTATTGCTCCGCCAAAAAGCCAAGTTGGAAGAAAGTTTGGCTGATTTTGGGCGACAGAGAAAGAATTGGGTCGAACCCTTGCGGATTTTCGTTTTGTCTTTGAGAGAAGCCACGAAATTGAAAGACGAGCAAAATTATTCCGCTTGGCGAGATTTTTTCCGTTCCATCGGCTCTAACCCTTCTCTCAAAGAGAAAACGCTTTCAATCAACTGGGGCGAACTTTTTGAATTTACGGCGAAAACAAAAGCGGATTTCGGTTTGCGGAGCGGGATTTTTGCCCCGCAAAAATCCCGCGACGCTTCCGTTTCCAACCAAGTTTCTTTGTGTGGAGATGGGGGGAATTGAACCCCCGTGCAGACGATGTTCTTGCGAGAGTCTACTATGCGTAGAATACTTCATGAAGATTTAGGCAGTGTATGTAGAAAGTATTCTAAATCATACACAACCGATTTTCTTTGTTGTTTCGCTTTGTCGAAAAAGTTCAAAGCGATGAGCCCTCGGTTTATGTCACCCGCGACTTCCGAGAGGGCGTATGAAGCGCGAATGCTGCTTAGGCGATAGCGTAAGCAGGAGCAAAGTCTGCTACACCAAAAAATGGTGAGACGATTGACTTTGCTTTTGCAAGAGTGTTTTTAGCACGTACTTGTGTACTCGAGGTTTAACGAGATCTCGAGCATTCTCGGCATAGCACTTGCAAGAGGGAATCGCCTGTCTAGGCCGATCATCCCCGCGAAAAATGCGGAGTACCGCATCTCGCGGCACGCCGATTTTTATAATTTTATTTTTAATGACCTACTGTGCCACGAGAAGAATTTTTAATAAAATTCTTTTTTCGTGGTCGTGGCGCCTTTGATGTCGCGCATCACATCTCTCTCGGCTTCACGTTTTTTAAGCGTTTCGCGTTTGTCGTGCGTTTTTTTGCCACGAACGACCGCGACTTCGACCTTGAGCTTGTGTCCCTTACTATACACTGAAACGGGGACAATTGTCAAACCCTTTTTGGACTCTTGCGCGGAAAGCTCGGCAATCTCGTCCTTGGTTAAAAGGAGTCGGCGGTTACGGGTCGCGTCGTATCCTTTTGGTGCATTATTTGCTTGGTATGGCTGAATGGTTGCACCGATGAGGAATGCCTCACCCCCGCGCACAGTCACATGCGAACCCTCAAGCGACCCTCGTCCAGCCCTCAATGATTTCACTTCTCCACCCGAAAGCTCGACCCCGGCGTCATAGCGCTCGAGGATTTCGTAGTTGAAGTGAATCTTTTTATTCTGCACAAGCGCCATGTCGCCATGATAGCAATTATCGCAGTGATTGACAAATTGCACCGAGAATGGTACCTTATTCATGGGTTTTTGTTACGTACATTTTTAGGAGATTGAAATGGATAACAGTATGATGTTTTTTCTCGTGATGCCCGTGGTTCTGATTGTGTGAACCGTACCCCATTTAGTAGACACTTAAATAAAACCTACACATGGGCTAAAAGATGATTTCTGTATTCAACAGGAGTCATCTTTTTCTTTTCCCACTGTTTTCTTTCTTGATTGTAGTATCTCATATATTCTTCAAT
>JACRKU010000009.1 GCA_016215205.1 Candidatus Yonathbacteria bacterium | reverse complement strand
CCTAATACAAACGGCAGTCAGTTTTTTATCAATACAGCAAACAATAATTTCCTTGATACGAAACATACGGTATTTGGTAAAGTGACCGCAGGGATGGATGTGGTAGCGGCAATTGAGAATACCAAGACTGGCGCAAATGACAGACCCGTGGAGGATATGATAATTGAGAAGATAGAAATAGTAAATTAGTTAGTAGTTGATAGTTTGCATGGAGTAGAAAAAACGCCTTTTGGGGCGTTTTTTGTGTTTATGTTTTATAATTCCTACAAACTAAAACCTACCAACTACTAACTACCCCTCTGTCCTCTCACAAAATCCTCGTACAACATTTCTTTTTTCCCTTCGGGGATGACGCGGTCGAGGATGAGCTTGCCGTCTGACACATGCGCTTCGGTTATCACGACGCGCATATCCTTGCCATTGCGCTCGGTAATAAAGTACGCTCGCGGCCACGTGTCGAATGCGCGAATTTTCCTATACATTCGCACAGGGTCATCATCGAGATATATCTGCCCGCTTCCACTCGTCATCTTTTTTGTGTAGGTCGCTTGGTCATGGTCTTGGTCTTTTGGAGTAATCGTGCCGGCAATCCAAAGCGGAATTGTTTTTGCAAGAAGTTTACCACCGAGAATCCCGAGTGTTTCTTCAAGCTCCAGTCCTTGTGGCGGCCAGTTTGGAATAATGATTTTTTCTTGCGCGACGATTGGGCCGTGATCTACTTTTTCGTCGATGAGCATAATAGTCACGCCTGTCTCGTGACTGGAGAACAATGGAACATCTTCTAAAATCCCGCTTTGAATCGGCGATGCTCCGCGGAGCTTCGGCAAGAGGGAAGGATGTACGTTGAGTGTGCCGTATTTAGGAAGGTCGAGCACTGTGCGTGGAACGATTTTGCCGTAAGAGGCGATGACAAACAGTCCAAAGTCGAAAGTCGAAAGTCGAAAGCAAAATTCAGCATCCAACTTTTCTGGCTCAAGGGTGGGGACATGGTGCGCGTCTGCCCATACCTTTACATCGCTTTGAGACATTTCAAGACCACGCCCCTTTTTTCGTGGCGGAGCGGTAATAATTAGAGAGGGGAGAATACCATTTTGCGCCATTTTGTCGAGAACGATGACTGAAAAACGCGATGTGCCCCAGAATGCGATTTTGATTTCTGGCATTATTTTTTATTATTTCCCGATTCTTCTCGTCGTATCCTCTGCTCTTCGGCGGTTATTTTTTCAACATTGCGCGCGGAGTCGATAAAAAGTACTCCATTGAGATGGTCGGTCTCGTGCTGAAAGATTTGCGCGAGAAGTCCGCTTCCACCCAAAGTGAACGCCTTGCCGTTTTCATCGTATGCGCGCACTGTAGCTTTGTCCCTACGCTCCACTTCGCCGTATAGCCAGCGCACCGAGAGACACCCTTCCGGCAACCATACTTTTTTGCGTGAGAGTTTTGTGATGACAGGATTAATGAAAACCATATTGGAGCGCTTGCGAATCAGCTGATTCGCGCCTTGGGCATCGTGATTATGAGCATTTTCCACCCTGTCTTCGAATTCAAATGCGCGGTGCGACACGACAAAAATACGGAGCGGTACGCCAATCTGCGGTGCAGCTATCGCCACACCGTCCTCTTCTTTTTCAAGAGCGGTTACCATGTCCTCTAAAATCTTTTTTAGCCGAGGAGAACCAAAATCTTTTGGATTTACCGGCTCGGCTTTTTCACGAAGCACCAGAGCTTCTTTTTGGAGAATCGTTACCATGACTCGATTATCATAGCGTATCCGGGTGTTTTTTTAAAGTAAATGGTCGGGATTTACTTCGATCGTAAATTGCGGAGGAAGGGCGTGAAGTTTTTTAAGGAGCGCGCTGTCAGGCCACATACCTTCTGCCAGTTTTAGAATCATGTGCATGCGAAAAATATTCTTTGGTTCTTTAGCAAGTGTTCCCGGGATTACCAACGCGTAATCTTTTAGGAAAATTTTTAATCGTTCCATTTCTGGAGCAATGTCGGCGCGCTTGCCGCGAAGTGTGATTTTTATGATTGTGCCATACGGCGGATAGGAAAATACTTTGCGAAGAGCGAGTTCGTTTTCAGTAAAATCCAGGAGATTTCCCGTAAGAGCTTGTTTAAAAATAGTTGTGTCGTCTGCGCGGGTTTGGATGACAAGTGTTTTTTCGGTTTTTTCACGGAGGACAAGAACAAGCGCAAAGATGCGTTCTGACATACGGATGTCTGGGATTGCAAATAGCGAGTCGATAGAAACAATGATAGCGCGGCTCACAGTTTCTAACAGTGGAATCGCCATTGGTGTGCCGATGAGGATGCCGCCGCGAGACTTTTCAAATTGCGCAATGATTTTTTTTGCCTGCGCGCGTGTTTTTGCGTGGTCACCATCCAAAACAAAACGCGGAGTATCGGGGAAAAGGCGAGCCACTTCATCGCTTACACGTTCGATGCCAACGCCGACACCTTGAAGTTTCCACCCGCCGCAATTCGGGCAGGTTTCGTGCACATTGTTTTCAGGGACGCGCGTATATCCGCATCCGTGACAGATAAAAATTTGTGCTTGATTACTACCTGATTCTTTTTTATGGATTACGAGCGGCGTGTCGCACTTTGGACATTTGATGAGCGTGCCACAGTCGCCACAAGAAGTTACTCCCGCAAGACCTTTGCGCGCGGCAAGCAAAAACACTTTTTCACTGCATTCGGACGCATTTTGAATAAGTGCTCGCGCTTCCATGCTTAGCACAATCATTCCCTTTTTGCCCTCGTTTTCTCGGACAGATTTTTCTTCGAGGCGTGGGTCTATCAAGATTGTTTTCGTATCACTCTCCGCGCGTGCGGAGATGCGGTCAAATTTACCAATGGTACCGTTCTTAATTCGTTCATGTGTTTCCGCTCGCAGTATGGCGCCGCCCATGATAAATGTGCTATCGCAAGCGCGCGCGTATCCTTCCACAAAAATTCTTAAATCAAGAAGCGGGCGAGACATGGTTTTCCACGCGTTCGAGTGTTCTTCCTCAAGAACGATTGTCTTGAAATAGCGTGGCAGGCCAAGATATTGCGCCGTTCCCACTACGAGGACGGCATGTTTTTCTTTTGCGGCATTTTGCCAGTAGAGAAGAATGCGCTTTTTTGTGACACCACCGTGAAATGTAAATGTGTAATTTTCAATACCATGCCCAAGAGCGGATGAGGCGCGCATGGCATCGTCTTCGGTGGGAACGCATATAAAAACCGACTCTCCGCGCGCAAATGATTCGCGCACGAGTCGCTTGTATGCGTCATAACGCGCGCGAGTTCCGCTTTGAATCGCAAGTATTTCGAAACGATATTTGCGAATAAATTCTTGAGGTTCGGCAAGCGCGCCTTGAAGATGCGCATCGAGTATCGTTTTTGGCGTTATGGCAAGGAGTGTCTCCCCAAACTTCTGCGCTGAAAAATTCGCGGTTTCTTCCGCGGATTTTAGAAATTCCGGCAACCAAATGCGTCGCGGTTTTGCGCGCATGATTTTTCGTATTGCATAGTCGTATGATTTCAGCGCGCTTTTTGCGCTCGACGCTTCTCGCGATTCAAGCACAATTGCGGGAACTTCGCGGGTGCGCACTGGCGCCACTACTACCATTCCCGCGGCAATCGGCTCTTTTGAAAAATAGGTGAGCGCGCTTTTGAGCGCGCCGCGGACGATTGGGGCGACGGTAATAATCTGCATATCTTCATATTAACGGAAAAGCTGAAAAACGAAAAACGCTAGAGTGGCGACATTACCGCATAAAGTCCATGTTTGGTCAAAATGGCAGTGACGTAGTAGTATACAGAATACATCTCTATGAGCAATACTTTTGTTATTAAAGGGTTCGGCGGAGAACATAATCTCCGCGGCACCGTCCGCGTGACAGGCGCAAAAAATGCCGCACTCAAGGCTATAGCCGCAACTGTCCTTTTCCGTGACGTGGTAACTCTCGCTAATATACCGGAGATAAGTGACACGCTCCGAATGTTTGATCTACTCAAAGATATGGGGGCGGATGTGGTGAATACAAAAAATGGGATATATACAGTTTTAGTGCCGCATAGTTTTGCAACCGAGCTTACTCCGGGAATTGCAAAACGAATGCGCGCTTCCATAGTGCTTACCGGGCCTATTCTCGCGCGATACGGAAAAGTTTCCTTTCCGCACCCCGGCGGTTGCGTCATTGGCGCCCGCCCGCTCGACCTCTTTGTGGATGGTTTTGAAAAAATGGGCGCAAGGGTGACGATAAAAGACGATTCGTATGTTGTTGAAGCAAAGGGCGGTTTGCGCGGCGCAGAATTTTTTCTCAAAAACCAAAGTGTCACTGTTACTGAGACATTTATGATGGCCGGCGTGCTTGCAAAAGGAACAACGACGATTAAAAATGCCGCGATGGAGCCCGAGATTGCCGACCTCGCTCATTTTTTAAATAAATGCGGAGCAAAGATTTCCGGCGCAGGTACGTCGACAGTTACTATTAAGGGCGGAAAACTTTTGACCGGAAAGGGTCACCGGTACAAAACGATACCCGACCGTATTGAAGCCGGAAGCTTCCTCATTCTCGGCGCGCTTGCCGCTCGCGAGCTTCATATTACAAATTGTGACCCCTTGCACCTTGAGTCGCCGATTGAAATTCTTCGCAGTGCGGGCGTTACTATTGAAACAAAGAAAACCGAAATGATTGTGCGCGCGCCGTCGCGCTTGTTGCCTGTTGATATCAAAACCCACGAGTATCCCGGCTTTCCGACAGACTTGCAAGCGCCTATGACGGTGCTTTTGACTCAAGCAGACGGCGAAAGCACAGTTTTTGAAACAATTTTTGAAGGCCGACTCAACTACACGGAGGCCTTGTCTGCGATGGGGGCAAGTATTACGATGATGGATCCGCATCGAGCGCTTGTGCGCGGGAAATCCAAGCTTCACGGAAGGAAGCTCATGAGTCCTGATCTCCGCGCGGGTCTCGCATTCGTCATTGCGGCGATAGTTGCAAAAGGGGAGTCGGTCATACATAATGTGGACACTACGATTGACCGTGGATATGAGGATGTGGAACACCGCCTGCGCGCCATCGGTGTTGATATTGAACGCGCGCAGATGATGCTCGAGGAATCACCTGAAAACAAATAATTATGGGACTTTTTGTAACAAAAATCGGCATTGACCTCGGCACGGCGAACACACTCGTGTTTATTCCGGGCAAAGGCGTGGTCCTCAATGAACCATCCGTGGTTGCAGTGAACCAGCAAGATAATCGCATTATGGCGGTTGGCGCCGAGGCAAAACAAATGATTGGTCGCACCCCCGACAACATTGTTGCGTATCGCCCCATGAAAGACGGCGTCATTGCGGATTATCGCGTGACCGAGGCGATGATTCGCTACTATATGGAGAAGGCGCTTGGAAAGTGGAGTATCTTGAAACCCGAAGTGATGGTTTCGGTGCCGGCAGGAGTGTCGTCGACAGAGCGGCGCGCGGTTATTGAGGCAACGATTAAAGCCGGCGCAAAAAATGTGTATGTGGTCAAGGAGCCGATTCTTGCCGCAATCGGCGCAGGTATTCCTATTTATGAAGCGCGCGGGCATATGGTTGTGGACATTGGCGGCGGTACGACTGATGTTGCGGTAATTTCTCTTGGCGGAATAGTCGCATCAACTTCCGTAAAATGCGCCGGAAATAAAATAGACCATGCAATCGCCGATCATATTAAAAAAACATTTAATCTTGCCATTGGCGACCGTACTGCGGAGGAGGTAAAGGTGCGAATCGGGTCAGCGGTGAATATTGACGATGAGCTCCTTCTCACCATAAAGGGCCGCGATTATATTACGGGACTTCCGCGTACGGCGCAGGTTACAACAAATGAAATCGTAAAAGCGATTGATCGCGAGCTCCGCGAGATTGTCCGCGCGATTAAAGATGTTTTGCAAGAGACGCCGCCCGAGCTTGCGGCGGATATTATTGATCAGGGGATTATCATGACCGGCGGTTCATCACAGCTTCGCAATTTTCCCGAGTTGGTTCTGCGTCGCACCGGAGTAAAGGCGGTGCTTGCTGAAGACTCGCTTTACTGCGTGGTAAAGGGTACCGGCATTGCTCTTGAGCACCTTGATACCTACAAGAAAAGCATCCTCGCCAAAAAATAAAAGTCGTACCCTAAAAAGCAATTTAGCTCGCTTTGAGGAAAAATGCCATGGATCGCATCTTCGAAAACTACAAAAAAACAGGATACTTGCATCATGCTCACATTATAGAAGGCGTGTATGCTGACATTTTGCCCGCGCTTCTTTTTGCCATTTCCAAAAATTTGGGCATTGAGACAAAAGGCAATCCCGATTTGACTGTTAATTTTTACGAATCACTCGGTATTAATGAAGCGCGGGTGCTCAAAGATGCGCAGACGCGCACAGCATTCGGAGGCGCGCGTAAAATCTTTATCGTAGGCAGTGAATCATTCACTCACGAAGCACAAAACGCGCTTTTGAAAACTTTTGAGGAAGCGCCTTCAGGCACGCATTTTTTTATTATCATTCCGAGAGCGGAGATGCTTTTGCCAACGCTTCTATCGAGAGTGTTGGTGGCATCCGTAAACACAGCGCCCAAGGATGATGCGAAAAAAATGGCGGAGAAATTTATTGATGCGGCGCTTGAAGATCGTTTTGCAATGGCAAAAAAAATGTCGGACAAAAAAGACCGCGAAACCGCCGACCGCGAGCTCCCTCGCCGCATGCTTGACCACATTGAGCGTATTTTATACACACGCATGGCGGAAAAGCATAGTAATGTTACGAGCAATATTTTCCGCGAAATTTTCCAAGCAAAAACATACCTTGCCAATCGCGGCTCGTCCCCCAAAATGCTCTTGGAACACATTGCGATGGTGCTACCTCTTCAATAGACAATCGTTTCGCCTAAACATTTTGTACTCAAAATGCTTTAGGGTACAATTGGAGTAATGAAAGTAACTAAAACCGATTTTATTTTATATCGCGAATGCCCGAATAATGTATGGGTAAAACTGCACCAACCGAAAGAATACTCAAAATTTGAAATTTCAGAGTTTGAAAAAGCGCTTGGAGAGATGGGTAATGATGTTGAAGAATTAGCTCGTGTAATGTTTCCCGAAGGCAAAATGGTGAATGGTCGCGGAGAAGAAGCGCAAAAATATACCCAGAAACTTATCGCAGAAAAGACCAAGGTCATTTTTCAGGCGGTGTTTATTACTGATAAATTTTTAGTCGCGACTGATGTTTTGAAATGGAACGAAAGCGCAGATGCTTATGATTTGTATGAAATAAAAATGTCTTCCACTTCTGACGAAGATGACGAGGAAGACGGCAAACCTAAAAAAGTAAGCAAGAAAAAAGAATTACAATATGAAAACGACATTGCATTTCAGGTTAATGTTCTTCTCATGTGCAACGTGCCGATTCGAAATAAATATCTTGTTAGGCTGAACAAAGGGTATGTGAAGTCCGGCCCGCTTGCTTTCGCGCCAAATCAGCTTTTTATTATTGAAGATAAAACAAAAGAAATAGACAACCTCGCGCCATCGGTGCTTATTGAAATGGACGAGGCATCCTTATTTTTATCTGAAAAAGAAACTCCGACCGCGCCGTGCCCGTGTCATTACAAAGGGCGTAGCTCACATTGCACCGCTTTCACATATATTAACCCGAGCGTGCCGTCATATAGCGTGCATGACCTCAATAGAATCGGAAATAGCAAAAAGTACTTGAAAGAACTGCTCGATGCCGGAATATTGACCATAGACAAGGTTCCCATTGATGACAGATTGCAACCCCAAAAAAAGAAGGAGGACGAGGAGGCGGCAAAGCCGAGAAAGTTGAATCAGGTTATGATGTATAAGTCTCAAGAACCGATCATTGATTTAGAGGCAATTAAAGCTGAACTGAATTCTCTAACTTTCCCGCTTTATTTTTTAGATTATGAAACATTCCCGACTGCAATTCCCATATTTGACGGGTATCATCCATATCAGCATATTGTGTTCCAGTATTCTCTTCATGTACTGAAAGATAAAAATGCTCCGCTGGAACATTTTGAACTTCTGTTGCTCCACGGAGACCCCGCGGAACGTATAGTTAAGAGCTTGCGTTCACACATAGGAGATACGGGAAGTATTATTTCTTGGTATAAGAAATTTGAGAATTCAAGAAATCGTGAACTTGCGAGCCTGGTGCCACTGCAGTTTGAATTTCTTCACAGCGTGATAGATCGCACATACGATTTAATGGATATTGTTGATAACCAATACTATGTTCATCCCGGGTTTAAAGGTAGCGCATCAATTAAAAAAGTGCAGACAGTTCTTGCGCCAGACCTGTCGTATAAAAAACTTAGTGTTCAAAATGGAACTGATGCGATTGAAGCATATAGGCAAATAACAGCAGGTGAGTTAACCGGTGAATTAGCAGAAGAAAAAAAACGTCAGATGCTTGAGTATTGCGAATATGACACTAAGGTTATGTATATGATCTGGAAATTTTTTACAAAACTTGCGGAATAACTATGTCCTATTTTGTTTATATTTTGGAGTGTGCGGACGGGACGCTCTATGCTGGTTCTACAAATGATATTGAAAAGCGTCTCCACAAACACAATTACCTAAAGAGTGGAGCGCATTATACAAAAATCCGCCGACCGGTCGTGCTTAAATACTCCGAAAAAGTACCTGACTTTGCCACTGCCCGCGCGCGCGAGTCCGAGTTTAAAAGATGGACGCGCGAAGAAAAACTGAAGTTTCTAGATTTGCACTAAAATTTGGTATACTGAAAATAATGCAAAAATTGATAAAAAGTTTCCAATGGGCAATGAACGGCATACATACGGTGTGGCGCGAGGAGGTAAATTTCCGTATCGAGAGCGTCATTGCGCTTGCGGTACTAGTATCCGCTTTTTATCTTGATTTTTCGATGCCTGAATGGATTATTATTATAGGATGTATTGGCGCTGTCCTCGCTGCCGAAATAATCAATACTGCCGTTGAGGATTTATGCAATAAAGTTGAACCGAACACCGACACTGTAATCGGGAAAATCAAAGATACTATGGGCGGGTTTGTGCTTGTGGTGTGCCTGACTTCGGCAATTATCGGCGTAATGATTTTCTCTAATTATTTTTAGTTACAACTACAGTCCGATACTTTTCTTGAGTGTTGCGAGTTCGGTTCCCGATATGTCTCGATATGCGCCTTCTTTAAGGTCGCCAAGTTTGATATTCATAATGCGCATACGAGTGAGTTCCATGACTTTATATCCCTCTGCGGCGCACATACGGCGAATCTGGTGCTTCTTGCCTTCAGTAAGAACAATACGGAAAATAGTTTCGCCAGACCTGCGCGCATTAGCGGGTTTTGTCTTATAAGTTTCTATTAAAATGCCGCGCTCAAGGTGGCGTATGAACGCATCTGTAATCTTTTTGTCTACCCTTACCAAGTATTCTTTTTCGTGTGCGAGGTCGGGCGAAAGGACGCGGTTGGTGAGACGCCCGTCGTTGGTGAGGATGATGAGCCCTTGCGAATCCTTGTCGAGGCGCCCGAGAGGGAAGAGCCCTCGGAGCGCCGGAAGCGATGACTTGATGCTTTCGCCCTCTGTCTGCACATCTGTTGAAATACCGCGTGGCTTATAATAGGCAACATAACGATATCCTTCTTCGATTTTTGAAATAATTTTTGGAGAAACCTCAACGATATCGTCGCTTGATGCTACTTTGTCGCCAAGCACCGCGATTTTGCCGTTTATTTTTACCAAACCTTTTGTGATGAGTTCATCTGCCCCGCGACGCGTTGAAAATCCCTTGTGAGCAAGGTAGCGGTTGATGCGGACGGGGAAGGCGAGTGGTTCCATTAAATGCAAACTATACCACTTTGTTGCGAAAAAATCAAGGTTTTTCAAAATTACACAGTATAAGAAAAAATAATTCACTTATCCACAGCCAATTTCCGCATTTTTCTTTTTCCAGTCGTGCTACAATAAGCGCAAGCTCTTATAACAATATGCGCGTCCTTATGTTCGGATGGGAATTTCCTCCTCATAACAGCGGTGGCCTTGGCACTGCGTGTTTTGGGCTGACGCGCGCACTCGCGGCGCGAAAAATTGAAGTCCTTTTTGTGTTACCGAAAAAAGTTGGTGTGTCGGCTTCTTTTATGAACATTCTTTTTGCCGATGAGAGGCGTGTAAAATTTTTGGAGATTGAAACACCGCTCAAACCATACGTTACATCCGATGGATACATTCACGAACGAGACAAAATACTCTCGGGTATTTATGGAAATACGCTCTTTCAAGAAGTGCGTCGTTACGCCATTCGCGCGAGGGAGATTGCAAAAAAGGAAACATTCGATATTATACACGCGCATGATTGGCTGTCTTTCCTTGCCGGTGTTGAGGCAAAAAAGGTCTCTGGAAAGCCGCTTATCCTCCATATGCACGCGACGGAGTTTGACCGCACTGGCGGGCAGGGGATGAACCGGGACGTTTACAACATAGAACAAGGTGCAATGAACTACGCCGATGGCATTATAGCAGTCAGTAATTTTACCAAACAAAAAATTGTTGAACACTATGGTATCCCGGCCTCAAAAATCGAAGTGGTGCACAACGGTATCGACGAATGCGATTACGCGAATATCCCCGACAGACTTTCTCAACTCAAAAAAGCAGGTCAAAAAATCGTTCTTTTTGCGGGACGCATCACAATTCAAAAAGGACCCGAGTATTTTATTCGCGCGGCAAAACGCGTTCTCGAAGTAAAACCAAATACGCTGTTTCTTGTTGCTGGAAGCGGAGATATGGAAAGGCAGATGATGCTCGAGGCGGCATATCTCGGCATCTCTGACCGCGTTATCTTCGTCGGCTTTCTTCGTGGGGATGACTTGAATGCAGTATATCGCGCAGCTGATCTTTTTGTGATGCCGTCCGTGTCGGAGCCGTTTGGCATTACTCCGCTAGAATCCATTATTTCTGGCGCTCCAGTCCTCATTTCGAAGCAGTCCGGCGTATCCGAAGTGCTTTCTCACGCGCTCAAAACTGATTTTTGGGATACGGAAGATATGGCAAACAAAATTCTTGGGGTTATTTCACATCGCTCGCTTTGGCAAACTCTCTGGGGCAACAGTCGCGAGGAAGTAAAGAAAGTCACATGGGATGCGGCAAGCAAAAAGTGCATCGACTATTATGAAAAAATACTTTGTGATTGCGGAATCCAGCCCGAAGTGCTGGTGATATGATATAATATGGGCTACAGAATTTTTGCTCTGTATTTACTTTTGACTTTACACTTTTAACTTTCGACTAACCATATGGCGTCCATCTGTTTTTATTTTCAAGTTCATCAGCCGTTTCGCGTGAAGGATTATCGCGTGTTTGATATTGGGAATGACAGCGAATATTTCAACGACGAGTCGGATCGCTCAATCAACAACAAAAAGATTTTAAACAAAGTGGCTGGGAAGTGCTATCTGCCGACAAATGCAGTCTTGCTTGAACTTTTGAACAAGTATCCGGAATTTAAAGTAAGTTTTTCTTTCTCCGGTGTTTTTCTTGACCAGCTCGAAATGTTTAGTCCCGAAACGCTTGAGTCATTCCGAAAACTCGTGGCAACAGGTCGCGTTGAAGTTCTTTCGGAAACCTATTATCATTCACTTTCATTTTTGTATTCTCCAGATGAGTTTCGCCGACAGGTAAAAATGCACCGAGATAAAGTCAAAGAACTCTTTGGCGTGACGCCGGCAGTCTTTCGCAATACCGAGCTCATCTACAATAATGCGCTCGCGGTGGAGGTAGAGAAGATGGGGTACAAGGGCATCATCGCCGAAGGGGCGGACCATGTGCTTGGATGGAGGAGTCCGAATTTTCTCTATCGTCCGAGAGGCACGCAAAATCTCAAACTTATGCTCAAAAATTATCGCCTTTCGGACGACATAGCGTTTCGTTTTTCGTCAAAAGATTGGGCTGACTTTCCCTTAACTGCGCCTAAGTTTGCGAATTGGGCAAATCAGGTAAATGGTAACGGCAATGTCATCAACCTCTTTATGGACTACGAAACATTCGGCGAGCACCAATGGGAAGATACCGGCATTTTTAATTTTCTCCGTCATTTGCCGGAGGAAATCTACAAACATCCCGATAACGATTTCATAACACCAAGCGAGGCAATCGCGCGCTATGAGCCGATGGGAGAGCTTGATGTGCATCATTTTATGTCATGGGCGGATGTCGAGCGCGACCTCTCCGCTTGGCTATCAAACCCAATGCAACACGACGCCATACAAAGTGTTTACAAGCTTGAAGAGGATGTGCTTGCGACGCACGATGAAAAGCTCATCTGCGACTGGCGAAAACTTCAAACCTCCGACCACTTTTATTATATGTGCACCAAATGGTTCAATGACGGCGATGTGCACAAGTATTTCAATCCCTACAACACGCCCTATGAAGCGTTTATCGCGTATATGAATGTCCTTCAAGATTTGCGCTTGCGTGTCGTCGGGCATCCTTCATACGCAAAAAAGATTAAAATTAAGGAGTTGTCGTAAGCAAAAACCCTATGCAAAAAACAGACGCGGGGGTATACTTTATTTATGCCTAAATCTCTTTCTCTCGGTAATGGGAATATTCTTGTCTGCACAGACAAACGCGCGCAAGTGCGTGACTTTTATTTTCCATATGTGGGATTGGAAAATCATGTTGGCGGACATTATACGCATCGCATCGGTGTTTTTGCCGACTATCAGCTCAATTGGTTTGACCATTCAAATTGGGATTTGCAGATTCGTTCCGCCACAGAGTCTTTGATTGGTGAAACAACCGCAAAAAATGCGACCCTCGGCGTGACGCTTAATTTTTCCGATGCAGTTTATAATGAGAAGAATATTTTCTTGCGGGAGGTAAAAGTGACGAACGATTCCGACCGCGCGCGAACCATAAAACTTTTCTTTGGTCATGAGTTTGAGATGTATGAGTCGCACCGTGGCGACACCGCATATTTCGACCCGATACACCACGTGGTCATTCACTACAATGGCAAACGGGTATTTTTGATAAATGGCTTGTCCGCAAAAGGAAGCTTCGACGACTACACGACGGGGATATTTAAAATAGAAGGGAAGGAAGGAAGTTTCAAAGATGCCGAGGACGGACAACTCTCGAAAAATTTGATAGAGCACGGACCGTCGGACTCGGTGATAGGTTTCTATCTCGACCTCGCGCCGCACGAATCAAAAACTGTTTATTATTGGATAGCGGCCGCAAAGTCCATCAAGGACGCGCTCGCGCAGAACGCGTATGCAATCGAAAAAAAACCCGAGCATTTGCTTCGCACCACGCGCGACTATTGGCACGCATGGGTAAACAAGTACGATTTTACCTTTTACGGACTTACGAAAGATGAAATCGTTCTGTTTAAGAGGTCACTTCTCACTATACGCTCGCACGCAGACGACCGCGGGGCGATTATTGCCTCGGCGGATTCCGATATGATGCAAAATGGTCGCGATACCTACAGCTATATGTGGCCACGCGACGGAGCATTTTCCGCTATGGCTTTTGATATGACCGGCGATTTCAATGTTGCAGAGCGATTTTTTAATTTCTGCGACCATGTCATTACCGACGACGGATATTTTATGCACAAATATCGCCCCGATGAATCCTTGGGAAGCTCGTGGCATCCATGGATGAGAAACGGCAAAATAGAGCTTCCCATTCAGGAAGACGAAACAGCCCTTGTCCTCATCGCTCTCTGGCATCACTATTCTCAGTCGAAAGACCTTGAGTTCATCGAAAAAGTTTATAACACGCTTGTAAAACGCGCGGCGGATTTTATGATTTCGTACCGCGACCCAAAAACACGCCTGCCAAAAGCGTCGTACGATCTTTGGGAAGAAAAATTCGGTATTCACACATTTACTGCAGCTTCCGTGTACGGCGCGCTTATATGCGCGGCAAAATTCGCAAAACTTTTGGGTAAAGAAAAAAGCGAAAATATTTACACCACTGCCGCATTTGAGATTCGCCAATCAATTCTCACTTATTTATACGACGAGAGCGCGGGGATATTTGTGAAAATGCTCAATGTTCAAGACGACGGCACGCTTGCATACGACCGTACGCTTGATATGTCGAGCATCTATGGCATCTTTGCATTCGGGGTGCTAGACATCGAAGACCCGCGTCTTTTGCGCTCCATAAAGCAAGTGGAGGATCGCATTTTGGTAAAGACTTCAGTCGGCGGTGTCGCGCGCTACGAAGGAGATATTTATTTTCGGGATACGACAGGAGTTCCCGGAAATCCGTGGATTATTACGACGATGTGGCTCGCGCAGTACTATATTGCGCGCGCGAAAAACGAAGCGGATTTTGCGCCAGTGCATCAGTGGCTCGCATGGGCGGTAAAATACGCGGGCGCATCAGGAGTTTTTTCGGAACAGTTGCACCCTTATAGCGGCGAACAGCTCTCCGCGACGCCACTCACTTGGAGCCACTCTGAATATATTATGACTATCGTAAAATATCTCGACAAGCTTGAAGAGCTGGGTATTTGCCTAAAATGCAATCCGCTGTATACTGAGAGCTAACTCACTTTAATTACTGAATAAAATGACACTTGATCGTTTAGCTTTATCATCAGTAACACCACGAAATGAAATAGGTTTCAGAAAAATATATTCTGATTTAGTTCGCGGTAAAAAAATAACGACGATATTTCGTCCCGGGGAACGAACATGCAATTTCAATAAAGGTTTTTGCGAAGGAGAAATAATCGATATAAAAATTATTGACAAAGTTGGCGCGGACTGGGCGAATTTGCCGCCAGAAACAATTTCTTTTAACCAAAAAGCAAAAATTCTCACAGTTGATAATATGGAAATAGGTTCTCTCGTCGCGGGCGATTTCAGCGGATCCAGTCCAGATATTTTTGACAAACAATCTCTTATTTACAATCTTGGTGTAATTTATAATATTCCTCCTTCTGAACTCACTGATGATTCCGTTATTACTAAAACAACATTTTCTTATTTGTAAGGAGGTTTGTCGGTGTTATGATTTTGTGATATATTTAAAAAAGTAATTTGTAATTTATAGTATAAACAATGGAAAAAGGAGAAAATTTCATGAAAAATCAGGACCAATTCTGTAATGGCTTGCTCCGGTTTGCAAAAGAACCAGTTAAAAATTTAGATTCTTTATCAGACCTCGAAAGTCATACTCATTACGGTATTGCTTTGATTGAGCATGACTATCCGGGAAAAACTCCAGCTATGTGGAATGCGGCGTATAAGCATTTCGGAATAGATTCTGCTGTGGCGATGATGGTCGGCGACCCCAAAGATACCGCAGAGATTCTCAACACACTCAAGGCAGATCCGAAGTATATCGGAGGAGGAGCAGGTGTTGGTTTCAAAGATGTGGCTATTGATTTTGTCGACGAGCTTGATCCTTTGGCAAAAGCTATCGGGGCTATTAATCTCATTCAGAAACTTCCTTCAGGAGAACTCAAGGGATGGAATACTGACGGAATTGGATACCGACAAAGCCTCGAGAAACTCCTTGAACAAAAGAGGGAAACTCTCGGAAACGCCAAAGTTGTCATTCTTGGCGCGGGCGGAACGGGGAGCGCTGTTGCATTTGCTCTCGCGGAAAAAGGAGCCGAGATAGTTGTCCTTAACAGGACATTGGAAAAAGCGGAAGAGCTTGCTCATCGCATAAACAAATTTGTCGGGGAGAATCGCGCAAGAGCTGTGGGCGAAAATGCAATAGCAAAGGAAGTTCTCGACGCTTCTGTTATAATCAATGTTTCTACAAAGGGGGCGACCGGCGCATTTGAGGCATACTCCGCTCTTGCTCCAGCAAAACTCCCCGCTACCGTTGAAAACATCTCCGAAAATCTGCGCGCATCTGAACATATTTTTGCACGCATTCCTGAAGATGCAATTTTGAGTGATGTTGTCCTGCGAAGTAAGCCCAGTCCGTTTTTGGAAGGAGCATTTGCGCACGGATTCACAACACTTGATGGTATTCCAATGGTAGTCAATCAAGGTGTCGAGGCGTTTATGATTATCCACGGTAAAGAAATCGGCACAGGTGATGATGTTCGTAGCCAATTGCGTGAAATTATGCAAAAAGCCGCTAAGTTTTAAATCCGATGTCTTTATAGGGTCGCACCTTTGGTGCGACCCTATTTTTATGATAATATAGTAAACATGTATATCCTGTTTGACATTGGCGGCACAAAAATACGCGTCGTTTCAGCCGACCGGAAAAAATTCCTCGCAGAACCTGTTGTTCTCGCAACTCCAAAAGATTTTGGCGAAGGAATAGAGACGCTGAAACGTATTATTAATAATCTTTCCGCCGACTCATCGATTGAAGCCATTGTGGGTGGGATTGCGGGTCCGCTTAATCCTGAAAAAACGATGCTCGCGAAAAGTCCAAACTTGAGCGGATGGGTCGGGCATGATATTAAAAATGCGCTTGCTGAAGCATATCATGTGCCGATAGAGCTCCAAAATGACGCGGCACTTGTCGGTCTTGGAGAGGCGATTTTTGGCGCTGGAAGAAATCATCATATCGTTGCGTATTTGACAATAAGCACCGGAGTCGGAGGCGCGCGCATCGTAAACGGCCGCATTGATGAAAATGCGCGCGGATTTGAGCCGGGGCATCAAATTATTGATCCGGATAATACTTTCTGTCCTTCTTGTGAAGGCAACGACCTTGAGGCATATGTCTCAGGCACCGCTGTTGAAAAACGTTACGGCAAAAAACCGTTTGAAATTCACGACGATGCCGTGTGGGACGAACTCGCAAAATTTCTCGCGTATGGAATCAATAACACGATTGTGCATTGGTCGCCAGACATTGTGGTTATTGGCGGTTCAATGATGAAAGAAGTGGGTATTCCCGTTCAAGCCGTGCGCAAACATCTCACAGAAATTATGAAAATATTTCCAAATGTTACCATTATTGAAAAAGCAGAGCTTGCGGATTTTGGGGGGCTCTATGGCGCACTCGCACTGGCGCGTACGCATTATTATTACTAAATGTCTAATGTAGAATTTAAAATAAAGAAAAAACTTTCCGGCACTCTTGGGCGCGCAGGTGTTTTAGAAACACCGCATGGCATCATAGAAACCCCCGCGTTTGTAACCGTAGGAACAAAAGCGACCGTTAAAGCGCTTACTCCTGAACAAGTAGAGAGCCTCGGCGCACAAGTTGTGCTTGCAAACACTTACCATCTCTATCTTGAGCCTGGGGATGAAATCGTGCGTGACGCAGGTGGCTTTGGGAAATTCATGAATTGGCATGGACCAACGATGACGGACTCTGGCGGTTTTCAAGTTTTTTCACTTGGTGTTGCATTCGGCGCAAAAGTGAGAAAACTTTCAAAAGTAACTCAAAACGAAATCGTCTCCGGAGATGAAATTGACCCCGAAGACCAAGCGGGGAAACTCGCAAAAATAGACGAGGATGGTGTAACTTTTAAATCCTACAAAGACGGGAGCGAGCATCGTTTTACCCCGGAGCGGTCGATGGAGATACAGCACAACCTCGATGCAGATATAATTTTTGCTTTTGATGAGTGCACATCGCCTGTGGCGCCTTATGAGTATCAAAAACAAGCTATGGAGCGGACGCATCGCTGGGCAAAAAGAAGCCTAGACGCGCATCACGCAAACAAGAATGCTGTTTCTAAACAGGGGCTTTTTGGTGTGGTGCAGGGTGGGCGTCATCGCGACCTCCGCGAGGAAAGCGCCCGCGTTCTTGGCGCTATGGATTTCGACGGCTATGGCATCGGCGGGTCTTTTGATAAGGACGACATGACGACCGCAGTGGGATGGGTAAATGCTATTTTACCTGAAGATAAACCGCGGCATTTGCTCGGCATCGGTGAACCGGAAGATTTGTTCGGCGCAGTTCTAAATGGTTGCGACCTTTTTGACTGCGTGGCGCCTACGCGCATGGGAAGGAATGGCACGCTTCATACAAGAGACGGGAAAATAAATCTTCGCAATGCGAAGTTTGCCCGTGACTTTACTCCCGTCGATAGCGAGTGTGATTGCTATACCTGCAAGAACTATACCCGTGCATATGTCGCACACCTCTTCCGTTCAAACGAAATGCTCGCAGGGACGCTTGGTTCCATTCATAACCTTCGCTTCATCATCGCGCTCGTAGAAAAAATGCGCGCGGCAATCCTTGATGGTACATTTGATACACTTAAAATAAATTTTTTGGGGAGGTATCATAAAAAAATAAAGGGATAATAAAATTATCCCTTTAGTGCAAATTACTATAGCCCGCCAAAGAAATGACAAAAATGGCAAGTAACGATATCACAAACCATCTGCATCGCTCACATTCTAACCACAACCCTGCGAATTTTTTCATCTTGCTTTCACCTCATGTGGTGAGATAAAAATGCCGCAATTACGCCGAGAGTAAAGACAACACCGACGAGCGAGAGGAATCTCCATTGTTCTTCTTCTTTTACATCAATGCGTAGTATTGGAACAATGAGACAAATAATAACAAGCACGGCTATAAGCCATGCGACATACTCCCACGAGAACAAGAATTGCCCGAATTTCTTCAGCATAACTCACCCCGTCTGAGGTAATGATAAATCCTTACCAAAACTACCATTTTATGATATATTGTCAACCTTGAATACTTTCAATCTACAATCCAACTGGCCCCCAGCAGGAGATCAGCCGAAGGCGATTAATGAGCTTTTGGGTGGACTCAAAAAGGGGCTACACGCGCAGACACTCCTTGGTGTTACAGGCTCTGGGAAGACATTCACTATGGCAAATGTCATCGCGTCTGTCGGCAAGCCCACGCTTGTCATTGCGCATAACAAAACCCTCGCGGCACAGCTGGCGCAAGAGTATAAAGAATTTTTCCCGAATAATGCGGTGCATTATTTTGTTTCGTATTATGACTACTATCAGCCCGAGGCGTACATGCCAACGACCGACACATATATCGAAAAAGACGCCCAAATAAACGAAGAGATAGACCGTCTCCGCCACGCATCCACGCAGGCGCTTCTCACGCGCAAAGATGTCATCATTGTTGCATCTGTTTCCTGTATTTACGGCTTGGGCTCTCCCGTAGAATACGAAAAAGAAAATATGAAGCTTTTGGCAGGGCAGAAAATCGATCGCAAAGAGCTTATGCAGAAACTTATCGCGATTCATTTCACTCGTACCAACGCCGACCTTACTTCCGGAACATTTCGTTCTATTGGATCACTCATTGAAATAATGCCAGTGTCTGAAAAAATAGTGTGGAGCATTACGCTTGGAATGAACGGCATCGAAACAATCAACAAAGTTGACCCAGTGTCGCAAAAAATCGTAGACACGCCTAAGTCAATTTTTATTTTCCCCGCGAAACACTTCATCACCAATAAAGCTGAGAAAACGCGTGCCATTAAAGCCATCAAGGCCGAGCTTACGACACAGCTCAAGAAATTTGAAAAAGAAGGCAAACTCCTTCCAGCCGAGCGTTTGAAGCGTCGCACCACCTACGATCTCGCGATGATTCGCGAAGTGGGATACTGCAACGGCATCGAAAATTATTCCCGCCATATGTCGGGGCGAGGTACTGGTTTAGCACCCGACACGCTTTTGTCATACTTCCCAAAAACGAAAGACGGCAAACCTGATTTTCTTACAATAATCGATGAGTCTCATGTAACCATTCCGCAAATCGGCGGAATGTATGCCGGAGACCAGTCGCGCAAAAAAACTCTTGTTGAATTCGGCTTTCGTTTGCCGTCTGCAATGGACAACCGCCCGCTTCGCAAAGAAGAGTTCTACGAACGCGTAGGGCAGATGATTTTTACGTCAGCAACTCCGTCCGCTTACGAAAAGGAAAACAGCGAGCAGGTAGTGGAGCAGGTTATTCGCCCGACTGGGCTCATTGACCCTGAAATCTCAATTCGTCCGATACTTGAGAAGGGCGCGTATAATGGCCAGATTCAAGATCTGATTGCGGAAACAAAAATTGCGGTGAAGAAAGGTGGCCGTGTCATTGCTACAACTCTTACTAAAAAAATGGCAGAGGATCTTTCGGAGTATCTAAAGGGTGAGGGGGTCAAGGCCGAGTATGTGCACAGCGACATAAAAACACTTGAGCGTATTCAGATACTCACGGCATTTCGCAAAGGCACATTTGATTGTCTCGTAGGCGTAAATCTTCTTCGTGAAGGGCTCGACTTGCCCGAAGTTACACTTATCGGCATTCTTGATGCCGATAAAGAAGGATTTCTTCGCTCTGATACTTCGCTTATTCAGATAATAGGCCGCGCCGCCCGCAACGTAGAGGGGCGCGTAATCCTCTACGCCGAAACCGTCACCGGTTCTATTGAGCGAGCCGTAAGCGAAACAAACCGTCGCCGCGCTATCCAGGTGGCACATAACAAAAAACACGGCATAACTCCTAAAACTATTATCAAACAGATAAAAGACATCACCGAGCATTTAGAAACAGACCATATGAAAGCGGTGAGGATAAATCTCGATATCGACGCGCAAGTATTCGCAAAAAATCCGGAGAAACTCATTAAACTCAAAGAAAAAGAAATGTCCAAAGCTGTGAAAGAATTGGATTTTGAGACGGCGGCAATTCTCCGTGATGAGATAAAAATGCTCAAAGAAAAGAATATACAATAGCTCAAATGTGTGGTATCCTTGCATACCATGGCAGAAAACAAGAAACATAAGGCATTGGACAAAATCACTGTCCGCGGCGCTCGCACCCACAATCTGAAAAATATCAGTGTGGAGATTCCGCGCGATAAAATGATTGTTTTTACCGGACTTTCGGGCTCGGGGAAGTCTTCGCTTGCATTTGATACTATTTTTGCCGAAGGTCAGCGCCGTTATGTCGAATCGCTCTCGGCATACGCGCGACAATTTTTAAATCAAATGCAAAAGCCCGATGTTGATGAAATTACCGGACTCTCTCCGTCTATTTCAATTGACCAGAAGTCGCATTCGTCAAATCCGCGCTCGACTGTCGCGACCATTACCGAAGTTTACGACTATTTGCGAGTGCTTTACGCGCGTATTGGCAAACCGCACTGCCTCGTTTGCGGACAAGAAATTAAGCGTCTCGGCAATGAAGAAATTTTGAATTTTATAATGGATGAAGTCAGAGGTGTTCATGGGAAAAAAGCGGCGTCGATTCGTATTTTTGCGCCGCTCGTGCGCGGACGCAAAGGCGAATACTATCAGCTCCTCTACGACCTTTTAGGGAAGGGGTATTTGATGGTGCGCATTGATGGCATGATGCACAATCTCCGTGAGAAAATTGAGCTTTCAAAAACAAAGAAACACGAAATTGATGTACTTGTTGATGAGATTTTACTCGCGGACTTCAAAGGAAAAGAGAAGGGGAGGGAGCGCCTCGGTGAGGCCGTGGAAAAGGCGCTTGATGAATCCCAGAGCTTGGTTCGAATTGTATTTGCAGACAAAAAGGGGGATGTAAAAGATTTTATAATGTCCAATCGTTTCGCTTGTCCTAATGACGGTTTTTCGTATCCTGAGATAGAGCCGCGACTTTTTTCATTCAACTCGCCGTACGGCGCATGCACCCTCTGCAATGGCCTTGGCACGAAACATTTTTTTGGAAATGAGAATTGCCCCGACTGCGGCGGAGCGCGCCTGCGCAAAGAAGCGCTCAGTGTTTTTGTAAGCGGGAAAAATATCGTTGAACTGGTAAATATGTCCATCAAAGATGCGTCGGATTTTTTTGCAAACTTAAAAATTTCAACGCGCGATAAAGATATTTCCGTGCCGGTAATAAAAGAAATTCAAAATCGACTTTCTTTTATGCTGGAAGTAGGGTTGAATTATCTGACTCTTAGCCGCCGCGCGGGGACGCTTTCGGGCGGCGAAGGTCAGCGTATTCGTCTTGCGTCTCAGCTCGGCTCACGCCTCGTTGGAGCGCTCTATGTACTCGACGAACCAACCATCGGTCTCCACCAGCGCGACAATGATCGTCTCATAAAAACCCTGAAAGACCTTCGCGATATTGGCAACACTATTATTGTCGTTGAACACGACGAGGACACGATTTTTGCGGCAGACCATATGGTTGACATAGGCCCCGGCGCTGGCGTGCACGGCGGGGAAATCGTGGTTTCGGGCGACCTAGATGAGCTCATTACAAATACAAAAAAATACAAATCACTCACGCTTGATTATTTGCGTGGCGATAGCACCATAGCTATCCCAAAACGGCGCGACACCGACAAAGGTCATCTCCGCATTCGCGATGGCACCGTCTTTAATATTAAACGCTTAAATGCGGATATCCCGCTCGGAAAACTCGTAGCTATTACCGGTGTGTCCGGCTCCGGAAAGTCTACATTTATGTATGAGCTTGTCCACAAAAACTTGCAGGCGCGCTTGGAACGTCGCTACCGTACCAATGATATTTACAATTGCGAAAGTTTTACCGGTACTGAATATATTTCCCGCACTGTGCTTATCGATCAGTCGCCCATCGGCCGCACGCCGCGCTCGAATCCTGCAACATACACTGGCTCATTTACCTTTATGCGCGATCTATTTGCCGAGACAGCCGAAGCGCGTTTGCGCGGCTGGGGACCTGGGCGTTTTTCGTTCAACGTAAAGGGCGGTCGTTGCGAGACTTGTCAAGGCAACGGAACAATCGCAGTCGAGATGCATTTTTTGCCGACAGTGTATGTGACCTGCGATGTGTGTCGCGGCAAGCGGTTTGAAAAAGATACACTCGAAATAAAATACAAAAAGAAAAATATCTACGAGGTGCTCGAAATGACGGTTGAGGAAGCGCTTAAATTTTTCGAAGACATTCCTTCGATTTATGATCGATTGAAAACATTGAGCGATGTTGGTCTTGGATACTTAAAGCTTGGACAATCCGCAACAACGCTTTCTGGAGGAGAGGCTCAACGCGTAAAAATATCATCTGAGCTCTATCGTCCTCATGTCGAAAAAACAATTTACCTGTTGGATGAACCCACCGTCGGTCTCCACTACGAAGACGTACGCAAACTTATTGAAATTCTGCAAAAGCTTGTTGATAAAGGAAACAGCGTGCTTCTCATTGAGCACAATATGGATATTATAAAAAGCGCGGATTATGTGATAGACATTGGCCCGGAAGGCGGGGAGGGTGGCGGGCAAATAGTTGCGCGCGGAACACCGGAGCAAATCGCCGCAAGCCCCAACTCGCACACCGGCAAGTATTTAAAAAGAGTTCTGAAAAGAAAATAGCCGAGCACCATGCGGGTAGCTCGGCTATTAGTAAGTTTACTTTTTTTGTGTGATGAGTGCGCTATCCGCGACAATCAAATCGCAGGGTGGCGTGTACCCGTTCAAATTTTTATTCCAACCGACAAACTCCAGAGCAAAAATAGTCGCCGTATGCTCATTGTAACAGGACCAAATTGGGTCGTAATCCACGAGTCCGCGAGCGACAAGCGAAACGAGAACCTCTGCCGCCTCCAGCTCAAGAAGTTTTGGCGCGTATCTGGCATCAAGCGGAAAGTTGTCTTTCAACGTACCGTAAACGATTTTAAAAAGCTCAGGAAAGACATCTTTTATAATTCCCGCCTCTTTTAACCGAAGACTTCCACTCATTTCATTCCCCTTTGTATTGTCCTCATATAACTATATACTAACCCTGTAAAAAGCGCAAAACATGCAAAAATTGACAAAAAAGCTCCCGGATTGCCCCGGTGTCTATATGTTTCGGGGACCAAAACATACGATTTTGTATATTGGGAAGGCAACTTCGCTCCGCACTCGCGTTGCAAGTTATTTTCGTCGTGACCTCATTTCTACGCGTGGACCCATTATCGCGGGGATGGTTTCGTCCGCAAGGACTGTGGATTTTATAGAAACCGACTCCGTGCTTGAAGCGCTTATCCTTGAAGCGCACCTCATAAAAAAACATCAGCCACCTTACAATACCAAAGAGAAAGATAATAAGAGTTTTAACTATGTTGTCGTAACCAAAGAAGATTTTCCTAGGGTAATCACTATGCGCGGACGCCACTTGGAGGCAAGGCCTCCAAGTGGCGTCAAGTATTATTTTGGACCTTTTCCACAAGGAAATGTTTTGCGAGAAGCGTTAAATATCGTTCGTAAGATTTTTCCTTTTCGTGATAAATGCCTGCCCGCCACTGCCTATCGCTCTAAAGGAACAGTCGGGCGATGGCAGGCGGGCAAACCAGAATCAGGTAAGCCGTGTTTCAATGCGCAGATTGGATTGTGCCCAGGGGTATGCGCTGGGACTATCTCTAAAACAGAATATGTTAAAACAATAAAACGTATCAGGTTATTCTTTGAAGGTAAGAAGAAAACATTGATAGCTGGACTAGAGCGTGAAATGAAGACTGCCGCTAAAAATCTAAAATTCGAAGAAGCAGGACGAATCAAAAAAATGATTTTCGCACTCTCTCGCATTCAAGATGTTGCATTGTTAAAATCAGATTTTCTGCGCACTTCCGCATCTTTCCGCATCGAAGCTTATGATGTTGCGCATATTTCTGGCACAAACGTAGTAGGTGTAATGGTAGTAGTGGAAAACAATGAACCAAAAAAGAGCGACTACCGAAAATTTAAAATACGTACTAGTACAAATGACGACAACGCCTCGCTTCGCGAAATGCTTGAGCGCCGTTTTGCACATAATGAGTGGCCAATGCCAAAACTCATTGTTGTGGACGGAGGGAGAGCTCAAGTAAATACAGCCGAACGCGCGCTGAAAGAATGGGGAATATCAATCCCTGTCGTCGGAGTTGTAAAAGACGAGCATCATAAACCCAAAGATATCATCGGCGACAAAACCCTCGCACTTGCGCACGATAGAGCAATTCTTCTAGCCAATAGCGAAGCCCACCGGTTCGCGGTGGGCTATCATAGACAGCTTCGTGGCAAACTAAAATAGTTCATCTACTACCGCCTTCACATCTCCGCCATCCGCCTTGCCTGCAAGTTCTTTCATGATAGCTCCAGTGAGCTGACCCGCTTTTGATTTGTCGGTCACTCCGAGCGCTTCTTTTTTCGCGAGGGCGATTTTTTTAATTTCATCGTGCGACATCAAAGCAGGAAGATACTTTTCAAGAATCGCGAGCTCCGCTTTTTCACTCTCCGCAAGTTCCAAACGGCCGCCTTTCTCAAATTGTTCAATGGAGTCCTTACGTTGATTTGCGAGTCGCTTTATGACTTTCAGCGCGCCGACATCGTCAATCATATCTTGCGGAGTTTTGCCTGTAGCCACGAGCTCATTGGTAAATGCTGAAATCATATTGCGCACCACCGAAAGACGCACAGCGTCCTTAGCCATCATTGCGGATTTTACTTCAGATTTTATTTGTTCATGTAGCGGCATAAATGAAAATGTATTACCAATCAATCTTTGTATTATAAGGGTTTTTGACATTATAGCCAGTATTGACATTTGGATATGAAATATGCTCTAATTGTGTTAGATATAGTTACTTCACAGGAGAATATCATGTTAACACTGCATTGGTTGTGGCCGTGGAGTAGAATCAATGCTCTTGAGGAGCAAGCTAGATATCTTATGCGTTTGTCGACCCATGATCCGCTCACCGGATTACTGAATCGACGCGGCGGTGATGAAGTTCTCGCGCATCATTTTTCAATGTTATCTCGCAATAATTGCGAAAAAAATGATTTTGCGGTTCTTGATCTTGACCTTGATCGTTTCAGCGGTATCAACGACAAGTACGGTCATTCGGTTGGTGACCAAGTTCTTGTGTTTTTTACGAAAGTCCTCGTTGGGATTTTACGTAACAATGAACATGACATCGTTGTGCGTTTGGGTGGTGATGAATTTAGGATCATTCTTCCGGAATGTAGCTTTGAACACGGGGAAATTGTTAAAACAAAGATCAAAGATGCGCTAATGGCTACGGCTTTCGAAGTGAGTGGGATAAAATTGAGCCTTCGCACTTCAGTCGGAGTTGCAACAGCGCGAACTCCAAGGAGCAATGAAGTTCGTCAAATTGAGGAAATCCTTAAATTGGCGGACAAAGCCATGTACGAAGACAAAGCGGCAGGGTACGCACTAAGAAACTCGGAAGAGCGATAAAATAACTCTTAAACACCTCCAAAGCTCGTCAGAAATGACGAGCTTTTTCTTTCTCTGGCGTAGGAGTATACTACAAGAATGGAACAAGAAATTTTGGAACGAATAAAGGCGCAAGAAGAGCTTTTGCAGAAAGTGTATATATCGGCAGAAAAAACGCGTAAATATTTTATGTGGACGCTTATCGTAAGCGTTGCTGTTGTCATCCTTCCCATCATCGGGCTCTTGGCCGTAATCCCGACATTTCTTTCTACGATGGGGGGAGCGTACGGGATTTAATTTATGTCATCTATCATATTCGCTATCATTGGACTTGCGTTTGGCGCGATTGTCGCCATTTTAATTGTGACATTTTTGAAGAAACAAAATGGCGAGCAACCTAAATCGCAGAACGACGCATTGCTCCTCATACAAAATCAACTTAGGGATTTTATGGATAGGGTTGATGCAAAAGTGGGCTCGTCAAATAAAGAAATGCAACAAGCGGTTCATATGCAGTTTAGCGAGTCGCAAAAACTTATTCGTGAAATCAACGAACAAGTCGAAAGGAATCTTAGTAATGTTGCAAAAGAAATGACAGCCGCGAACGAGACGAGCAAACAAGTGCTTGGTATCACCGATCAACTTCAAAATCTTGAAAAAGTCCTTACCCACCAAAAACAAAGGGGTAATTTAGGGGAAGCGGCGCTTGAACTCATTCTTTCAAATATTTTGCCGCCCACGGCATACAAGCTTCAGCACCAGTTTAAGAGCGGAGAGACAGTTGACGCGGTTATTATTACGAAAGACGGAATAATTCCCGTTGACGCTAAATTTTCACTCGACAACTACAACCGCATGGCAAACGAAAATGACACGACTCGCAAAGAGGAGCTTGAAAAAGATTTTCGCAACGACCTTAAAAGACGCATAGACGAGACGGCAAAATACATACGTCCCGCAGAAGGAACGCTTCCGTTCGCATTCATGTTCATTCCTGCCGAAGGTATATATTATGACCTCCTGATAAACGAAGTTGGTTCGGTAAAAGGGAACACGCGAAACCTTATCGATTATGCAACAAACGAAAAGAAAGTAATTATTGTATCGCCGACCACTTTTGCGGCATATCTGCAATCAGTACTTTATGGTTTCCGCGCATTCAAAATCGAGGAGTCCGCGCAGCTCATTATCGGGCGGGTCGAGGAGCTTCGTAAGCATTTGGTTGCATACGAAAACTATATGAAAAAGCTCGGTAATACCCTCGGCACAACAGTGAATCACTACAATACTGCATACAAGGAGCTCAAAAAGGTTGACAGAGATGTGGTAAAGATTACGAGTGAAGCGGCGGGGATTGACCCGCTTCTCATTGAGAAACCGCTGACTGAAGAATAATAAAAAAACCGGAAGCAAATGGGGTGCTTCCGGGTGGCCATGTCTTTTATGGGAAAAAGTGGGGGCCAAAGTTGCCAGCCGCGCAACGCCAAAGGGGAGGGAACGCCGCAGGCATGCTGGCAATTTGATAATAGCAGAAGAGTCTTAATTTGTCAATTTTGTGTATTAGTTCACTACATATGAGAATTTTCTCGGTTCTTCACATAATACTCCTCCGGTGACACAAAACCAAGAGAAGTGTGCGGACGGACGGTATTGTAGTAGATCACATATTCCTGCAGTTTTTCATTCACTTTCTCT
>JACRKU010000007.1 GCA_016215205.1 Candidatus Yonathbacteria bacterium | reverse complement strand
TCTAATAAACAATTTCTTCCTGCATTCTGGACTGCACGCAAAATAAAAAATTCTGGCTTTTCTAAATTAAAAGTAGATTAAAATCGGGGGTGGCGGGAAATGCCCGCCACCCCCGATTTGACATTATCCCCCAATTTGATAAGATGCACATTGAAGCTCATCCGAGCTTGTTTTGTTTAAAGACACTCTATTATTAAATGACACGATCACTCAAAAAAGGCCCGCATATTGATCCAAAACTTTTGGAGAAACTTGTCGGTAAAAGCGCCCAAACAGCTGGAATGATAAAGACTTGGGCGCGCGCGAGCCAGATTTCCCCTGAAATGGTAGGGTTTCTTTTTGGCGTGTACAATGGCAAGACTCATATTGAGGTCCGCGTGACTGAAGATATGGTTGGACACAGACTCGGAGAGTTTTCTCCTACAAAGAAATTCACGCGACACGGAGGCAAGATGCAGAAGGAGCTTGAGCAAAAGAAGAAAGAAGGCGAGATTGCCGCCGCAGCAGCCGCGAAATCTGAAACTCCAGCTAAAAAATAGTTAAGAAATAATCATGAAAGCCGTCCTAAAAAGCTATCGTCAAGCGCCACGCAAGGTTCGCCTTGTGGCAAATCTTATCAAAGGAAAAACCGTTCCCCGCGCTTTGGTCGAGCTTGATGTGCTCCCAAAGCGCGCATCCGGTTCAATGAAAAAGCTTTTAATGTCGGCTGTCGCAAATGCAAAAGAAAATAACGGGATTACACTCGCAGACCTTTTTGTAAAGGAAGTGCGTGTGGACCAAGGGCCGATGCTTAAGCGTTCGATGCCAAAGGCGCATGGCACCGCGCACCCTATCCACAAGCACACTAGCCACATTATGATTGAGCTGATCGCGAATGCTCAAGTTGAAAGTGGAAAGTCAAAAGTTGAAATTTTAGAGACACCGAAGGTGTCGAAAAAAACCGCCCTTGCGAAGGTGAAAGCAGCCGCCAAGCCAAAAGCAAAGCCCAAGGCAAAGACAAAATAACATGACACACATCGTCCATCCATATGCGCATCGTTTGGGAATCATCCGTGACTGGAAGTCACGCTGGTTTGGCGCAAAAGATGAATACAAAAAATTCCTCAAAGGAGACATTCTCATTCGCAAGTTTCTTGAGAAGCGTCTTCGTGGCAGCTATGTTGCCGGTATTGAAATCGAGCGCAACGTAAAAACATTCCGCATCCTTATAAAAACAGCGCGCCCCGGTATGGTTATCGGTCGCGCAGGAGAGGGATCGGTAAAGCTCAAGAATGATATTTTGAAAGAAGCATTCCGCCTCAAACTCGACATCCCAAAGGATTTTAAGCTCGACATTGAAGAGGTTCGCTCGCCGGAAGGCAATGCTTCTGTCGTATCCGAAATGGTTTGCGAGGGCCTCGAGAAGCGCCTTCCTTTTCGTATGATTTTAAAGCAGACGATTGAGAAGGTGATGGCGAACCGCGATGTAAAAGGCGCGCGCATTGCAATTTCCGGTCGTTTGGGCGGCGCTGAAATGGCGCGTTACGAGCAAATTCGCCGCGGTGGCATCCCTTTGCAGACATTTCGCGCTGACATTGATTACGCAAAGAACACCGCGCGTCTTCCATACGGCGCAATCGGCGTTAAGGTATGGGTTTACAAGGGTCAGATTTTTGCAGACAGCAAAAAGAAGCTTGTTGTATCGGAAGCGTAAACAAATTTTTATACATCACCATGTTATTCCCAAAGAAAGTAAAATACAGAAAGTGGCAAAACGGCCGCAAAAGCGATGCCAAGCTTGCCATGCCTGAAACACGCGGCATTACGCTTGCGTTTGGTTCATATGGCCTAAAGGCCGAGACACCGGCGCGTGTGAAATCAAACCAGATTGAAGCATCGCGCAAGGTTATCGTGCGCACCATTACCAAAGTCGGTAAGATGTGGATTCGTATTTTCCCTGACAGACCATACACGCAAAAGGGCGCCCAAACACCGATGGGAAAAGGAAAGGGCGATCTTCAGGGGTATGTGTTTGAGGTGCGTCCCGGCCGCGTGCTTTTCGAGGTCGACGGTGTTGACGAGGCAACCGCGGTAAAAGCGCTTCGCAAAGCGGGGGCAAAGCTTCCACTAAAGACACGCATCGTGCGCCGCGTAGAAACTGCCTAATCCGCAACATACTTATATGAAAGAAATCAAACAAAAAAGCGGAGATGACTTGATAAAATTTCTCAATGAAAAGAGGGAGCAGGTTCGCGCATTCCGTTTTGACATTGCAGGTTCCGCAAAAAAGAACGTGAAGGCGCCGCTTCTCGCGCGGAAAGAAATCGCACGCGCCCTCACCGAAGAGAATTTGCGCAAGGCTGCCACTACCGCTAAATCGGTAACAGCATAAATACGAACATGGAAACAACCAACAAAACCAGCAATGTAACCAAAATGAGACTTCATGGAACTGTCGTGTCGGACAAAATGATGAAAACTGTAACGGTTCTCGTAAATCGTTTCGTGAAGCACCCAAAGTACGGAAAGTTTATGAAGATTTCAAAAAAATACAAAGCCCACGATGAGAACGGGGCATTCAAAATGGGGGACGAAGTCATCATTGAAGAGTGTCGCCCAATCTCGAAGGATAAATCTTTCAAGGTTATTGGAAAAGCCTAATCACGAGCGGCTAACATCTAACACCAAATTTATGATTCAACCACGATCAATAGTAAAAATAACTGACAATTCCGGCGGCAAGATCGGACGCATCTTCAAAGTGCTTGGCAGTTCAAAGAAGCGCTACGCGATGATAGGCGACTTAGTGGTTCTTTCGGTGCAGGTTGCGGAGTCGCGCAAGTCGGTAAAGAAGAAAGATGTCCTTACCGGGCTCGTTGTTCGCACGCGCAATGCGTATCGCCGCAAAGACGGATCATACATTCGTTTTGACGACAATGCGGTTATCATTGTCGACAAGGAAAAGAAGGAGGCGAAGGCAGGTCGTATCTTTGGACCAATTCCTCGCGAAATTACCGAAATCGGCTACAACAAAATCGGCTCGCTTGCGCCGGAAGTGCTTTAATTAATATTTACCCTACTACCACCATGAAACTCAAAAAAGGAGACAATGTGATTGTGATTACAGGAAAAGACAAAGGAAAGAAAGGCAAAATCCTTGAAGTTTTTACTGCCGCAAATCGCGTGGTTGTGGAAGGCGCAAATGTTTCAAAGTTGCACGAAAAGTCCCACGAAAAAGGAAAGCCCGGTCAGATTATCGAGAAGGCGATGCCGATTAACGCTTCAAACGTTATGATTGTTGATCCAAAGACGGGTAACCGCACTCGTGTCGGTTCAAAAAAAATTGCAGGCAAGAACATTCGTATCGCAAAAAAAAGCGGAAGCGAACTCAAGTAGCATTTAATTTTTTAATAATATGAAATCTAAAGTTATATCAGCATTTAAAACAGTCCGCGAAAAGCAAGCAACTGCCTACGAGGCAATGAAGAAGGACTTTGGCTACAAGTCCAAGCTTGCGGCTCCTCGTCTCGTGAAAGTTGTTGTGTCTGCAACAACCGGCCGTTCAAAAGACAAGAACAGGAACGAGATGGTAATGGGGCGTCTTGCAAAGATTACAGGGCAGAAGCCCGCGCTTCGCGCCGCAAAAAAGTCCATCGCCGCATTCAAGGTTCGCGCAGGCGACAAGATTGGCGTTGCCGTAACGCTCCGCGGCGCGCGCATGTTTGGATTCCTTGACAAGTTTTTTAATGTAGCCATTCCCCGCACCCGTGACTTTCGCGGTTACGAGAAAAAGAGCATAGATGAAATGGGGAATGTTACCCTCGGAGTCAAAGAACAGACGATTTTCCCTGAAGTTTCAGACGAAGAAGTGAAGGACCTCTTTGGTTTGGCGATTACCATTGTAACCACCGCGAAAAACAAAAAAGAAGCAACTCGTTTTTTTGATGTTATTGGAGTTCCAATGAAGAAAGAAACGACACTTGCGTAAATCGCAGGCTGGGGAGTTGCAATTTTCTGTGGGAGTGGCATTATAAAATAGGTAGTTGAATATGCATGGGGCATATTCAAAAGTACTTTCTAGGAGAAGAATTATGCCGTCAAAACAATGTCATAAATCCACTTATCATGGCGCGCCCAAGAAAGGTGGCGGTGTGTCAATACTCGATTCTGCTGATGAAGGATCAGCAGAGGAGATGGTGTTGATTGGCGGTGCTCCAATTTACGTGCCTCACGCTTGTGGTTGTGATGGTACGGAACACAGATATGAAGCACTGTGTGTTTCTCCGTGTGGAAAGGTCGTATTGCTCCCAGAGTAACGGGACTATCGGCATTTTTAACAAAACAATAAAACAAAAACTTTCTTCTAAACAGGCGTTTTAAAAAGCGCCTTTTTTGTTGCACCCCAAAATAAAGGGCGGTCCTTTATTTTCCGTCCTTTATTTTGGGGTGCAACAAAAAATACATCCTGTGTCCGAAACGGACACAGGATGTCGTGTTGCAATCACTTCTTTTTCTTTTTGCCGTTACCACTCTTGTGGTCGCCACCCTTACTACTGTCGTGTTTCTTTGCGGCGGCACTCTGCGCGGCGGCGCGCATTTTGAGATTTCGCTCGTGTCGCGCCCGCTTTTCTATTTTCTAACTTCTAGATTCTACCCCTAATACTCCCTCATCGTAATCGGCGCGCGCATAAATCCTCCTTTCTGTTTGTTGGCTAGTTGGTCGAAAAAACTTTTACTACTTGATATGCTAGCATGTTATACTGTATTTGTTAATGCTAAAAATACAAGTACACTAGGTGATGGGGTTGACTATATTTCCCTATGTGCTAGGATGCCCGTACGGGTTTTTGAGCAATCCGCGCACCTTCTTTTGCAAGCTTTCGTTCAAGATAGCCTTCAAAAGAACCTGCGCGTGATATTGGCAGAAGCTTTCGTATTTACTGTGGCAAAAACATCAACAATCGTACGCTCTCAAAAGGAGCCAAAGTTTAGCTCGCGTATTGTGCGTCGCTGTTTCAACTGCGGTCGCCGTCGCGGCTACATGCGTGACTTCGATCTTTGTCGCATCTGTTTCCGCGAGCTTGCCAACGACGGCAAGATCCCCGGAGTCAAGAAGTCTTCTTGGTAATTTCATCATACATATGCACGACCCAATCGCAGACATGCTTATTCGCATCAAGAACGGAGGATACGCTCACAAGAATGTTGTTGAGATGCCTTTTTCTCAGTTGAAAGAGGATATTGCCAAGGTTCTTTTTGCGCAGGGTTACATTGCTTCGTATGCAAAAAAAGGCAAGAAAGTGGGGAAGGCGCTTGAGGTTGGTATCGCGTACGAAGGGAAGTCTCCTCGCGTCTCTGATGCTGTGCGCATGTCAAAGCCTTCACGCCGTTTTTATCTTAAGGCAGACGAGATAAAGCAGGTTAGGAATGGTTATGGCATAGTGGTTATTTCAACGCCAAAGGGTATCATGACCGGAGACGAAGCAAGAAAAGGTCGAGTCGGCGGCGAGGCGCTCTTTAAGATTTGGTAGTTATATTCATACTTATTATGTCAAGAATTGGAAAAAAAGGCGTAGCGATTCCCGCAGGCACAACCGTCACTCAAAATGGTACGGTGATTACCGTGAAAGGCCCTTTGGGTGAGCTCACGCGTGATTTCACAGGTCCCGTGGATATCAAAGTTGAAGGCGCGACAATGGTATTCACCCCAAAAAATAGTTCAAAAGAAGCAAGGGCGCTCTGGGGCACTTACGCATCACACTTGGTGAATATGGTTCTCGGCGTGAACAAAGCCTTTGAGAAAAAGCTTATTATTGAAGGTGTGGGCTACAAAGTGGAAGCGCAGGGCAACACGCTCGTATTTAGCCTCGGTTTTTCGCACAAGGTTCCTGTGGAAATTCCAAAGGATGTTAAAGTGTCTGTAGAGAAAAACACTCTCACTTTGTCGTCAATCAACAAAGAATCTATCGGTCAGTTTGCCGCACAGGTGCGCGCAAAAAAGAAGCCGGAACCGTACAAGGGTAAGGGTATTCGCTATGGGACCGAGGTGGTTCGCCGCAAGCAGGGTAAGAAATCCGCGTAACATTTAATTTTTAATACCATGACCAAAAAATTAACAAAAAGCGAACAGCGCACACGCCGCCACAACCGCATCCGCGCGAAAGTCTCGGGTACTTCTTTGCGCCCGCGTCTCGCTATTTTCAAGTCGAATAGTTATATTTACGCGCAAATCATTGATGATACAAAAGGAGTTACGCTTTCCGCGGTGTCAGACATGGGTATGAAGGGAAAGACAAAGACTGCGCGCGCAAAACTTGCAGGCGAAGCGCTCGCAAAGAGCGCGAAGGCAAAAGGCCTTTCGGCGGTTGTGTTTGATCGCGGCGGATTTATCTACACTGGCCGTGTTCGCGCATTCGCCGATGGCGCGCGCGAAGGCGGGCTGGTATTCTAAACATTTTCATAATTTTATGACAGAAAACATCATTTTAGACGAAAAGAACGAAAAAACAGAGCCGACAGTGCCGGCGGTTGAAACTGCCGTGCGCGCTTCGTCTGCGCGTCCCGCATTTGGCTCACGCGGAGGAAAAAGCGCCGGTCGCGGCGCGTCTGCCGGCCGTGGAGGTCAAGGAGCGCGCAAGGGCGGTTCATCACGCGGTGGTCGCGGCGCAGGTTTCGAGCGTGTGAAGCCGGAGTTTGACAACAAACTTATTCAGATTCGTCGTGTGACTCGTGTGATCGCCGGCGGGCGCCGTTTCGCATTTTCTGTCGCGCTTGTTGCGGGAAACCGCAAGGGTTCTGTGGGTGTTGGCATCGGCAAGGCGGCTGACACTGCGGTGGCTATCGAAAAAGCGACAAAGAATGCCAAAAAGAATATGATCAAGGTCCTTCTTAATAGTGGAATGATGATTCCGCACTCGGTTATGGCAAAAGAATCTTCGGCAACGGTTATGATTATGCCGGCAAAGGGTCGCGGTATGGTTGCCGGAAGCTCCGTGCGAAACGTGCTCGAGCTTGCCGGTATCAAGAACGTGCGCGCAAAAATTCTTTCCGGTTCAAAGAACAAATTGAACAATGCCCGCGCCGCGGTAAAGGCGCTCAGTCAGCTTCGCGAAAAAGGGACAAAGATGCCAAGCTAATTTAATACACTACTTTTATGCAAGCACACGAAGTAAAAACAAGAATCCCCCGCGCGACAAAAAAAGTTGTCGGTCGCGGCGGCAAGCGCGGCAAGACCTCGGGTCGTGGAACCAAAGGTCAAAACGCGCGCGCCGGACACAAGAAGCGCCCTCAAATGCGCGACACTATCAAGAAGCTCCCAAAGCTTCGCGGGGAAGGCGTATCACGCAATCAATGGAAGACCGAGGCCGTTCATTATGTTGTTTTGAATATCGGCGTTTTGAATCTTGAATTCAAGTCGGGAGACCGCGTTACTCCGAAAGTCCTCCTCGATCACGCGCTCGTTCTAAAAAAAGGGAACAAAGTTCCCGCAATAAAGATTCTCGGCACCGGAACTCTCGACAAAAAGCTCGACATTCGCGGATGCGCCATTTCAGAATCTGCGAAAGCGGCTATCGAAAAGCTCGGAGGCACGGTTAAATAATTATCAAATGGAAACACTTGTTCGCAAACTAAAGATGATTGTGGAAGACAGAGTGCTTCGCCGCCGCGTTCTTTTTGTGCTTGTCGCACTCGTGTTGTTTCGTTTACTCGCAAACATTCCTATTCCTGCGGCGGCTGGGCAAAATCTCTCCGCGCTTCTTGCGAATGATCAGGCTCTCGGCTTTTTGAACCTCCTTACGGGAGGGGGTCTTTCTGCTGTTTCAATTGTGATGCTCGGTGTCGGACCGTATATTACGGCATCGATTATCATGCAGCTTCTTACGATGATGTCGCCAAAGATTAAGGCGATGCAGAGCGAAGAAGGTGAGATTGGCCGTCGTAAGATGACGCAGTATTCGCGCCTTCTCACTGTCCCCCTCGCTTTGATGCAAGGGTACGGACTTATTGCATATTTGACCCAGCAAGGAATTCTTACCGGTCTTACTCCTTTCGAGATTTTTACCAATACGATTATCGTGGCGGCGGGTTCGATATTCCTTATGTGGATCGGGGAACTCATTTCGGAGTTTGGTATCGGCAACGGTGTTTCACTCATTATTTTTGCCGGTATCGTTTCAAGGATTCCTGCAACAATAGGACAGCTTTTGTTTACTTTTGATGTATCACAGATTCCGGTTTTCATTGCCGCAATCGGCGCGACAATACTTCTTATTATTGCCGTTGTGTTTATGACAGAAGCCGAGCGCCCTGTTCCTGTTACTTACGCAAAACAGGTTCGCGGAGGCCGTTCGACAGGCGGCACCATGACCTATCTTCCGCTCCGTGTGAATCAGGCGGGAGTAATTCCGATTATTTTCGCGCTCTCTATTTTGGTTTTTCCTACGGTTGTTGCTAACGCTCTCGCGACGATGGGCAACGGCGCAATCCAAACCGTGGCGCTCTTTATTCAAAAAGTGCTTGCAAACGGTTGGATAAACGGCGCGCTCTACTTTACTCTCGTTTTTGTGTTTACATTTTTCTACACCGCAGTTACGTTCGACCCCGAAGCAATTTCAAATAATCTTCAAAAGAACGGAGCGTTTATTCCCGGCATTCGTCCCGGCGCGCCAACCGCAGAATATCTTTCGAAAATACTGACGCGCATTACGCTTGTGGGTGCGGTGTTCCTCGGCGCAATCGCAGTGTTGCCTCTCATAATGCAAAACCTGACGAAAATTGCGAGCCTCTCTATTGGCGGTACAGCTCTCCTCATTGTTGTTTCCGTTGTTCTTGATCTCGTGAAAAAAGTTGACGCGCAGATAACGATGAGGGAGTATTAGGGGTAGAATCTAGAAGTTAGAAAATAGAAAAGCGGGCGCGACCGAAGGTCGCGCCCGCTTTGATTTTCGCATATTCCTTGATATGCTCATGCTATGGAATTGCAAACAGTCATATTTATCGGTCGTTCAGGCTCGGGAAAAGGTATGCAGTCGGGAATGCTCCAAAAATTCTTGGGCGAACATACTCCGGAAAACCCCATTCTCTACATTGAAACAGGCGATCATTTTCGCAGGCACATCAAAGATTCCGGGTACACATGGGATCTCGCGCGAAAGGTAAATGAAGAAGGCGGCCGCCAGCCGGACTTCCTCGCGGTGTGGATTTGGTCCCATTTGTTCATTGAAAAGATTCGCGGTGGCGAGCATATTATTTTTGACGGTATGCCGCGCTCTCTCGTGGAAGCACAGATGCTTGATACGGCGCTTCTCTTTTATGAACGCAAAAATCCCGCAGTCATTTTTTTGAATGTATCACAAGGTTGGGCGGAGGATCGTTTGCGTGGTCGCGGACGCGCGGATGACCTCAACCCCGAAGTAGTGGCAAAAAGACTCGCCTTTTTTACCAAAGACGTAGTTCCGGCAATTGGTTATTACCGAGAAGCTCCCGGATATAGTTTTTTTGAAGTAAACGGCGAGCAAACCCCCGATGAAGTTTTTAGTGATGTAAAAAAGGCGCTCAGCGTATAATTACAATGGCAAAACAAGGATTTATTAAAACAGCAGAGGAGATTGAAATTCTTCGCGAGGGGGGCAAGCGCCTCGCGCGTATTTTGTCAGCCTTACAGGGTGCCGTTAAGCCTGGTGTTACCACGCGCGAACTCGACAAACTCGCGGAAAAGCTTATGCGCGACGACGGCGATGAACCCGCATTTTTAAACTACACCCCGGAGGGGGCGTCGCACGCATATCCCGGTACCCTCTGTGTTTCGGTGAATGATGAAATAGTACACGGTATTGGCGGCAATCGCGTACTTGAAGAAGGCGATATTATCGGCATTGATACGGGAGTTAAACACAAAGGACTTTTTACGGACTCGGCACTCACGGTGCCGGTGGGGCGGATAGACGATACGGCAAAAAAACTTATTGCGGCGACAGAGGGGGCGCTTAATGCAGGTATTCTTGCGGCGCGCGCGGGTAACACCACGGGCGACATCGGTTATGCTATTGAAAAATATGTGAAAGAGCACGGGTTTGTGGTTGTGGAGGAGCTCGGCGGGCACGGGGTGGGATACAAACAGCACGAAGACCCGCACATTTCAAATTATGGCGACAGGGGTCAAGGTATGCGATTGAGACCCGGTATGGTGCTTGCCCTAGAGCCGATTGTAAATGAAGGGACGCGCTACATAAAGCTTATGCCTGACGGCTATACTTATGTTACTCGCGACCACAAACGCTCCGCGCATTTCGAGCATACAATTCTCATCACCGACGGCGCGCCGGAGATTTTGACAAAACGACAGTAGTTTCATTGGAGTTTTCCACAGCACTTGTGTTTTTTATTAACCCATCGTGGTATACTGAAAGTAATTAATAATTTTAATTGCCGAGGTTTATACAAGATAACATGAGAACTCATTTACTAAACGCCCTCAAAGTTTCCGCTCTCGCTGTCGTTCTTTCTTTTGGATTGAGCTATGCTATCGCATGGATTGGACCGACTGCAACTCCTCCGGCAAGCAATGCCGAGGAACCGATAAACGTGAGCGGCACGGCACAAACAAAGCTCGGAACGTTTACTGTCGGGACAATAACAGTAATAGGAACCATTAGCGCGACTGGAGATACTTGCACCAGTGTGACCGGCACCGCCAAATGCTTGAGTAATCTGAATCCCGCAATTCTCGGTGGGTTTCTTGTGTACGCAATACACACATTTAAAGATTGCACTACTCTGGGTGGAGCATTGTATTCGATAGGCGGCGGCAAAAATGTCTGCGACATTCCTTCAGCGCTTCCTTCGGGGTGGACGCAGTACCCGAATTGGAGCGCGACTCAAAATGTGTATTGCGTAGACTCGGCTCCTTCCCCTGAACCATACGGCTGGACAAGCGGGCCGACGACATATCCATGCAACACAGGCAGTCATACCTTTTCCAATACTCCCACAGAGTCTTGCACATCAACCTCTGACGGTTTTACATATGATCCTGGTTGTGATTGTTATGCCCCGGTAACCACTTCAACCACTTGTTACGCAACCATCACCAGAGTTCGAACATACTGATTTCTTGTTCGCGCACTCTACGCGAATTCGCTTCTTCCATGAAAAAGTTTTATCTGAATATCGCAGGAGCAGTACTGCTCTTTGCGGCTCTTTTGAACATTTATGCACAATCGGGCACAGAAGGTTTCAAGGTACTTTTATGGTATTGTGATTTTTCGGCAATCCTTGGGGCGACAGGAATCTTCTTAAGGAGGAATTATATTATAAATGCCGTACTTTTTACGGCGATTCCAGTGACGATACCGTGGATTTTTGATTTTATTGTCGTTCTTTTTGGCGGCGACAGTCTTGGTTTTTCTAAATGGGTCTTTGGTGAAAAAAACATGCTTATTGTTTTTTCTACGATATTTCTCCACTCGATTCTCATTCCGATAGCATTTTACGGGACATATGTCCTCGGTTTTTCAAAAAAATCCTTTCTCTTTGCCATCATTATTTACGGAGTATTTCTTATGCCAATAACGTATTCTTTGACAGACAGAAATATGAATACGAATTGTTTATTCAATACATGCGGATTGCTTCAAGGGAGAACAGAGAGCCCGCTGGTATATCTTTTACATTACTATAGCAGGTATTTTTTGTTATTTTGTACTTCTTTTTTTGGCGTGATGGTTCTTTTTAATTATATATTCAAGAGAAACCTGTTTAGGGGCGCTCCTTAGGCAGGTTCTTAGCACGACAAACACACAAAGGTAAGCGTTGTGGATGTGTAAAACTATACTATACAAAAATCAGGCGCTGGAGTATACTTGATTTGTGGAACCGGAAAATACAATATCGCTCGAAAGCAAGAAAAAGTTTTTAACAATCGCGCTTATCGCGGTCTTGGCAATCGCGGCGGTTGTTTTTATAAAAAAATGGTATGCGTCGGAGACAGCAGAAGTAAAAACAGCCCCAGCCGCAAAGAAAGTTTATACACAGGAAGAAAAAATGAAGATTTTGACAGACATGGCGCAGACAATCCCCAAAGACACGACGTCTCAAGTTGAAAAAATGCGCATCTTGAGCAACATTGCGAAACGAGCACCCGCCGCGACCGCCACTTCCACCGCAGAGAAGCTAAAAATCCTCCAATCTCTTGCGGCAAATGCCGGACAATGATTAGCGACGTAGGGCAAGAGGAATGAGAAAATAATCTTCTTTATTCCCGAGCCGAGGAGCTAATATTGTACCCAGTTATATTTAATTTATCCAATTTTTTATAAGAATCCATATGAAAACCAAATTATTAAACGTCCTCAAAATTTTCGCTCTCGCAATCGTACTTTCCTTTGGTGTGAGTTATGCCGCCACATGGGTTGGACCGACTGCAAATCCTCCGGCTGGGGATGCCGATGAACCGATAAACATGAGCGGCACGGCACAAACAAAGCTCGGAGCGTTTACCATCGGGACAACAGCCGCACCAAGCTCGCTTATAGTGGCTGGTGCTATAGGTGGGACTGGAGATATTTGCACCAGCGTGTATGGCGTTGGCAAATGCTTGAGTAACCTAACCGCTACTTCTTCCAATCAATACACAGGACAATGGTTCCTTATGCGCGCAGTCCACACTTTCACAGACTGCACCACCGCCGGCGGAGCCGTGTATCAAATAGATGATGCGAAGAACATCTGCCGATTTGCCTCAATCCTTTCCGGGTGGACACAGTACCCGACGAATTGGAGCGCGACTCAAAATGTGTATTGTGTAAATACGACATCCCCTTCAAGCGGGTGGACAAGCGGGCCGACGACATATCCATGCAACACTGGCAGTCATACCTTTTCCGATACTCCCACAGAGTCTTGCACATCAACCTCTGACGGCACCATCACCACTTGTGAATCTGGATGCTGGTCCAGTGCCGTAACCACTTCAACCACCTGTTACGCAACCGTTACTGAAAGAGGGGCGTATTGAGTTCTATGTAACGATAAAATAGGGTACTCCCCGCCAACTTTTACACAGTATTTTTGTTGTTCTTGTCTACATATCCACAATTGACATCATTGATGTTGTAGAATTGACTATACAAAAAATTGGTGTGGGAGTATACTTAACTTGTGGAACCAGAAAACACAACATCGCGCGAAAGCGAAAGCAAGAAAAAGTTTTTAACAATCGCGCTCCTCGTCGCAGTTTTAATAATTGCGGTTGGTGCGGGATATCTTTTTATGCAAAAAGACCCCCAGTCTTCAACCGCAAAAGTGAGCCCCGCCACAAAGAAAGTTTACACGCAGGAAGAAAAAATGAAGATTTTAACACACTTAGCAGAAGCAACTCCCAAAGATACGACATCCCAAGTTGAAAAAATGCGCATCTTGAGCAACCTTGCGAAAAAAGTCCCCGCAAGCACCGTTACTTCCACCGCAGAGAAGCTAAAAATCCTCCAATCTCTTGCGGCAAATGCCGGACAATGACCATCATCTCAATTAACAACAAAATTTACTAACTAGCACAATATGAAAAGCAATATTACAACCAAACTCCTAAATGCCATAAAGTTTTCCGCTCTTGCCCTCATACTTTCTTTTGGCTTGAGTTACGCTCTCACATGGGCCGCGCCAACGGCAAATCCTCCGGCGGGGAATCTCTTTCCGCCAATCACCACAAGCAGTGTCGTACAGACGAAGCCCGGAGCGTTTACCATCGGGACAACAACCGCACCAAGCTCGCTTACGGTAGTTGGTGCTATCGTGGGGACTGGAGATATTTGCACCAGCGCGACCGGCGTTGCTAAATGCTTGAGTAACCTAACCGATCCGTCAGGGCTCCTCATTCGCGCACTGCATACGTTTAAAGACTGCACCACTGGCGGCGGAGCCGTGTATCAAATAGATGAAGCGAAGAACATCTGCCGATTTGCCTCAATCCTTTCCGGGTGGACACAGTACCCGACGAATTGGAGCACGACTCAAAATGTGTATTGTGAAGATACGCTCGACACAACGAAAGGCGGGTGGGAAAATCCACCGACCAGATACCCCTGCAACACAGGCAGTCATACCTTTTCCGATACTCCCACAGAGTCTTGCACCGCTTACTCTTATGGTAAAACGTGTTGGTATAGTATTGGTATTAAGAGATGCGCTTGGGTTTCTACTTACACCACCTGTTACGCAACCGTTACTGAAAGAGGGGCGTATTGATTTTTCTTTGAGTTATGAAACGCATTCTTATTTTTTCTCTTGCATATTACCCCGATGTGGTCAGCGGGGCGGAGGTGGCGATAAAAGAAATCACAGACCGCATTTCACCCGAAGACATTATGTTCGATATGGTGACACTTCGTTTTGATTCCACGCTTCCGAAGTTTGAGCGAATGGGGAATGTGAATGTGTATCGCATCGGGTTTACTCGTATGCACCCCGACATAGCTGATCTGGCGAGGTTTCCGCTCGCGCTCAATAAATATTTTTTCCCGCTTATGGGATTTTTGAAAGCGCGTGCGCTCCACAAGAAGAATCACTATGACAGCGTTTGGGCGATGATGGCGAATTATGCCGGTTTTGCGGCGCTTTTTTTCAAAATGCGCTATCCGCACACACGTTTCCTCCTTACTATGCAAGAAAGCGACCCTATTACATACGTCAACCACCGTGTGCGGTTCGCATACCCGCTTTTTCGGCGCATTTTTTCTCATGCGGATTTCGTGCAGACAATCTCGAATTATCTTGCCGGTTTTGCGCGTAATATGAGGTATGCGGGACCGCTTGAGGTTGTGCCAAATGCGGTTAATGTGGCGCATTTTGCGCAGGAGTATCCCGAAAAGGAGCTAGCCATTTTGAAGCACAGGCTCGGCAAGAAAGACGGTGATTTTTTTCTGATTACAACTTCGCGTATGGTGGCAAAGAATGCGGTGGACGAAGTCATTCGCTCGCTCCCGCTCCTTCCAAAAGAGGTGAAATTCTTGATTCTCGGCATCGGGCCAGACGAGGCGATACTCCGTAAACTCGCAAAGGAAAAGGGTGTCGAAGATCGCGTGCAATTCCTCGGACAGGTGCTCCATAATGAGATGCCAAGGTATCTCAAGGTATCAGATGTTTTTATTCGTCCGTCACGCGGAGAGGGATTAGGTAATTCGTTTCTTGAGGCAATGGCGGCCGGGCTTCCCGTAATCGCCACTCCTGTGGGCGGTATCCCGGATTTTCTCTTTGACCCGGATGTAAATCCCGACCGTGAGCCGACCGGACTTTTTGCAAACATCAATGACCCCACAAGTATTGCGCGCAAAGTAGAGCGCTTGCGCGGCGACCCGACGCTCAGGAACCGCCTCTTTGTGAACGGTCGCACATTGGTTGCCGAAAAATATGACTGGTCGCTTATTGCGCGCAATATGAAAGAACGAGTGTTCGATAAATTATCATAAGCGCAAATAAGCAATAAGCGTAATTTTATAGTATGAACCCTGAATACGGAAGTCTTGGAAAGCAGTTTCGGTCTCCGGAAGAGGAGGTTGTCTATTTGCGTGCGCAGATTGCCGAGAAGGAGCGCGCGCTTGGTATCGCGCCAGGTTCACCAGAGCGCACACTAGAAGCGCGCGAGGAAGTTGCCCGTGAAAAAGTAGCTCTATATCGCAATGCGCCAAGAGAGGCTGTGCTCGACAAAAGCTATCAGATGAAGGTTGATGATTTGGAGACCAATGTGGTTAAGCTTGGTGTGGAGCACAAGGAGGCGGTTGCAGAGCTCATGCGCGTTGCAGAAAAAAACGGCATCAAGAATGCTCTGACCATCCTTGAAAAATTGAATAATCCGCACATTGAGGATGATTTTCATCGTATGCTCGTACAGCTCCTTCTTGAGACTGGTGATTTTGCGGGGATTCTACGCGATAAGGAAGTTGCGCGAGCGCTTAAGATGCGTCTTTATGAAATAACGCTTCCGCCTATTGACCCCACAGGTGAGAAACGCGAATTCTCACAACTCGTTTCCTCTATGGAGCATTTTTATGCCGGAATGCTTTCCATCGAAAACACGAAAGCCGGATTTGGCGACATAAAAAATTATTTCACGCTTGAGCTCGCACTCTCAAACTTTAGCGAGCAGATTGTGTTTTACTCGGCAGTGCCGATTGAACATGCAAATCTTTTTGAGAAACAAGTTCTTGCGGCATATCCGGATGCAAAGATTCGCGAACACCGCGAGGATTACAATCCGTTTAATGAGAACGGTGTGACGGTTGCCTCACGCGCAGAAGCTTCCGGCAGTGTGGCGTACTCGCTCCGTACCTTCGAAACATTCACCAAAGACCCGCTCAGTGTACTCCTCTCAGCTTTTTCAAAGATAAATCGCGATGGCGAGGGGGTGGCGGTTCAGTTCGTCATTCGTCCGGCGGGGAAGGCGTTCAATATTCGTTATAAAGGGATAATGGAGCAGATCAAGAAAGGAGTAAAAGCAAAGGACGCGCTCAAGGGAGTTGGCGCGCAGTTTGCGGGAGAATTCGTGCATGCCGCGAAAAGCCTTGTCTTCGGAATCAAGATGAAAAATGCGAGCGACACCGTTGAAGAAGAAGCGATAAAGAACATCGGAGAAAAAATAGCTTCGCCGATTGTTGATACGAATATCCGCATCATTGCGTCAGCCGAAACAATGGCGCGCGCAGAGTCCATTTTGAACGAGATTGAAAGCTCATTCAACCAGTTTGCGAATCCGCAAGCGAACGAAATCAAGTGGAAGCGCGATACAAAAGGTGTGAGCCTCATGGAGGCAGTTCATCGCTACTCGTTCCGCACGTTTAGTGAAAAAGAAAGTTTCCCGCTCAATTTGAAAGAGCTTGCGACGATGTTTCATTTTCCTGTCACGACTGTTTCATCGCCCGAGCTTAAAGAGGCAAAAGCGGGCGTGGCTCCCGCACCAACCGGCATTTCACCAGATGGTGTTATCTTGGGTAAAAATATATACCACAACAAAGAAACGGTGGTGCGTATGGGTCGCGAGGACCGCGTACGTCATATGTACGTTATTGGTCAGACGGGTACTGGAAAGACAAATATTTTGAAGAATATGATTATTCAAGATATACGGAACGGCGATGGAGTGTGCTTCATCGACCCGCACGGTTCGGATGTGCAGGATATTCTGTCGCTCATTCCGCCCGAGCGCGCGGATGATGTTATTTATTTCGACCCATCATACACCGCGCGTCCAATGGGGCTTAATATGCTTGAGTACGATGAACGCTTTCCGGAGCAAAAAACATTCGTCGTGAACGAGATGATGAACATTTTTAATCAGCTTTTTGACATGAAAGTCGGCGGCGGCGCAATGTTTGAGCTGTATTTCCGAAATGCGGCGGCGCTCGTGATGGAGGATACCGCGTCCGGGAGCACGCTTCTTGAAATTACTCGCGTGCTTTCCGACAAAGCGTTTCGCGACATGAAACTCGCGAAATGCAAGAACCCAATCATCGCGCAGTTTTGGGCGAGCGCGGAAAAAACGACGGGCGACCAAGGGCTTGCAAACTTCGTGCCGTATATTTCAAGCAAGTTCGACCCGTTTATTTCCAACGAAATTATGCGTCCCGTGGTGCTCCAGCAAAAATCAGTTTTGAATTTTAGAAAAATCATGGACGAGAAGAAAATTCTCCTCGTGAATCTTTCCAAAGGGCGCTTGGGCGACATCAACGCAAACTTGATTGGCCTCGTGCTCGTGGGGAAAATCACCATGGCGGCGCTTTCGCGTGTGGATATGTTCGGCATGGGCTCAAAGCCGAATGATTTTTATTTGTACATTGATGAATTTCAGAATGTTACCACGCCGTCTATTGCAACAATCCTCTCCGAGGCGCGCAAGTATCGCTTGTCGCTCAACGTCGCGCATCAGTTTATCGCGCAGCTTTCCGAGGAAATCAAAAATGCCGTGTTTGGCAACGTTGGGTCGCTCGCCGTATTTCGCGTAGGACCCGAGGACGCAGAATTTTTGGAAAAGAAATTCGCACCGACATTTACCGCGCGGGATATTACCCACCTCGATAATTACAATGCGTACATGAGCATGCTTGTGAATGGGCAACCGACGAAGCCGTTTAACATCACGACGTTTCCTCCGGAACACGGCAATCCGGAGTTTGCGGAAAAACTCAAACAACTTTCCTATTTGAAATACGGCGCACCGCGCGAGGAAGTGGAGGCGGAGATTATGGCGCGATTCCGAGCATAGCAATTTGCCCGCTCTCTGTTTTTCTGTTAAGATTGCGAAATCTTATTCGGTAATCAAACATATTTTATGGCACATCTAAAAGAAGAGCAGGTACTTATTATCGTAAAACCAGATGCGATTCAGCGCGGGCTTTTGGGTGAAATTACAACTCGTTTTGAGAGAAAAGGGCTCAAGATTGTAGGAATGAAGATGATTAACCTCGAGGATGCGCTTCTTGAGGCGCATTACGCGCACATCGCGGACAAGCCTTTCTTTGCAGGAATTAAGGCCTTTATGAAGGCATCTCCTGTGGTGGTAATGGTACTCTCGGGTATCAATGCAGTTTCAGCAACACGCATTCTTGTTGGTCCAACTAAGGGGTTTGATGCAGACGCTGGAAGTATTCGGGGTGATTTGTCGCTCTCAATTCAGTCAAACGTGGTGCACTCATCGGATTCCGTAGAAAACGGCAAACTGGAAGTTACACGCTTTTTTAAGGCAGACGAAATTTTTGATTACAAGAAATCAAATTTTGATTATGTGTACGCTGATGAAGCATTCTAGTTAGCACCAATTATTCCTGCTCATTTTTACAAAAACCTTGCATTGGGTAAGGTTTTTGTTTTGAAATAAATGTGTGTCATTGCAAAAGATTTTTGATGAGCGTATATTGAATATAGGGTTATTCGAGGTATTGTCTCCTAAGTTATTGACAAGGGAGCCCTATATTTTCATACGCCTTGGCGTGTGATTGCGGGCACCCACCTAGATTTTTCTAGGGTCAATACCTTCAGTAACCCCACATAAAAGCTCATGGGCCTCTGCTCATGAGCTTTTTCAATGTGTAACCGCCCAAACACTCCCCATATACATGCGCCTCGTATCTGTGGCGTGTGGGCGGTTACCTTTCAATAGGGCTAGCCCCTTATGGTATACTTTGCTCATGCTATCGTCGAGACTTCAGATTCCGATGTTTCTTGTTTTGCTTGTTGTTGCAATCGCGGTGATAAATGGTTTTGCAGACACATATTATTGGTACTGGACAATGCGCTGGTTTGATATGCCGATGCATTTTGCGGGAGGAGTGTGGCTTGCCAGCTTCGGCGTTTGGTGGCAATACTCTCGTCGCGATGTTGTTGCTCGAGATTTCACATCACTCCTTGTGATATGCTTTGTTTTCGCGTTTGGTGTAGGATTACTTTGGGAATTATATGAGGCAGGAGTCAGTTTTTTAACCGTTGGACATATCAATGCAATGCCGGACACTCTAAGCGACCTTTTATTTGATACAATAGGGGGGACGATGGTAGCGGTTTTAGTATGGACTCGTGCAAAATTAAGAACCACACAAATATCATGAAACTTAAATTTTACGGCGCGGCAGGAGAGGTGACTGGTTCGAACCACATCCTTGAAGGTGACGGGGTAAGCATTATGATTGACTGTGGGTTTTTTCAAGGCGTGAAAGTGTGTGATGATAAAAATAACGACAAATTTCCTTACAACCCAGCGGCGATTGATGCGGTCTTTGTGACCCACGCGCACCTTGACCATGTTGGCCGCATACCAAAGCTTATGAACGAGGGATTTAAGGGGAAAATTTACTCCACTCCGCCGACACGCGAAATAGCAAAGCTTATGCTTGAAGACACCTTGCGTGTGATTGCTCGCGAAGCGAAAGTGGACGGCCACGAGCCGCTTTACCGCGAGGATGCGGTAGAAAAAGCATTCGTTCATTGGGAAGCGATACCGTATGACAAGGAAATTGTTTTTAAAGATGACTTGCGCGTGCGCTTTCGTGACGCGGGTCACATTCTCGGTTCTGCGATGATTGAAATGACGCATAATGGAAAGAAACTTATCTTTTCCGGCGACCTCGGAAACTCGCCATCACCCTTGATGCCTGACACCGCGCTCCTCTCAGATGTTGATTTTCTCGTGATGGAAGCCGTGTATGGCGACCGTGTTCATGAGAATCTTTTGGAACGTGCAAACCGTCTGAAGGAGGTAATCGAGGAAACCGTCGCTCGCGGCGGCGTCTTAATGATTCCCGCATTTTCAATCGAACGAACGCAGGATCTCCTCTTTGAATTAAACGAAATGGTGGAAGGAAAAAAGATTCCCGAGATTCCCGTTTTTGTGGATTCACCGCTTGCGATTAAAGTTACAAAAGTATTTGAGGAAAGCAAAGCGTATTTTAACAAGGAAATCCAAGACACGATAAGAGGTGGCGACGATATTTTTAAATTTCCCAAACTCCGTTTTACGGAACGGTCTCAGGATTCGATTGCAATAAAAGATGTTCCAAATCCGAAGATTATTATTGCTGGGTCGGGGATGTCAAACGGCGGACGCATTATGCATCACGAGCGTAATTACCTTTCTGACCCGAAAAGCACGCTTCTTTTCGTCGGGTATCAAGCCGTCGGCACTATGGGGCGCGCGCTTCAGGAGGGAATGAAAAGCGTCAGGATTTTTGACGAGGATGTTCTCGTGCGCGCAAAAATCGTAACGATACAGGGGTACTCGGCGCACAAAGATATGAACGCGCTCCTTGAGTTTGTGACAGCAGTAGGGGACTCTGTAAAGAAAATTTTTGTTGTGCACGCGGAAATGGGAGCAGGGCTTTTCTTTGCGCAGCGCGTGCGGGATTATCTCGGCATTGATACGCGTGTGCCGAAATCAGGCGATGTTGTCGAGATTGATTTCTAATTATAAAGAGTGTGTCTTGGTAAGTATGATATAATGACCGTATGGGAAGCGAAAAACATCAACATTTTAAAATAAAAATCTGCGTGTCGGGCGCGGCTGACACCACATACTGCGGCGACAGCGCGCTCCAGAATGCAAAGGAACTCGGCCGCGAGATCGTGCGTCAGGGAGGTATTCTTGTTACTGGCGCGACAACGGGTTTTCCGCTCTGGGCGGCAATGGGCGCGAAAGAAGCAGGCGGTATTTCCATCGGACTGTCTCCCGCTTCAGGAGAAAAAGAACATGTTGAAACATATGGGCTTCCTCTCGATTATTTGGACATTATTATTTATACCGGCTTTGGTTATTCTGGACGAAACCTTTTGCTTACTCGCGCATCAGACGGCGTTATTGTGGGGTGTGGACGCATTGGTACGGTAAACGAATTTACCGTCGCATTCGAGGACCACAAACCACTCGGTGTGCTTCGCGGACCATGGGACATGGATGAGGTGCTTATTGAGATGCTCGAAAAAAGTCACCGCAAAGAAGAGGGTACGGTTATTTTTGAAGAGACGCCAAAGGAGCTTGTTCGAAAACTCATCGATTCCATTCAGGGGACAAAGACGTGCGACCTTGGCGAGAAATGTCCGCAGTATGTGTATGAAAATTATGATAGTGTTGGAGGGAAGGACGGGGAGAGGGTAATGTAGTCCGCTCACTAATTTTTTTTAGAGTACGGATTTTTTGAAGCTTAAAAAATCCTGACCTGCCCGCCACTGCCTATCGCTCAACAAAGAGCAGTCAGGCGATGGCAGGCGGGAGTTTTCGTGTCGCCACACTCAAAACCCCCTAAAAAGCAATTTAGCTCGCTCTGAGGAAACACAAAATCCCCGCACAATAGTGCGGGGATTTTGTGTTTGGGGGATGGTATTACTTCACTTCATTTACTAAATTTGCAAATGTCTCAGGATTGTTTTCTGCGAGGTCTGCCATAATTTTGCGGTCGAGAATGATGTTTTTCTTTTTGAGTGCATCAATAAACTTGCTGTATGAAAAACCAAGAGGGCGGATTGCCGCATTTATTTTGACTGTCCAAAGGCGGCGGAAGTCATTTTTTTTGTCGCGGCGGTGCGCGAAAGCGTAAGCGCCGGCGTGGGCGATAGCGTCATTTGCCTGAATTTCTTTTTTACTGCGGCCAAAACGATAGCCCTTGACCTGTGCCAAGACATTGCGGCGTGTTTTTGCTGAAGTTGTTCCTCGTTTTACTCTTGTCATAAAAGTAGTTAATAGTTAATAGCCAATAGTTTATACAAGCCCGGGGAGAAAGCGCGCCTTTTCCTTGTTGGTCATAGAAAATTCACTCGTACGCTTGCCGGCGAGCTGTTTTGAGCGGCTTGCCTTTGCATTGAAGTGGTTTTGACCCGGCTTGCGACCAAGAATTTTTCCGGTTTTTGTCACCTTGAGTCGTTTGGTAAATGATTTGTTTGATTTCATGTTGATGGTTATTTCTTTGATGCGCGCTCAAGGGTGACGGAGAGTCCTTTTGGGCTTTTGAGCGGTTCGCCTTGCAGTCTGTACTCCTCTGAAATTAGAGTCAAAATTCTGTCGAGGCGTTCTTTTTTGAACCCCATATCAGCGTATTTTGATCTTCCGACAAGGAAGAGGTCAATCTTCACGCGATGTCCCTCTTTGAGCCATTTAGAGGCGTTTTTCGCCTTGAGCTCTAGGTCGTGTTCCGAGGTGCCAATCTTTACCTGCAATGTTTTGGTTTCCGTAACGTGCGAGCGAGCTTTTGCTTCCTTTTGCTTTTTGCTCTGCTGGTACTGAAACTTACCATAATCCATGATTTTTGCAACGGGTGGCTCGGCGTTCGGGGAGATCTCGATGAGATCGAGCCCAAGGGCATCCGCTTTTGCAAGTGCTTCCGAGAGCGAAAGAACCCCAAGAACTTCGCCAGTGTCCGTAATAACACGGAGCTCTTTTGCGCGAATTTGATGATTGATTTTCGTCTTAGGATTCAATGGATTTGATGGCCATTTTTAATGGCCATAAGGTAAATTAACAACACCGCAAACACATTGCGGAGTCAGAGAAATTATACACTAAAGGGGGAGGGAAATCAAGGAGATGTATTAGTTCACTACATATGAGAATTTTCTCGGTTCTTCACATAATACTCCTCCGGTGACACAAAACCAAGAGAAGTGTGCGGACGGACGGTATTGTAGTAGATCACATATTCCTGCAGTTTTTCATTCACTTTCTCT
>JACRKU010000008.1 GCA_016215205.1 Candidatus Yonathbacteria bacterium | reverse complement strand
TCACGCGGCGTCGCTCCGTCAGACTTGCGTCCATTGCGGAAGATTCTCGACTGCAGCCACCCGTAGGTGTATGGTCCGTGTCGCAGTACCATCGGTGGGGGTCAGGCTCTCACCTCCCCTAAGCGTCATTGCCTTGGTAGGCTTTTACCCTACCAACTAGCTGATACTGCACAGGCCAATCCCCAAGCGATAAATCTTTACTCTTTCGAGACTATCAAGTATTAGCCTACCTTTCGGTGGGTTATTCCTGACTCGGGGGTTTGTACCTATGTATTACTACCTCGTTCGCAACTCCCAGCCCATTCAACTTTCTATCAATCTCTCGAGAGACTGAAGCGTATTCTTTTTTTAAGACCTGCGAGGGATGAACCGTACTGCTTGAGAGCTTTTTCTCTTGCAACACAATCTTCCTTCGCGGAATACGCTTCATAGTACACCAACTTCCAGTCACCCCTTTCTTGGGTAAACGACCTTCCTGCTGATGTATGTTTATTATGTTCTGCCAATCGCCTTTTCAGGTCATTGGTGTACCTGATATATGTCTCTCGAGGATTTGATTCTCGCTTCAACATATATAGGTAATACATATTAAACATTATACTACAATAAAATTCTGAATGGGCTGGGCGTTCTACTTGCATGCCTTATCCACGCCGCCAGCGTTCATCCTGAGCTAGGATCAAACTCTCTTAAAAAGAGCATTTGAATTAACTCTCAAGAACGGAACAAAAGAAAAAATACTGCAATGTTTTGCCGTAACAATCTTCTTGTGTTCCAAATTCCATTGGAAAATATTACTCACTAGATTTGTTCAACTGCTAAAGGTCGAACAAATCTTTTCAAACTTGGACTTGCAATCCAATTTTTTTAGATGTTTACATATATTAGAGACTGTCACAAATTAAATCGCTCAGTGTAAAATACCATATCGCTTGTCGGACGAAAGATTTAAATTTCTGTTACGCATTTCGAACTACTCATCAATGAAGCTCGCTTCACCTCTTCGTATTTCGGAATGCTCACAACGAAATTTATTCCTTTCGTCTCGACATTTAATTTGCGACAGTCTCCTGTTGTCAAAGGTCATTCTATTTTTTCTGACTAAAACATTTACTTCATAAATGTTCGTCCGACCAAGCCCTGCTTGGTTTAGGAAAACAAAAGCGCCTCTTCTATAAGCGCTTTGGCAGTATATACTTATGCCAAAAGGAAGTCAAGCCCAGATTTTCCTTAGGAAAGTCTGGGCTTTGGGGGACTTTTTATTGGACAAGTCACCTTTTATTACTAACTTTTAGCAAAGCAATAACAGCAACTGTACACCAGAAAACATTTACCATGAATGCTGGCCATGCTCCTTGATGAAAAACGCTTACACCAACACCAATAGCGCCAAACAAGTTCATTGCCTGATACACCTTACTACTTCCATCAACTTTCTTCGCGGAGACCAGAATGTAGGCAAAAATAAGTAAAAAAGAGCCAAGCCAGCCAACCGTTTGAATCATGATTTCCATTTCAACTCTCCTAAGTGAACTGTTTTGCAAACTTCCTCAAAACTACAATTTTACGCTATCATTGTCAACCTAAATTTATTCAAGATATAAACCCCTAGCGGGACTGTCGCTTCTCAATCACCGCAAGAAGCGGCGATGCAATGAACACCGAGGAGTATGTACCGATGGCAATACCAATCCAAAGGATGAGCGAGAAGTCTTTTGTGGATGCGGGACCAAAGAAGAATAGTGTTGCGAGGACGAGCATCACGGTGAGAGATGTGTTGATTGAGCGCGTGAATGTCTGGCGGAGCGAGGTACCGACGGTCGTCGCAAAATCATTCGAAACGCGAAGTTTCAAGTTCTCGCGAATACGGTCAAATACCACAATGGTGTCGTGCACCGAGATACCCATAATGGAGAGAAGCGCTACCACAAAAAGCGTGTCTACTTCCTTGCCAAGCCATACGAATACCCCTGCGGGCACGATAATGTCGTGAAGGAGAGTTGCTGTTGTAATCATGCCGTATTTCCATGATGAGATTGGTTCTGACACATGACGGAAGGCGTATGCGATAAAAAGCACGATGCCAAGAATTACAAGAAGGATAGCGTACCATGCCTTTGTGCGGAGCTCTGCGCCGATTGTAGGGCCAATTGAGCTAAAACGCTTTTCTTCCATCTTTGTACCATTGACCGCAAGTGTCAGTGAAAGTTTTTGACGGTCTGCTTCTGAAAGCGCGCGTGTCTTTACCATGACGTCGTTGTCACCGGCGAGTTGAACGCGTGAACCTTCAAACCCTGCCTTCTCGAGTGCCTCCGTAAGCATTTCCGCATCAGGGCGTTTGTCGTACGAGACTTCAATGATTGAACCGCCCTTGAAATCAATGCCGGCGTTGAAACCTTTTGTCATCATCGCGTAGAACGAGAGCGCAATAGTGATGATTGAAATAGTAAAGAAAATTTTTCGATATTTTACGATGAACATAGTGATTATTTTAACTTAAAGAACCCGCTACCAAACAGAGCTCGCACAACCGATCCGTGTCCGCTAAATGGCAATGCAAAGAGGAGCGTGCGTGAAATAGAGATAGCGGTGAACATTGAGACGATGACGCCAAGACCGAAAGTAAGCGCGAAGCCCTTGATTAAACTTGTACCGAACCAAAACAAAATAATTGCAGTGATGATACTGGAAATGTTTGAGTCCCGAATGGATGTCCATGCGCGCGCAAAGCCCTCGCGAAGCGCCTCATGCACACCGTGTCCCTTGCGAAGCTCTTCTTTTGTGCGCTCAAAAATGAGAATGTTCGCATCAACGGCCATACCCATTGAAAGAATGAAGCCGGCAATACCGGCCGCGGTGAGCGTTACGCTCATAAACTTAAAGATAAAGAGCATCAAGACAATGTAAATCGAAAGAGCGAGTACGGCGACCAACCCAGGAAGACGGTACCAAAGGACAAGGAAACCCGCCACAATAACAAGCCCCCACACACCGGCGAGCACACCAGCCATAAGCGCTTTTGCGCCAAGCGGTGCTGAAATAGTTTGCGTGGAAAGCAAATCGAGCTTGTCCACAGGAAGCGCGCCTGAGTTCAAACGGCCAACGAGAGTTTTTGCTTCTGCCGCGGTAAATTTACCGGTAATCTGCGCCTTCCCGCCAAGAATTGCTTCTCGAACAACTGGCGCGGAGATTGGGTTTGGGTTACCCAACTCGCGGTCAAGATAGATTGCGATAGTCTTGCCCACATTGTCCTTGGTCAGCTGCCCAAAAATATCTGCCCCTTGTTTGTTGAAAACAATCGACACAATCGGCTCGCGTGTCGTTTGGTCAAATTCAAGAACCGCGCGTTCAAGAAAACGCCCGTTGAGCTCGGTGGGCTGATACGGACCAGCGAGAATCTCTGCCGGAATACTCAAAGGTTTCCCAGCCGCTTGATCTGCGTTTATTTTTTCAAGCGCTTTGTTGTATGCGTCGAGCTCCGCTTTTGAACGCTCTTTCATGAACTCAAGTTTTGGAGTCTGACCAATCATCTCAACCGCGCGCTTTACGTCTGTAACGCCGGGAAGCTCTACGAGGAGACGCTCCTCTACGGGACTGGTGATGCCGCCCTTTTCCTCAATCTGTACAACTGGCTCTGAAACACCGAACGTGTTGATGCGGCGTTCAATCACATCGCGAAGCGCGTCCATGGCATTTTTTACTTCTCCCGGCTTTACAGAAGTAACATCCGCTTTGTACACAAGCTGAACACCGCCGGAAAGATCAAGACCAAGCTTAAATGGAAACTTCTCTGCAAAAGTCTGCCCGCGAACCGTTTTACCCTCGTGCAGCTTTGGCTCGGAAGCGTAGATGAAATAACCGATACCGGCGCCGATAATCAAAAGAAGTAATGCTCCAATTCGTGTTTTCCACATAATAGATAAAAGTATACCGTTTTTTGCCTATTTTGCAATGGGGTCTTCCGAATCACCAAAGCGCGGCATCATTGAAACAACGAGTTTGTGGAGCGTCGTGCCGACCACATAACCAAGGAAAAGCCCGGCAAGAATATCAACAGGCCAGTGGATTCCCGCCATCACCCTCGCGATACCGATGATAACCGCTGAAACGCCAAAGAAAACCGCAAGACGCTTGTGGTAAAACCACAGCGACAACGCAAGTGCCATGAAGAATGTCGCATGCCCCGAAGGAAGCGCGGGTCCCGACTCCGAGACGAGAGGCTTCACCCACGAGAGCGCGTCAAACGGACGAAGCGTATTGAAAGTATCTTTGAAAGCATATGCGATAATGTATGCAGAAACTGCCGTTACTCCCACCACAAAAAGATCACGCACGCCTTTCTTTGGATTATCGCGATGCTTAAAAAGATAAATAAAAAGCGCGGCGAGAATAATAAATCCGTACCATTCGGCAGTAAAACCAATCACCGCATCAAGAAAGCGTGTCCTATGCGCGAAACCGTAGAGATAATTGAAAATTGCTTCGTTCATTGTGCTTTTGCATAGGTCTAACATCTGTATACACAGGGGTCAGACCTATGTATCTTACTTATGGGCATCCGCTTCGTAGCGACCGCTTGTCTTTGCAAACGCTTCGCCGGATTCATATTTGTATTTGAATCCGTATTGCTTCGTGATTTTTGAACCATCAACTGCGATTGGGTATGAGTAACCCTTCCAGCTTCCCTTTGATGTAGGAATGCGTCCGCGGGTAATATGCCAGAACCAAAAGAAAGCGAGGCGCGCCATCCAAGGCTGTATCGGAAGCATTCTCTTCCCCACCGCTTTCGCCATTTCCGGACCTAGCACTGCAGGACCGGGAGGCGCCGCATTGAAAACCTCGTAATCTCCCTTGAGATTGTTGAACGAAAAGAGTCCCACCATGTCGGTGATATCGTCCTCGTGTATATACTGACGAAGCCATTTAGGTGTCACTGGCACCCACGAGACCATGAGCGATATGAGGTCATAAACAAATGATTTCTGCCCCTTGAGCGAGCCTGAAAGCGCCGACTGAAGCCCAAAGCGAATACGCGCATAGCGACCGCGAGGGCCTGTGATTGCCGCGGGGCGAATGATAAAGACTTGCACGCCGACATTAGCCTTCTCTTTTGCTTCCTTAAATGTTTTCGAAAGATTTTCTTCAACAACACGCTTTTCCTCGGCGTACAAATAATCAGTCTTGCGGAACGGCTCTGATTCTGCAAAAAAATGATCAATCGTGTTATCTGAGTATGAACCATACGAAGCAACAGTAGAAAAATACACAAGCTTCTTTACACTTGGCACAGAAAACGCGAAATCAAAAACTGCTTGCGAGCCGTCCACGTTCCATTTCCACTGCTTTTCTTTATTGCCATACATTTCACGAATCTGCCACGCGGTATGCACCACGATATCGGGATTTTTTGCGCGAACTTTTTCCTGCCATGTGCCGTCAGAAGTGTTTGCTCGCACATAGGTGATTTTTGGATTACTTGGGAAAATATCCGGCTCAGGCTCTTTGTCCAAGCAAATAATTTCTTTTACATCGGGACGCTTCGAAAACTGCTCCGCAAGCATCGCGCCCACATACCCCGCCCCACCGGTGATAAAAAGTACGAGTCCTGTTTTTGTGTCTGTGGTCATATTTTTATTGTGTGAGACTAATAGAGTTATGGTGGTTGGCGGGCAAGCCCGCTTCCACCATAACAAACATTGTTAATCTTTTTCCATAATCCTACTACTCTACCACATTATCTGCCTGTTCGCGAAAGGAGAGTTTTCATTGTCTTGAGCGCAATGATAAGATCGAGGATAAATGAGCGGTTTTTTAGGTAATACAAATCATAGGCGAGGCGTTCACGAGTTTCCTCGAGCGACTGTGGGGCAATGTCCTGCTTAATCTGCGCCCACCCTGAAAGTCCTGGCTTGATGAGGTTACGCACCGTGTAGTACGGAAGCTCCTGCGCGAGCTTTTTTCCAAGCGCTACAATATCTGGTCGTGGCCCAATGAGCGAAATGTCCCCGCGCACAATATTCCAAAGCTGTGGAAGTTCATCAATGCGACTCTTGCGAAGAAACCGTCCAGTGCGTGTAATACGATCGTCCCCCTCGGTAACCCACTTCCCCGCGTCGCTTCCGCGCATACTGCGGAATTTCCAGAGTTTGATGATGCGATTTCCAGCGCCAATTCGCTCCTGAGTAATAAATATTGGGCCATTGTCCTCGATTTTTATTGCAACGACAACGAATGGATAAAGAAGGAGTGAAACAACGCCAAGTATGCCAGCAATCGCCACATCCATCATTCTTTTCAATGTGTCATACATCGTATGCGGTGAAAATGAAATATTCTCGAGGAACCAATTGTACCCCACAAGCGACAGTGGAACGCGGTCAAAGACCTCTTCGTACACTTTATACATATCAAGGAAGCGCACATTCGAAAAAATAAGATTATAGAGCGATGGCAAAATGGCCGCCGCTTTTTCATGTTTTAAATCTATGACGATAGAAGTCACACCCTCGCTATACACTTTTTCAACAACCTCTTCTTGGAATGCGATGCCGTCAAGCTGATTCAAATCCACCGACGAAGCGAAAGTAAGGTTGTAGCGCTCGTTGCCATTCATTTCTTCTTTAAGTTCTTGCATCTCATCTCCAGCTCCAATTAAAATTGCATTTTCACGATTGCGGAAACCGAAGTGCGGAACGATGGACACGCGCCAGAGCACAACAAGGAGAAATGAGATAATGAGGTACACTGCAAGAACTATCTTTGGGGTGATTCCAAACGAAGGGAGCAAATAAAAGAAGACGACTGCAAGGAGGCTGTTTGCGACCTGCGTGTTTAAAATGAGCGATGGAAGCTTTCCCTTAAAAACGAGAGTGTGCTTTTCGTAAAGACCTGCGACAAAAAAAACAAATGTCCACAAGAGAAAAAGGAGAGAAAATGGTGACCAGTGAATGGAGAGGGTGTCCAAAGATGGCACGGATCCATAGCGTACGGCGAGGGCAATCCATAAGGCTGCCGAAAATGCGAGCAAATCCCCCGCAAATAATATGATGGGTTCGCGCCTATTGAGCATTTTCATACTTCCCAAGCCTATCATATATAGAGTATAATTTCACTACCCATGAACAATAAATCCAAGAAAACAAAGGTTCTTTTTGTTATAACTAAATCCAATTTCGGCGAAGCGTCGGCGCTGATGCGCCTCCTTAGAAACCCACGGTTTCTAACGGCTTCGCCTGTTTTCCTTCACGGGGGAACGCCCGTTCCCCCGACCCCCCTCCTCGCCCCGCCAGTGCTATAATTTACAATTCATGAAAAAGAAAATTTTATTTGTTATAACTAAATCCAATTTCGGCGGGGCGCAAAAGTATGTTTACGACCTTGCGACAAATCTCCCCAATGACCGATTTGAGGCTGTAGTCGCGCTTGGCGGGTCGGGAACACTCATTCAAAAACTTCATGACGCGCATATCCGTGTTCTGCCAATCTTTTCACTCGCGCGCGACGTAAACCCTGGGAACGATCTGTCTGCACTTTTTGAATTGTGGTCAATCTTTCGCAGTGAAAAACCCGATGTGGTGCATTTGAACAGCGCGAAGGCGGGCGGCGTGGGAGCCCTCGCCGCCCGCCTTGCACGCGTGCCCAAAATTATATTCACCGCACACGGCTGGGCCTTTAATGAAGAGCGGTCATTACCGCAACGTCTCGCTATTAAATTTATCTCGTGGATTACCGTGTTGCTTTCGCACAAAACAATCGCCGTGTCGGAGGCGGTGAAAAATGATGTAAAAAAATGGCCATTTATACAAAGAAAAATTGTTGTAATAAGAAACGGAGTAAAAGAGCCTGAGTTTTACCAACGCCTTGACGCTCGCGCGCGCCTCAAAGCACTTACAAATATCTCCGTCCCGGAAAATGCTTTTCTGGTGGGCACTATCGCCGAGCTTCATAAAAACAAGGGGTTATCTTATGCAATTGAAGCATTTGAAAAATTAGCGCAAGCAAATCCGACAATATATTATTTCATCCTCGGCGGAGGCGAAGAAAAAGATCGTCTGGATGCGATTGTGAATACACTAGGTCTTCAAGGACGTGTGTTTTTGCTTGGATTTGTGGAAGACGCGCCTCGATTTTTGCGTGCCTTTGATGCGTTCCTTCTTCCTTCCATTACTGAAGCGCTTGGATTTGTTTTGCTTGAAGCTGGTCTTGCGAGACTTCCTGTTGTGGCATCGCGTGTTGGCGGAATTCCTGAAATTATAAAAGATGGAAAAACGGGAGTTTTGGTACCGCCACGCAACCATGATGCTATAGCAGAATCAATCAAGCTTTTGAAAAAAGACGGCGCGCTCGCAAAGCGCTTCGCCGAAGCGCTTTGCGAGCGCGTACATACTCATTTCTCGCTAAACCGAGCGCTTGCAGACACAATGGCGCTTTACACAAAAAACCCAAGTGATATAATATAAATTATGCAAGGTATCGAATTCGAAGAAGACAAGAATTTTAGTGGACTTTCGAAGACGGCTCCGCAGGCTCTCGAGGCAAAACCATCTCTTATGATGAAGCTCCTCGAAAGAATAGGAGTTGTCGACAAAACAACGGCAAATTTTATTCTTCTTGGAGTTGCGGCTATTTTTTTTGGTGTTACGATTTTTTTATATGCGAGAACGCTTGTAGAGCCCGCAAAAGATTGGTCTCTTGATGAAAAAGTTATCCTAGAGGCACAGCGACTTAGACCATAAAAATATGAACACAAAAACACAAAAAAAACTTGGCTTCACTTTGATTGAACTTTTAGTCGTTATTGCTATTATTGGCGTGCTTTCCGGAGTTCTCTTGCAATCCATTGAATCAGCGCGCGCAAAATCACGCGATGCGGCAAGAATCTCTACGGTTGACCAAATAAACAAAGCTCTTGAGATTTCGGCAACTGAAGACACCTACTCTTTCCCATCAACGGCGGGTGACTATTCTTGCCTTGGTTTAAGCGCCGACTCGACCCCTACTTGTAGTCCGAGTGGCGTATTTACGCTAAACGTAGCAATAAATACAGCATTGCAAAGAAACCTTGCTGGTAACATACCACTAGACCCCAAATTCCAAAATGGTATCGGAGCAGCATATATTTATAATTCATGGCTTACACCAAATGGGCTACCAAACGGAGCTTATCTTTCATGGGTAACGGAAGGAACAACATGCGGGCGAGGAGCTAATTCTTCTCCTGTTACTAATGTTACGAACGGAAGACAATGTTTCCTTCGCATCGGCAACTCAATCTAAGCTCTTACACCCCTAAAAACTCGTTTGTAAGCGCGTTGCGATGTGCAGGTCGCGCGTTCTTTTTCATACTTACGAGAAGTCCGAGCGCGGTGAATTCAATGAGGAGGTGCGAACCGCCGAAGCTCATAAAAGGGACTGTGACGCCCGTAACCGGCAAGAGTCCTACCGTCATTCCGATATTCACCACAAAGTGTGAAATTATGAAAATGGCAACCCCTGCCCCATAAAGCATTTCAAAATTAGTCGCGCCCAAAAGCACAATAGCTAAAATACGCCAAATTATCAAGGCAAAAAGTGAAAACAAAATAACAACACCCACAAAACCCCATTCTTCCGCAAACGCCGAGAAAATAAAATCGGTTTGATACTCAGGCAAGAACCGTAGGCGTGACTGCGTGCCATACCCAACCCCCTTGCCGATGATTTGTCCGGAACCGACCGCGATGGTGGACTGATATGCGTTGTACCCAGCGCCGCGGATATCGGAAAGTGGACTGAAAAAAGTGAGAACACGGGCTTTTTGATAAGGCTTTAGAACATCGACCCAAAGTCCTCCAAATGCAACTGCTCCCAAAAGAAACACGAAGGCGAGATGCTTTTTTGAAACTCCAGAAACAAGGATCATTCCGAACCAAATAAAGAACAATATCATCGCCGAGCCAAAATCAGGCTGAAGAAGCACAAGAAAAAACGGGATGAGCGCATAAACACCGGAGACAATGATGTGCCTAAAATGGGCGATTTCTACATGTCGGCGTGAAAAATATTTTGCAAGGATAAGGATAAGGAGGAGCTTCATCGCATCCGCTGGCTGGAATGCGAATGTGCCAAGCTTGAACCAACTCTGCGCTCCTTTCGCAATGTGTCCGAGGCCAAAAAGCACGACGAGGAGCACACTCATAATAATAAAGAGTGTCACCAAAACATTGGTGCGTTTGAGCATATCGGTATCCACTCGCGTCGCTATAAAAAATGCGACAATTGCGACCACGAACGAGACAAGTTGTTTCTCAAAAAACAAATTCTCTCCGGTAAACGCGTTCATCGTAACGAGACCAAAAAAAACAATGGCAAAGGAAGCGGAAAGAAGCACCCAGTCAATGGATGCTTTTCTGGAAAAGACTTCGCGTATTAACATAAAAACCTGCATGTCTGTTTCAGTCCGCAAAAATTGCGCGAGGAGTAACTACGATTTCGGTGATAAAATTTTCTGGCGGACATGCGATTGTTCCAGTAGTGGTACTAATTGAGCTCGTTGCCGTGTTTACGTCAATAAGACCTTCGCACTTTGCCCCGCGCGGGTTTTTGGTAAATCGATTCGGCCATGTGAAAAATATATTTCGTTCTTCCCCTTTCGGGATAAGACTAACGTATGTTTTGGATACCGCAACAGGGTTCCGAAGCGCGTCATAAATAACAGCTCCGAGCGCGAGGTTTGCAACATCGTTAATGGGGTCAGTATTTACCAATACCGCGTCAAAACGCGGTTTAGCATCGGTGTTGATAAGACTTTGATTTTTGGTCAAGATAATAGAATGTGGCATGCTTGCCCTTGTCCATTTGGTGAGATCTTCCGTCTCAAACACAATCACTACACGATCTGGATTGCCGGAAAGTGCGACATTGGTTTCAAAGAGAAGAGTTGCCGATGCCGGCGCAAGTTCTGTCTCCCCTTTTTTCTCAGTGAGTATTTGATTACCGATGTCAAAAACACGAATAGTATAGCGAAGATTTTTTACTCCCGCGTTCGTATTTACATTCTCCACATACGCGCCTAGGTCATAATAACTTCCGCCAAGAGGAAACGCTTTTGCCCAAACCGTGCGCGGGGCTTTAACATCGGAAACGCACATAAGGGCGCATCCGCCGCCGCAGTCAACTCCGGTCTCTGTGCCATTTTGCTTTTCGTCAAAACAAGTCGGCGGTTTGCTTATTAAGCGATACACTGGGTATGCGGCAAGTAATATAGCAGCGGCGGCAAAACCAATTGCGTAAATAATCTTTCGCCTTTTAGACCAGTCCATATTGATTATCATAACACAAAGAAAAAGGAGCGGCGACCGTATGGTCGCCGCTCCTTTTTCCTACGATTGAATCCTTAGTTCTGGCGGCCACGCACTGTCACGGATATTTTTCTGGTGAAAAATTCCGCGACCCCGACTCGGCTCGTTCAGCCTCCGTCTCTGAAATGCTCTAGATATTCGCATTTCAGCCCCTTGCGAGTATACACGCCCTCACTGCGCTTAACTGTCTCCGTCCCCGAAAGAAATTTTGATACATAAAATGCTTAGTTCTGGCGGCAAGCTACTTTCCCCTTGCGAGTATCATCGCCGCAACTGCGCTTAACTTCTGAGTTCGGAATGAGATCAGGTGTGACCACAGCGCTGAACCACCAGAACTAAATATTTTATGTATTGAATCAAAATTTCTGACGGGGCACGTCGGAATGGGACCAGGTTGAAATGCGAAAACTTGGAGCATTTCAAAGCTGGAGCGCGACGGCGCGAGTCGGGGTCGCGGAATTTTTCAGTAGAAAAATATTCGTGACTGACCACAGCGCTGAACCACCAGAACTAAGTATTCAACATTTTGAATGACTACAGGTAAAAACAGAACAAATAATGATTGTGATTTTCAAATTCCCAATAGGAATCGGCGTATTAGTACTCCTCTGCTGAAACGATTACTCGTCTTACACATAGAGCCTATCAACGTAATCATCTCTTACGGGCCTCAAACGATTTCTGATCTTGGGGTTGGCTTCCCTCTTAGATGCTTTCAGAGGTTATCCATTCCCGACATAGCTACGCTGCGGTGCCCTTGGCAGGACAGCAGCCACACCAGAGGTCAGTTCACTCCGGTCCTCTCGTACTAGGAGCAAATCCCCTCAAAAATCAAACGCCTGCAGTAGATAGGAGACCAACCTGTCTCACGACGGTCTGAACCCAGCTCACGTACCTTTTTAATTGGCGAACAGCCAAACCCTTGGAAGCTTCTCCACCTCCAGGATAAGATGAGCCGACATCGCTGTCGTATTTGTCTCGCATTACTGCGAGGATCGGACTATATCTTCACCCTCTCGATCAAAAGAGGCGTTGGCGTATTAGCTATGATTTTCTCATAACTCCGTCCAGCACTTATTTTTTTACCAAAAAATAAGTGCTGGACAAGTCTCTACAGGGTTATACAGGTAATCACATCTATGAAAGATGTAGTAGCTCTCTAAAAAATTTAGAGTGATCGCTTTCTTACGCGCAAACTTCCCACGGTATTGTCCATTTTATTGTTCATGTAAATGGATTTCACCGTTATAAGCCAAGATTTCTTGTTTATATATTATTTATTGACGATTATAAATTATGTTGCTACAGGATTACTCCTGACGCACCCCGATTATGTTAAGGTGCCGAACTCCGCCGTTGATATGAACTCTTGGGCGGAACTAGCCTGTTATCCCCAGAGTAGCTTTTATCCGTTAATCTTCAGCCGCATCTAAAGCGTGCTGTCGGTTCACTATGCTCTGCTTTCGCACCTGCTCGACATGTCCGTCTTGCAGTTAAGCCCTCTTTTGCCATTACGCTATCGGCACGGTTTCCATTCGCGCCTAGAGGACCTTAATAGACTCCTCCGTTACCTTTTAGGAGG
>JACRKU010000005.1 GCA_016215205.1 Candidatus Yonathbacteria bacterium | reverse complement strand
TTCTTCGTTCATATTCCTTGTTTTTAGAATATGAGTATACGTGGAAATGAATCCTTGGGTATTCTGGAACTTGTTGAAAATCCTCATTTTTGCCAGTTTTTAGGCCAGAGAGAATTCTCATATGTATGTGAACTTATTCAATAAATAACAAAAACAAAAAAGTTACTTTGGCGGCCTTCACTTGGAGGCAAGGCCTCCAAGTGATGCCTCCAAGTGACACAATTGATTGTATGTCAAAAAGAAATAAAAAGTCCTGGACTTTGTTTTACAAAGTCCTGGACTTTTTATTTCTTTTTGTTTTTTGTTTCTAATGCACCAATGTGCCTACCTCAAAGCCATTCGCGATTCGCTTGATGTTGCCGTTTGTAAGAAGGTCGAATATACGAATAGGAAGATTGTTGTCCATCGCGAGAGAGATTGCCGCATTGTCCATCACGGAAATATCCTTATCCTTAATGACATCAAGGTACGACATACGGTCAATTTTTACCGCGTCAATGTGCTTGTCTGGGTCCTTTGAATACACGCCATCCACTTTTGTCGCTTTAAGAACAATGTCACATCCGAGTTCAAGCGCTGTAGATACTGCCGCAGTGTCGGTCGTTACAAACGGATTACCTGTCCCTCCGCCAATCACTACTATACGCCCTTTTTCAAGGTGGCGTATTGCGCGGCGACGAATGAACGGCTCCGCGACCGATTCAATGCGGAGGCGTGTTTGCAGGCGCGCGGGCTGTCCAAAATGCTCGAGGATGTCGACGAGCGCCATGCCGTTCATCACTGTTGCAAGCATTCCCATGTAGTCTGCTGTAGCGCGCTCAATGGTCGATTCTTTTTTTGAAAGGGTTGCTCCGCGAAGAAAGTTGCCGCCTCCGACGACGATGACGATTTGCGCTTTTGTCTCCGTGACAACTTCGTGAAGCTCTTTTGCGAGACCAAGAAGAAAATCGGTATCAATACCGAAAACATTTTTGCCGGCAAATTGTTCGCCTGAGAGCTTGAGAAGGATGCGGTGAGGTTTAGACATGGGGATAGTATACTCCCGCACCTACTTTTCACGCAAGGGAGATGGGGTTCATCGGTCACGAATCACTAAGTATTTTGTTTCGATTACTCACAAAATACAAAGTGTTCGCGACCCCAGCTCGGCGACCCTGTGAGTACACAGTGTGCCCGCCTGCGCTTTTCGATTCCCCACATCTCACACAATCGCAAACCGCCCAAAGACATGCGTCTTTGGGCGGTGCGACTTGTGGAGATGGGGGGAATCGAACCCCCGTGCAGACGATGTTCTGGCTAGAGTCTACTATGCGTAGAATACTTATTTTTAAGCTAGGCTTAATTTAAGGAGTGTATGTATAAAGTATTCCAAATCATACACAACCGATACTCTTTGTTTTTTCATTTGGTAGAGTCATTCCAAATGATGAGCCCTCTTTTTATATCACCCACGATTCCCTAGAGGGCGTACTGAATGTGAATGCTGTTTAGGCTACGAGAGCGTAAGCAGGAGCGAAGGCGTTAGCACCAAAGTATGGTGATACGATAGCCTTAGCTTTTGCAAGTGTGTTTTTTGCACATACTTGTGTATTCAAGATTTAACGAGGTCTTGAACATTCTCGGCATAGCACTGACCAGAGTTGACCGCCTGTCTAGGCCGATCATCCCCGTATTAAAATGCATTTATTCTGAATTGTAAAAGTGCTACCTTACGCCTTTTATGTCACGCATCACATCTCTCTCGGCCTCACGTTTTTTAATCGTTTCGCGTTTATCGTGCGTTTTTTTACCGCGCACGACCGCGATTTCAACCTTGAGTTTGTGACTTTTATTATACACCGCAACAGGCACTATTGTCAAGCCCCTTTTAGACTCTTGCGTCGCAAGCTCCGCGAGCTCGGTTTTTGTCAAAAGGAGCCTGCGGTTCCTGGCGGCATCGTAATCTTTTGGAGTATTGCCGGCTTGGTAAGGTTGAATGGTTGCGCCAACTAAATACGCCTCGCCTCCGCGAACAGTCACATGCGCGCCCTCAAGCGAGCCGCGCCCATCGCGAACCGCTTTGACCTCGGTACCCATAAGCTCTATACCCGCCTCAAACCGCGAGATAATCTCGTAGTTCCAGTGTACCTTTTTGTTCTGAATCAACGCCATTTTGTCATTCTAGCAGTCGGACGATGATTTGTGTATACTATTGCTATTATGGAAATTTTGAAGAACAAGAAAGGAACAAAAGTAAAAGAGAGGAAAGGCGGAAATAAAGGGAAAATTCCCGGGCTTCCATCTATGCCGACCGGAGGGCAATTTTTTTCCAATCTTCTTACCGCGGTCCTCGTATTTCTTATTATTTCAACGCTCTATTCAGCCGTTGTTGGAAACAAGAATAAAGTTGAGGAAGTGTCTGTTTCAAAAATCGCGCAAGATATTTCGGGCGGTGCGGTGAAAAAGATTGTTGTTGAAGGCGGAATGATCAATGCCGAGTACACCGATGGCACGAAAAAGAAATCCAAAAAAGAAATAGAATCGTCGCTTTCGCAGACGCTTGTGAACTATGGCGTCACAGCCGAAAAACTTGCAAGGGTTGAGGTGGAAGTAAAAAGCGAAAGTGGCTTTGGTTACTATGCGCTTAATTTATTGCCGTTTCTTCTACCAATTCTACTTATCGGTTTTGTGTTTTGGATGCTCTCGCGACAAGTGAAAGGGGCTGGGATGCAGGCGTTTTCTTTTGGTCAGTCAAAAGCTCGCATCATTGATCCGAATGACGCTAGCCAAAAAGTAACATTTAAGGATGTAGCGGGCGCAAAGGAGGCAAAAGAGGAGCTCGTCGAAATTGTGGACTTCCTCCGTAATCCGAAAAAGTTTTTGGACATCGGCGCGCGTATTCCGAAAGGCGTGCTTTTAATGGGCGCGCCGGGTACCGGAAAAACTTTGCTTGCCCGCGCGGTTGCGGGGGAGGCGGCGGTGCCGTTTTTTCATCTCTCGGGTTCGGAGTTTGTTGAAATGTTTGTCGGCGTGGGCGCATCGCGCGTGCGCGACCTTTTCAAAATGGCAAAGAAGTCTGCCCCAGCAATTATTTTTGTGGACGAGATTGACGCAGTAGGACGCGTGCGCGGGGGCGGTGTGGGCGGTGGCAATGATGAGCGCGAGCAGACACTCAACCAAATCCTCGTGGAGATGGACGGTTTTGAGCCATCAGAAAAAGTAATCGTGATGGCTGCCACCAACAGGCCCGACGTGCTCGACCCAGCACTCCTTCGTCCGGGTCGTTTTGACAGACGCGTAACCCTTGAGCTTCCCGACCGCGAAGGACGCGAGGAAATTTTGAATATTCACGCGCGAAAGAAACCTCTTGGGGAGGATGTGAACTTGAAAGTTGTCGCCGAGCGCACGCCGGGATTTTCCGGAGCGGACTTGTCTTCGCTTATGAATGAAGGCGCGATTTTAGCCGCGCGCGAGGACCGAAAGACTGTCGCGCAGTACGACCTCATACGCTCTATTGAAAAAGTAATGCTCGGCCCCGAAAGGAAGAGCCACATCCTTTCGAAAGAAGAAAAGAAAATTACCGCATATCATGAAGCTGGACACGCGCTTGTGGCGTCGGTTCTGCCGCACGCCGACCCTGTGCATAAAATTTCAATCATCGCGCGCGGAAATGCGGGGGGCTACACGCTAAAGCTTCCCCTTGAAGAAACACGCCTGCAATCACGCAAGGAATTTTTGGATGAGATTGCGATGTCGCTCGGGGGATATGTTGCCGAGGAAATGGTTTTCGGAGATATTACGACAGGACCATCAAATGACCTGCAGGTAGCGACTGCCCTTGCGCGTGATATGGTGACCAAATACGGAATGTCAGAAAAGCTCGGACCCGTGGCCCTCGAAGGGTCCGGGGGGCGCGCGCTTTTTGGCGGACGCGGGGTGGATAGTCGCGACTACTCGGAGGATGTATCGGCAAAAATTGACGCCGAAGTTTCTAAGATTATGAATGACGCTTTTGCGCGGGCTCGCGAGGCGTGCAAGACGCACCGCAAAGCGCTTGATGCCATTGCGAACGAGCTCGTTGAAAAGGAATCTATCGAGCGCGAAGAGTTTGAAAAGATTCTCGTTGCAAGCGGTATTTTGCCGAAAAAGAAAAAGGAACCTGTGGCATAAGTGGCACAAAAAATGTACTATATAAATATATGAATAACGAACGAGGTGGCACCTCAATTGTCGTGGGGGGGGCAATAAAGGAAAAAGTTAATGAAATGAAGAGATTTTCGTTGCCGGTAATTCTCGCGATGATTATTTCCCCGTTAGTTATCGCAGGGGTGTATCTGAGTGTTCGAGAATTTAAACACCAAACATCTATCGCGTTCGAACGCAGAGAGGCGATAGTTTCTTTGGGCGCGCTCCTTATTAAGGAAAAGTTTGACGGGATTGTTGATGTTGGTATGTCGCTCGCCTCGCGTCCCATGGTTTATCAAAATATAGAAAAGGGAAATTGGAGCAAATCGATTGAAAATATAGATGGGATACAACAATATCTTCCTTATATCGATGCGATTAACCTTTTTGATAAAGAAGGGGTGATGAAGGCGAGGATTCCATCGGCGCCTGAAACAATTGGAAAAAGTTTCGCCTACCGCGACTACTATCAAGGAGTGAGCAAAGAATGGAAGCCATATGTTTCAGCTGCGTTCCTCCGTGTTCCAGAACCCAGATACAATGTAGTCACGGTGGCGATTCCAATACGGTCGTCAAACCAAAATGTTCTCGGGTTCCTTCTTCTCGCTATAAAAGCTGACGAGGTCGTCAATTGGAGCAATGAGCTCAATGTCGGTTCTCATGGATATATTATTGTAGTGGATAAAAAGGGGCAACTTGTGGGACATCTGAAAATGAATGGTGGTGATGAATTGATTGATTTTTCCTCGGTTGCGGTAGTGAAGAAACTTCTCAACGGAGAACACGGGGTTGATGTGTTTTTTGATACTGTAGATAATGAGGAGGACTTGGCCGCATATGCCTCTGTGGAAAAATACGGGTATGGTGTTATGGTTGTACAGCCGAAAGACATTGCTTTTGCTGGACGAAATCAAGAAGTTGTTAAAATTGCTCTTATTTTAGCGCTCATTATTGTTATTGTCGGTTTTTCTTCCTATCGTATTTTGAAAAACAAAGCGATGATGCAGGGTCAGAGGGATCGCGAGCGGCTATTTCTCGACAGTATTGGCGACGGTGTTGTTGCGATTGATCGCAACTGGAACATTACGCTCTGGAATAGGATGGCGGGTGTTATCTCCGGGTGGAGCAATGAAGAAGCGCTTGGAAAACCATTTCGCTCAATTATCAAATTTTTGAAAGAGCCTGAACGAGAAGAACATTTTTCGTTTATTGAAGAAGCGATTGTTTCAGGGAATGTACAATCGGTTAAGAAGGGGCTTTTACTCGTAAGAAAAGACGGAAGCGAGATAGCGATTGCCGACAGTGCCGCGTCTGTTGTGAATGGGCGCGGGCAGAGCGAGGGGGCAATTATCGTATTTCGCGATATTTCAAAAGGACTTGCTTCTGATCGAATGCACTCTGATTTTTCGTATGCGACGCATCAGCTCCGCACTCCGGTTACCGAGGCTCTTTGGAATATTGAAACGGCGCAAAAGACGCATAATGTGAAGAAGCGTAATGAAAACCTCGAGTTTGCTCACGACGCGATTCTAAGCGTGAAGGATCTCGAAGAGCACCTCATTACTGTTTCTGAAATAGACAGAGGGGTGGTAGTGCCGCATATAGTATCCGTAAAAATAAATGATGCACTGGGAGATTTGAAAGAGAAACTCCACCCGAAAGCTAAACTTCGCAAGGTGACGCTCTCGGTCGAGATGACGCCTGTTTCTTTGGAAGTTAATACTGACCCCAAATTACTAAAGGGCGTGTTGTATGAGATTATGGATAATGCAATTCTCTATGGACACGAGGGAACAATCGTTAATGTACAGACCTCGCTTCAAGACGGAAATATCATTTTTGAAATAGGAGACCATGGACGGGGGATTTCCACCGAAGACCAGCCAATTATATTCACCAAGTTTTTCCGCGGAAGTAATCATGGGACAAAAATTGCCGGCTCTGGTCTCGGACTTTTTGTGGCGAAAGAGTATGTTAAACTTCTCGGTGGCAAAATCTGGTTCAATTCTGAAGAGGGCGAGGGTACGACATTTTTTGTCTCGATACCGGTTCGGTAGCGCCGTATGGGAAAGTTCATACAGTAAAACGTGCGGCGTTTCCAACGAGGTTCTCGGCATCATTTTTTACGCCACGCTTGCCGTTGTTGAGTGGATGATTTTTTCCGGAGACACCTCCTCTGCGGTAACAATGGGCGAGTACCTGATTCTTTTTAGCGGCGCCGTTATGTCATGTTACTTTTTATATGTGCAGTGGCGCATCATCCGCGCGTGGTGTTTTTGGTGCACATTTTCGGCGATTATCGTGTGGACGATGATAGCGGTGCGATTTGTACTTTAGGTTCTGTTTCAAAAATGGAGATGAGGTACTCGTTGATTTCCCGTTGTGGGATATCATAGAAGTTTTTATTTCCATCGTGGAGTCGGAGCGCCAGACTTTTGCCCACAAACCTCCAGTGCCACGGTTCAAAAATATAATAACCGTTCTTTTTTGGATACGAAAGTATAAATCCGTATTTATAAGCATTTTCCATAAGCCATGAATAGCTCGCGGTTTTTTCAAAAGTGTAAAAACTTGCCGCGAGTTTTGATGTTGTGAAGTCTATCGTGGTGCCGAGCTGATGTTCCGAATATCCCTGATCTGCAGAAAATTTATTTGAACCGATGCCATAAGTAACCGTGTACGCAGATTTGAGTTTGCCTTGCGTGTCAAACGAGCGATATGCCGAAATAATTTTCAAATCAATGTTTGCCGTTTTTGCGTCATCCAGTAATTTTTGGAGGAACGGCCACACTTCCGCCATAATCATCTTTTCTTTTTCCGGTTCATAGGTGTACGGAGCGGGAATAGTAATGGAATACTTTGGGGTGTAATTTTCATTCAGAAAATAGACCCTCGAGTATTTCGCCAAAAGCTCGCGGTCCGTGTTAGCAAGTTTCTCGTACGTGCCGAGAGTGCTTGATATGGCATCGAGTACTTCCTTTTGTTTACGGATGTCTTGTTCGGCGCTTACCTTGTCGCTCTGTGTTGCGATGAGAAGCTCTCTGAACGCCTCGATATCACTAGCAAGCTTTTGGGTTGTTGATGCAAAATCTTGTTTGGTATTTGTAAGCTCTGTTTCAAGGGAAAGTTTTGTCTGTGTGAGCTGGTAGTTTTGGTATCCTAAATATCCGATGCCACACGCGAAAATGAGAGCGACTAATGCCAACAGGATGGTTATTTTGCGTGATGTTTCAGTTTTCACGCAGACATTATAGCATGGCATAGGTGAGTTTCAGTTTTTCTATTTTTGGTATACTATTGGGGCTAATTGATATATTTTGAATTTTTTGTCCGTCCATAGCTCAGTTGGTTAGAGCACAGAGCTTATATCTCTGCGGTCCCAGGTTCGAGTCCTGGTGGACGGACAAAGAATTTAAAAATACCATATATCTCCGCGGTCTAGTAACCCAGCATTTACTCGCTACCGTGAGCAAGTGCTGGGTTACTCCCAATGGGTATCTTTATGTTTTGACTTGATGACAGCGCGAAGGAGCGGGTGTTCTGCGAGCTCTGAATCTTCCGCAACGAGTCGTGCCGCCTCGGTGCGTGCCGCTTCCACCATTTTTATATTCTTGATTGCCTCCATTCCGAGGTCGGAGATACCCCACTGTGTTCCGCCGGAGAGTTCTCCCGCACCGCGAAGCGTGAGGTCGAGTTCGGCAAGTTCAAATCCGTTTTTTGCCGAGACGAGCGCCTTCAAGCGTTTTTGTGATGTTTCGCTCGTGCTGTCGGTGAGGATGTAGCAATACGCTTGGTGGTTGCTCCGAATGACGCGTCCGCGGAGTTGATGGAGTTGGGCGAGCCCAAAACGTTCCGCTCCCTCAATGACAATCATTGTGGCGTTTGGCACATTCATTCCGACCTCAATGACGGATGTCGCAACAAGAATATGAATTGCGCCTTTTTTGAATTCTGACATCGTCCATTCTTTTTCATCAGGCTTCATTTTGCCATGGAGTATACCAACTTCAAACTCGGGGAAAATGTGTGCGGCAATGCGCTCAGCTTCCGCGGTTACTGATTTTGCTTGAAGCGCGAGTTCTTTATCTCTGTCAGGTTCATTTATACGCGGGCAGATTATGTATGCTTGGCGGCCGTTTTTAATTTCACTGCGAAGATGTTCCTCCATTTTTTTGCGATTGTCTTTGGTCACCATCTCTGTTTTTATCGACAGTCGCCCCGCGGGCATTTCGTCGAGAAGCGTGATGTCGAGGTTGCCATAGATAGTGAGGGCGAGCGTGCGCGGGATTGGAGTCGCGGTCATAGAAAGAAAATGTGGAAGAACAATATCTTTTTTTGCGAGCTTGCTTCGTTGCAATGTGCCGAAACGATGTTGCTCATCAACGATAGCGAGGCCGAGATTTTTGAATTGCACATTTTTCTGAATGAGGGCATGTGTACCTATTAGAATAGGGAGTTTGCCTCCCTCCACCCATTTCAAAAGTTGGGCCTTCGATACAGAGGTCGGACCTATTGGATTGAGTTTTGATGGAAATTTTTTTGCGCCACTGCCAGTCAGAAGCCCGATTTCAATAGGCATACCTTTGAAATATTCTATAAAACTTTTGAAATGTTGTTCGGCGAGAATCTCCGTCGGCGCCATATAGGCGACTTGGAGATTCCCAAATTTGTTGTCACAGGGCGCGGTGGTTGCGACCGCGTATGCGGCGACCGCGGCGACAAATGTTTTTCCTGACCCGACATCGCCCTCAAGCAGGCGCGCCATAGGCAACCCCTTTTTAAAATCAGAAAAAATATCTTCGAGCGCGCGTGTCTGTGAAGCAGTCGGTTTGAAAGGAAAGCGCGCAGTGAATTGTGCGAGCGCTTTTTGGTCAGGTTCAATGCGAAAACCACTATGCTCTTTTGTCTGCGCGCTCTCTCGTTGTCTTGCAAGTTGAATCATAAAAACTTCTTCAAACGCAAAGCGCTTGCGTGCGGCTTTTGCGTCGTTTTCCTTTTGCGGAGCGTGAATCCACACAATGGCGGTGCGAAGTGTGGGGAGGTGATATCGCGCAAGTATGTCCTCGGGAATCGGGTCTACGATGTGGTCAAGCACGCCCATTACAAAAACTTTTTGAATATGATGATGGAGCCATCGCGAGGTGATGCTTTTTGTTTCTGAATAGACCGGGTAAAAAACAGTTTCTTGTCCTGCATGAAAAAGTGAGCCGTTCACATCGAGCGGAAGTTCGTTTGTGCGCACGAGCTCCGGGTTTGCAATGTAGAGCGTCCCGCTTCGTTCCTCGATGCGTCCCGAAAGTTTCGCCATGGCGTCGGGAGAAAGCCACTTTGCAATGTATGCTTGATGAAACCACACGGCTTTTATGCGCCCAGTCGAGTCTTCGATAAATGCTTCGGTCATGGGAATTTTTGACTTGAAACCCTTCGCCGTCTTCGCCGAAACCACGCGCCCATAAATCGTCGCCTCCTCGCCTTTGATGAGGTTAGCAATGTGTTTTATTTCCGCAGTGCTCGTGTATCGTGTGGGGAAGTAATGAATGAGGTCGCTTGCGGTCATGATGCCAAGTTTTGAAAGACCCTTTTTCTGTATCTCGGTAAGTCGAAAAATATCAGCAAGGAGGGTTTGTGGCAGGACGATTACCGAGTTTTTTTGAGAATTCATCGTCTCTCAATTTTACCATGTTTCTATTTCGCGCCTATTTCCTTCAAAAATGCTTTGTTCGAAGGCGCGCGCCCGAGGAATCCTTTGACGAGCTCAAGTTCCTCCATGCTCCCGCCCTTTTCGAGAATCCATTTTTTGTAGTCGGCTGCCTCGCTGGACATATGGTATACATTGTATATCATACAGATATGAAGTATCACGACTGGGATGAGGAGAAAAATCTGAAACTCATACAAGAACGTGGTGTTTCGTTTGAAATGTGCTTAGCTTACATAGAGCAGGGTGAGATATTGGACATTATTGAAAATAAAACTCCTTATGAACATCAGCATGTATACGTACTTGAAATAGATAAGTATGTTTACTACGTTCCTTTTGTAGAAGACAAAGAGAAAATTTTTCTTAAAACTATTATTCCAAGCAGAAAGGCAACTAAAAAGTATTTAAAACCACAATATTATGAAGAAAATCAAAAAATTAACATTAGATAAAGAAGAGAAACGAATTCTTGCCAGCATTGAGGCAGGCAAGTTTAGCTCTGTTCCATTGATAAAGAAAGAGATTCTCCGTCATTCCGAGATTGCAAATGTCACTCTTGCAAAGACTAAAACGGTGAACGTGCGCATTTCGGAGCGAGACTTAATGAAGCTGAAGGCTCGTGCGTCGCGTGAGGGATTGTCGTATCAAACATTCATCACCTCTGTCTTGCACAAAGTTATCGCCTAGGTATTTTTGCACTTACTTCACCTCCTTGGCGCCCTGGTGGGGCGTCCGCGGTACGAATTTGGGCTTTTCAAAACCGAACTACATTATGGTTTTAAAAACCCCAATTCGCCAATCTCCTTCAAAAACGCTTTGTTGTTTGGTGTTCTTCCGAGAAAGCCTTTCACCAAATCAATCTCCTCCATGCTCCCGCCCTTTTCGAGAATCCATTTCTTGTAGTCGGCGCCAGTATTTTTATTGAGGATTCCTTCTTTTGCAAATCGCGTAAACATATCCGCCGCATACACTTTTGACCAGAGGTAGCCGTAGTAGCCGGCATCGTAGCCGTCGAGGTGCCCGAAGCCCGCGGGGAAGATTGCATCTTTCGGCACATTTATACCGGTATGTTTTTTCATAAGGTCGCGATAGAGCTTTGCGGGTTCGAGCGAGTGTCCTCCGGAGTGAAGCGTGAGGTCAAATATGCCGAGAACGAGCTGGCGAAGTGTTGCGTAGCGGAGGAGGTGGTTTTCGCTCGCGATGAGATTCTTCAAAAAAGCCGGCGGAATTGGTTTGCCGGTTTCGTGGTGCGCAGACAAAATAACCAAAGATTTTTTGTCCCAAGCCCAGTGTTCAAGCATTTGTGATGGCGCTTCTACGAAGTCCCACGCCGTGTGGTAGCCGGATTGCGAACCGTAGCGCGCGGTAGTGAGGATGCAATGCATAATATGTCCAAACTCGTGAAAGAACGTCTCGACTTCTCTGTGCGAAAGAAGAGAAAGATTTTTCTCTGAAGGTTTCGTGAAGTTGGTTACCATTGCGGCAAATGGTGCAACGTAACTGGTAGGAGAAGTTTGGCGTCCGCCAATAATTCCAAATGCCGCCGCGTGTCCGTATTTACCCTCGCGCGGGTAGAGGTCGAGCGCAAAATAGGAAATAATTTTTCCTTTTTGGTTCTTGACCACATAAAGCGCGGCATCTGGATGCCAGAGCGGGAAATTCTTAAGCTTTTCAAACTTCACCCCAAAGAGTGTGGAGTAAATTTTAAATGTTCCATCGAGTACGCGCTCAAGTGGGAAGTACGCGCGCACTTCTTCACTGTCAAATTTGAATCGCTCTTTTTGGAGCTCGTGGCCGTAGTAGGCTATGTCGTGGGAGTATAGTTCCGCGCCAGGATTTTGTGTGACCGTGCGCTTGAGGTCGCGAAGTTCATCAAGGTCATGTTTTCCGCCCCGTTCGACTTTTTTGAGAAGCGACATTTCAAAGCCAAGCGCAGTTTTTCCTGATTTTGCCATGCGCAGTTCGGTCTTGTAGTCGGCGTGTGTCTTGTATCCGAGAAGGCGCGCATGTTCGGCGCGAAGTAGAAGCATCTCGCCAAGCACGACCATATTTTTCTTTCCGCCTTTTTGCATATATTTATTGTTGAGCTCTTTGCGCTTTGTTTCGTTTTGCGCGAGCTCCATAAAAGGAACATAGTCGGGGTAGGCGAGAGTGACGATGAAGTTTCCTTTTTTGTCGCACTTGAGCCCCGCAGTGTAGCGCTCTGGGAGCCCCGCTGTTTCTGTTTCCGCAATCGTAATATGGTCTTCGTAATTATTGATGTTGTGGCGGAATTCGTTTGAAAGTTTTGAAAGGCGCTCCATTATTTCTTTTACGCGCTTTTGTTTTTTTGGTGCGAGGTCAAAACCCATCCGCTTATAAATGAGAAATATATCGCGGAACAATTTCTTGTCTTCCGGAGCGATATCCGCTTTTTCTTTTTTCCACCCGCCGTTTTTATAGTCTTTGAGTGCCTGCCATATCTTCGGGTCGCGTTCAATGCGAATCATTTGTTTTTCTATTGCTTCTATCGCGCGCTTTGCGGTGTCGCGAATGGTCTTTTCGGGCGAAACATTTTGCAGGAGATCTATTTTAAGGACGGTTTCGGAAATACCGTAGTCGGAAGACTCAAGCGCATATACCGTGTTTTCAAATGTGCGGTTGGCGGAGACTATTTTTTAATAGCAAGAAATCGCGCTTTTTTCTCGGCGATAATTTTTGCCGGAAGCGCCTTAATATCAGTCGCGGACCATTTTGTCCACGCGAAATCGGATGGTGTGTAAGGTGTTCGTTTCATTTTTATTTTATTGGTTGATTAGATGGCACGATACACTACGAGAGACAGAAGCGCAAAGAAAATTGCTGCGTAAAAGAAATACTGCGCCAGCATGAGAACCAATGCGATGTTCCATATCGTATAAACAAGCAATGCGCCGATGCCGAGCGACTGCAAAATCATTTTGAGCTTGCCGGTGTTCTCCGCTTGGATTGTTTTTCCGTAGTATGTTTTTTGCACATAAGCGCTTGCGACAAGGGTGAGCTCTATGGTGACTATGGCAAGCACGATACTCCAATCGAGATATCGTGGAATGACTATGATTGCCGCCGCAGAGATGAGAAGTTTGTCGGCAAGCGGATCAAACATTTTACCAAAGTCCGTTACGAGGTTTCGCGTGCGCGCAAGAGAACCGTCGACAGCGTCAGAAAATGCGGAAATGAAAAAGAGTGGCAGCGCGACCACATAGCTTTCATTCCACAGAAAATATCCGATGAATGGCACACTTGCAAAACGAAGCCACGAAATTAAGTTTGGCGTCATCCAGTGCGGAATGAGATGTAGGAGTGTTTTCGCCAGAATTTTGTCGGTGATGGTGAGGTTGTGTTGAGGCATAGAATTATAGTATAGCAAAAATCACGCTATAATGGCGTGATTTTTGATTGCGGAGACGGAGGGATTTTTGGCCAAGAACATTTTTATTCGTCGCCACTCATAAAAATTTCTCGGCCCTGCTCTCGCGACCCGCCGTGCCAGGCGGGTGCCCGCGTTCGCTTTCGAATCCCTCCATCTCTCGCAAAACACAGTCGCCCGACACATTCGTGTTGAGCTTCTTGTTTTGCGGAGACGGAGGGATTCGAACCCTCGAGGGGTTTTATCCCCTGCCTCGTTAGCAGTGAGGTACCTTCGGCCTCTCGGTCACGTCTCCAGTTGTTGAACTTTACCACCTTATCATATTCGGCGCGTTTTCTCTAGTGCGCCACTGCGTATGCGCGCACGGTTTTTGTGCCGTTTTTTAGAAGTGTTTTGCGCGCTGAGGTCAGGGTTGCACCGGTGGTGGTAACATCGTCGATGAGAATAATATGCTTGCCGCGCACGAGTTCAGGAAATGCAAAAAACGCTCCGCGGAGATTTTCAAAACGCGTGGAGCGTTTCTCAGATTTCGCCTGTGGTTTAGTTGCACGCGTACGGGTGAGCGCGCCTGGCGCAAGCTTAAACATTTTTTCGCTTCCTTGTTCTTTTGCATATTTAATAATTTCTCGCGCGAGAAGTTCGCTCTGGTTGTACCCGCGCTCGCGTAATCGTTTTGCGTGAAGCGGGATTGGTACGAGCAAGAACACTTCATTTTTTGAGATGCGAATGTCATCGCCGATTTCGCCAATGATTTCATCGTAGAGCGCCATACCAAAATATTTTGCGACTCCGCGCGCGTTCTTGTATTTAAATTTCCAAATTACCCCGCGTATTATCGGATTTTGATAATCGAAAACTGCAGTAATGAATGATTGTGTTGCAGGCGAAGCGCTAGGAACATTTGCAATGCAGTCCGCGCACAAAAGCCCGCCACTTTTCCCACATCCTCCGCATACGCTAGGGAATACGGCATCAATGAGTCGTGTGAATATCGATAACAGTAGGTGCATGTGGATATAACTAGGTACAATATCCACTTCGCTCGCTCGGAGATAAAAACAAATTATTAAACTTATTTTTATCTCACTCACTCGCTTGTGGATAACTTCTATTTTTACCGGCGCCAAAGATTCCATTTTTCATGATATACTAATAGTATATATTATGGTTTCAATTTTAGAATCATTTAAAAAAGTTTTTTCGACTGGACACAAGGGGGTAATCCTCGGTATTGATATTGGCTCATCTTCCATCAAGGTTGTCGCAATTGAAAAGGTTGAAGAAAAAGCAGTTTTGCGAAACTACGGCGAGATTGCCCTTGGTCCTCGCGCCGGAAAATCCTCGGGGCAGGCAACCAATCTCCCCCCGGAAAAGATTGCGGAAGCGCTCCGCGACCTTTTGAAGGAAATGGGCATTGTTGCTCACCACACGCTTATGGCGATTCCATTTAGCGCGAGCTTGCTCACTGTTGCCGAGCTTCCCGATGTGGAAAAGAAAGAACTTGAATCAATGATTCCAATAGAAGCACGACGATACATACCCGTACCTATTACCGAAGTTTCGCTCGACTGGTGGGTTCTGCCAAAACGCAAAGCGGAAGTAAAGGCCGGAGCTGTTGTTGCCGCTCCAGTTTCCTCCGCAAAACAAATCGGGAAGACTGAAGTCATCATTGCCGCGATTCACAATGAGATTATCAAAAAATATGAATCAATCAAGCGTGATGCGCAGATTCCCGGAGAGGCATCGCATTTCGAGATTGAGATATTCAGTACTCTTCGCGCGGTCGTCGGGCGGGACCTCTTGCCTACTCTTGTAATCGACATTGGCGCGGGAAGTACAAAGCTTGCTCTCGTGGATGAGGGCGTTGTGCGCGGTTCACACGTTATCTCATCGGGCGGGCAGGACATTACGCTCGCGCTCTCGCGCTCTCGCCAGCTTTCCCTTGATCAAGCGGAGGAAATAAAATGTCGCGTTGGGATGATTGGCGACGAGGAAGGGCGAGATGTCCTCGTAGTTTCCGAGCTTATCATTGCGAATATCATGAATGAAGCGGCGCGATTCACGGAAAACTATGAACGCAAATATAATACAAAGATATCAAAAGTAATTTTGGTCGGCGGCGGCGCGCGATTAAAAGGTATCGAGAAGATAGTGGCACAAAATTTCCCAAACGCTTCTTTTTTTGTCGGCGACCCGTTTGCCCGCGTTGATACGCCGGCATTCTTGTCTTCAACATTGAAAGAGTTGAGCCCAAACTTTGCGGTGGCTATCGGCATTGCGCTAAAAGGACTAGAAGAGTGATAATAAACATAGTATAATAAAAGAGAATAATTATGGATGGCACTAACCCAAAAATTTCGTTCATTCCAAAAGGGTCGCTCGTCCGCGAGGAGTCCTTTTTGGAAAGGCGCCGTCCGCGAAGCGTTATGGGATTTATTGCCGGAATTGCTTTTGTTTCAATTATCGGCGCGTACGCCGGACTCTTTTATTACAATGGTATTTTGAATCAAGAGGTAGCGACAAAAACAACTGAAATAAAATCCGTACAAAAAGAATTCAGCGATGCTTCGGAAGTTTCAGAGGCGAAGGTATTCCGCGCGCGCGCCGATATTGCGCGTGAACTTTTAAACGCACATACTGTCGTGTCTCCGGTGTTTGCGTTCTTATCAAAAAATACGACTGAAAGCATTTTGTATGATAGATTTTCTTTTAAGAAGACCCCAGATGGCTCCCAGCTTGAGCTTTCGGGCGAAGCGCCGACTTATGCGGCGCTCGCGTACCAAGCAGATGTTTTCCGAAGTCAAACCAAAGAACTTTCCGGGTTTTCCGTGCGCGATGTCAGTCTTACAAAATTTGGTACGGTAACGTTTACTTTTGCAATGGCGTTTGCGCCCGATTATTTATTGTATACAAATAACTTAAGCGCTTTAATCACTCCCGCTTTTGAAATGAAGGAACCCGTCGTCGCAACTACTACTGTCACCAACGCTAAGGCTCCCATTGTCACGGCACCTGCATCTTCTGCGGCAGATATGGGCACCACCACCGGAACAACTTCAACAGAATTACAGGTATCTGTTCTTGAACCTACGTCCCTTCCGGCTACTGAAACTGGTGGTCAAGCGAGCGGCTTGACCGCGGCTCCACAGGGCGGACTTACCACGAGTACCTCCGCGAAGGCGGAAGGGTGGCAGTCTTTTTTAATGTCGCTCTGGTCGAAGTTTAAATTTTGGTAACATACTATAATGACTAAACCAATCATCTCATTTATTGTCCTCATAATCTCTTCTGGTTTTGCGTTTTTCTATGTCGTGCCGGCATACAACTTGAGCCAAGAACGTCGTGACGATATAGTAGCTCTTTCCAAGGTTCTCAGTACATCCGGCGAGATTAAGGCATTAATCGATAAAACCAAGAAAAACATGGATGGTATTGAGCCTTCCAGCCTGTCCCGTTTTGAGGTGTTTCTACCCGAAAAAATTGATGCGGTTCGTTTTGCAAACAATATCCAATATATCGGCAGAAAGAATAGAATTATTTTGTCTGACATCAAGGTAGAAGGACCCGCAAACGGCACGCTCAAAAACACTGCACCATCTGGTGTCAGCGTGACACAGGGGATCGTAAACACAGTATCTCTTGGCGCAAAAATAAATCAGGCGCAAGGGGCATACACCATGAATCCAACAATTGAAGGCAAGGCTTCGGTTTCAGGTAAAAAATTTGTATCCACCAGTGCAAATTTTACATTTGTCGCTTCTTACGAGGCATCACAACTCTTTTTAAATGACCTTGAAAAAAGCCTGGGGCTGATTAATCTGACAGATATCTCTTTTGTTATGTTGCCGCCCGATTCTAAGTCGAAGGCACCGCCGACTTATCAATATACGGTGGCGATAGAGACCTATTCTCTTAAATAATCATATGAAAAATGAACAAATAAAATCGCTTTTGATAAACATATTGACTGTGGCAGTTCCGGTGGGAGTTTTGATTGTCGGATATTTTATTTTCGTAAAGAAAGATACTGCTACCGTGAGTTCGGTTGCTTCAATTGCCAAGATTGCGGAAGAAACGGTGTCTATTGGAACCCAGATTGATTACACGGTTAAAGACCTTGGAGACTTGGAGCGCGCGGTGGCGGATTCCAAAATTATTTTTGATTTGCCCGCATTTAAAAATCTTCAAGATTTCACAGTTGCGGTACCTATTGAGGCAGTGGGGAGGTCGAATCCATTCATTCCCACTGCATGGAAATTAAAAATGAGAGCCATTGAAGAAACGGCCGCAAAGAGCGCAACTTCTCAGTCTGGTGCGCAATCCGCTTCGGTTTCCGGGGTGCAGTCACAAACCCCTTAAAAATGTTCCATGGCAATCCTCGACACATTCGCGCTTCACGGTATTATAAAAAAGGAGCTAATCCCGGCACTTTTGAAGCATTTGAATGAAGGAGCGTCAATTGACGAAGTGCTTGCAAAGGCGGGAGTGACAAAAGAAGATATTTTGAAGGGGCGCGGGTTTTATTACAATCTGCCCACGCGCGATCTGAAAGGCAAAGGTGTCGCTTTTGAAATTTTAAAGTATATCCCAGAAGATTCCGCTTCACATTATCATTTTGCTCCGATAGGAGTCGTGAACGAAGTTCTTGAGATTGGAATTACAGACCCGGAAAATATTGAAGCGCGCGACGCATTACAATTTATCGCGACGAAACTCGGAATGCCATTCAAGATATTTCTCATATCGGATGAGGATTTGAAGGTGATTCTCGAGAGTTACCGCGGACTTACCGGAGAGGTGACAAAAGCGCTTTCGGAGCTCGAGGTTGATATAAGCGATGTCGACAAGGACGCCCTTCTTAAGGAGGGCGCCGGAAAGGTCACTGTTGCCACAAAGAAAGAAGCGCGTGTCGTGGAAGACGCTCCTGTGGCAAAGATTACAGCGGTTATTCTGCGTCACGCCGTCGAAGGCGGCGCATCCGACGTGCACATTGAACATACTGGCGAGAATGTGCGCGTGCGTTTTCGCGTTGACGGTGAGCTTTTTACCAGTCTTGTGCTTCCAGTTGATGTGCATAATTCAGTTGTCGCGCGCATTAAAATCCTTGCGTCTTTGAAGCTCGACGAAAAGCGCAAACCCCAAGACGGGCGTTTCTCGGCGCGTATCGATGGCCGAAAAATCGATTTTCGTGTTTCTACTTTTCCCGCTTATTATGGGGAAAAGGTGGTAATGCGTATTTTGGATACGCAAAAGGGTGTTCAGAAGATTGATGATATCGGTTTTCGGCCGGAGCACCTCGCGCTCGTGCGAAGCGCCCTCGCGCGTCCATACGGAATCATTCTCATTACGGGACCCACCGGGTCCGGTAAATCAACCACTCTTTATTCGATGTTGAATGAGCTCGACAAGGAAACAAAAAACATTGTTTCGCTTGAAGACCCTGTTGAGTATAATATGAGCGGAATTAGTCAGTCTCAGGTGCGTCCGGAGATTGGGTATACTTTTGCGGCAGGGCTTCGCACCACGCTTCGTCAGGACCCGGATATTATTATGGTTGGCGAGATTCGCGATGCTGAGACGGCACAGCTTGCCATTCAGGCGGCGCTTACGGGACACCTCGTGCTTTCAACGCTTCACACCAACACTGCCATTGGCGCCATTCCGCGTCTTGTGGATATGGGTATCGATCCATATCTTATTGCGCCAACGCTCGTACTTTCTGTAGCACAGCGCCTCGTAAAAAAGATTTGTCCCGGCGGGGCGAAAGAAGTTCTCAATGAGGGAGCGATCAGTATGATTATTGAAAAACAATTTCAGGATTTTCCGCAAGAATTCAAGAAAAAACTCAATCTTGCGAGACCGCTTCACGAAGCGATGTCAACCTCCGAATGTCCATCGGGAACTCGCGGACGCCTCGCGGTATTTGAAGTCTTTTCCGTGGACAAGGACATCGAAAAGATTATTCTGGCTGAGCCGACAGAGGTTCGCTTGTGGGAAGCTACCCGCAAAAGAGGAATGATATCGATGAAAGAAGATGCAATCTTGAAAAGTATGGATAAGATTGTGCCGTTTCAAGAGATAAATACATTGTAAGTTGAAAGCGGATGTGTGTTTGCGTCCGTTTCTAACTTTTTGACTTTGTGAACTCTCGGATGATATGATAGAATTGTCATGGAATCAAGTCAGATATCTAAAAAGATTTTCATCGTCAATGATGACAAATTTCTCCTTGATATGTACACATTCAAATTTAAAGAGAAGGGGTTTGAAGTGACTCAAGCGTTTGGAAGCGTTGACGCGCTCAGAAAATTGAAAGGAGGAATCATCCCCGATGTCATGCTTCTTGACGTGGTGCCACCCGCGATGGACAGCTTTGAGCTCCTCGCGCTCATAAAGAAAGAGAAGCTTGCACCAAACGCAAAGGCTATCGTGCTTTCAAATTTGGAACAGTCTTTTCTTGCCGAAAAGGAGCTCGCTCTCGGCGCGAATGGATATGTGATAAAAGCGTCCGCAAATCCATCCGAGGTTATGGAGAAAGTAATGACCGTTTTGGATGACGGAGAATCGTTCGCGGAAGCAGATTAATTCTAATAAACAATTAAACAATGTCCAGTCGCAATTATAAAGAAGAAGTTGAAGTTTTAATAATGCGCGCTATTTCTGATGGCGCATCGGACATTCATTTGTCGGCTGGACACTATCCAACTTTTCGCGTTTCTGGTAACTTAACACCTCTTATGAATCTCGCGGTGCTCACTCCCGAGGATACGATGGGGATGCTTTCAGTGCTTGTTACCCCTGCATTCAAAGAGCGATTTCTTGCGAATCGAGAACTCGATTTCTCTTATGAATTTTTTGGTAAAGGTCGTTTCCGCGGAAGTGCATTTTACCAGAAAAATGCGGTTGGCGTCGCCCTCCGCGCGATTCCCACACAGGTCAAGACCATCAAGGAGCTCAATTTGCCGCCGATACTCGAGATTTTTACCAGAAAGAAACAAGGATTTTTTCTCGTTGTAGGACCGGTGGGGCAGGGTAAGTCAACAACGCTTGCGTCAATGATCGAGGTTATCAACCGCGACCGCGCGGAGCACATCGTTACCATTGAGGACCCCATAGAATACCTGTTCCGTTCTCAAAAAGCGATTATTGACCAGCGCGAGGTCGGTATTGATACAAATGACTTTAGGTCCGGACTTCAGTCTGTGTTTCGCCAGGATGTCGATGTGATCATGATCGGGGAGATGCGCGATCCGGAAACAATCTCTACCGCGGTGACCGCCGCGGAAACAGGACACCTCGTTCTTTCGACACTCCACACAAACAACGCTTCGCAAACGATTGACCGCATCATCGACTCGTTTCCCGGAGACCAGCAGTCGCAGATTCGTGTTCAGCTTGCGGGAAGCTTAGTCGGCATTTTTTCACAGCGCCTTGTCCCGCGCATTTCGGGCGGGCTTATTCCCGCGTACGAGCTTCTTATAAACAACACCGCAGTATCAAGTCTTATTCGCGAGGGTCGCACCCACGAGGTCGATGTTGTTATCGAGACAGGAATGAAAGATGGTATGATTGATATGAACCGAAGTCTTTCCGAACTCGTACTTAAGGGCGAGGTGACTCCGGAAAACGCGCTTCTGTATTCGTTTAATCCAAAAAGTCTCGAGAGGATGCTTCAAGCATAATTTATATTACAATGCTCTTTATATATAAGGCAGTTACAAAAGACGGAAGGGAAACCTCCGGTAACATTGAGGCTCAAAATCAGGATTCGGCGATTAACACGCTCCAGCGAAGCGGGCTCGTGGTGGTCTTGGTGCGGCCTGCGGATAAAAAACCTTTTTTTGAATTTGATGTCAATATATTTAATCGCGTTTCCGTAAAAGAAGTTTCTATAATTTCACGGCAAATCGCGACGCTCCTCGATGCGCATGTTCCCGCGCTTAAAACATTCCGTATTGTAGCATCAGAGTCCGAGAATCCCGTAATCGCAAAAAAGTTCACAGAAATATCCGATGATATTCAAAACGGCGTTCTAATTTCCGGCGCACTTTTTAAACACCCAAGACTTTTTTCAGATTTCTACGTCAATATGGTTGTCGGCGGGGAAGAGTCAGGCAAGCTTGCCGAGACCTTTGGCGCCCTTGCAGATTATCTTGAACGCTCGTATGAGCTCATATCAAAAGTGCGAGGCGCGCTCATTTATCCCGCTTTTGTCATCTCCACATTCGTTGTTGTTATGATACTCATGTTCACTCTCGTTATTCCGAAATTATCCGAAATCATTACACAGAGCGGGCAGGATGTGCCATTTTATACGACGATAGTAATCAAGACGAGTTTTTTACTCGTAAATTATGGCATGTTTGTTGCCATGGTTCTTGCAACAGTATTTTTCTTCGTGTGGCGTTTTACTCGCGGTACGAGTTTTCTCGCGCATACAAAGTTGTGGTTTCCTGTTATCGGCAATCTTTATCGCACGCTCTATCTTTCTCGCGTAGCGGACAATATGTTCGTGATGCTCTCCAACGGCATCTCGATGGTGCGTTCTTTGGAAATTACCGCAAAGGTGGTGGACAATGAAATTTTCCAAAACATCCTTACGGATGCCGTGACAAAGGTAAAGGCGGGCTCGCCACTTTCAAAAACACTGGAGGGCCGCAAAGAGATCCCAAGTGTGATGCTTCAGATGATTAAAGTTGGCGAGGAGACAGGGGAACTTGGAAACATCCTGCAAAAACTTTCGGTTTTTTATCAGCGCGAAGTTACGAATGCTATCAATACGGTGATTTCCATGATAGAGCCGGCGATGATTGTGGCGCTCGGCATAGGCGTGGGCGGAGTGCTTGCATCGGTGCTTATCCCTATTTACCAAATTGCTGGGAATATATAGCGTGTAGCTGAGCACCATCCTGCAATTTTAAATGAAAGACCACAATTAAGCAGAGGAGGGGTGGATTGTCAATCTCGTATAAAAGGATTAGATGGTGCTCGGTTATCCATACAATCATATTGCGTTAAAAACAGCAAAAGTGGTAGAATGTATGGGCGGAGAGTGAGGGCGGCGATATGGCCTGCCCGCCAATGCCAGAGCCAATCATTATTACGATTGAGATAAGGTATTGTGTGGCGCGCCATAATCTATGTTTGCCGTTTAACCGCATTGGGGCGATGGCAGGCGGGCCATGCCACTCTCTCATAAAAAAGATTTATTAGTTTAAAGTTATTCGTTTTATAAAATTATGAAATCAAAAGGTTTTACACTTATCGAACTCTTGGTTGTTATCGCAATCATCGGTATCCTCGCATCGGTTGTTCTGGCATCTCTCAACAGCGCGCGCGCAAAGGGTGCTGACGCGGCAATCAAATCAAATGTGACCAACGCACGCGCACAAGCAGAGCTTTTCTACGACAACAATTCAATGACATACACAACAGTATGTTCATCAGGGACGAACAACATCGCGCAGTTTATTACTGGCGCAACGAATGCCGGAAGCGCAACCGTTAATTGCGCCGATTCAGATACGGCTTGGGCGCTTCAAGCATCTCTGAAGTCTACGCCTACCAGCTTCTATTGTGTGGACAGCACCGGAGCCGCAACGACAACCGCGGCCTCGTCAATCGCAGATGGTTCCGACTATATTTGCGGCTAGAGATTAATTTTTTAACCACAAAACAAAAACCCGCCATATGGCGGGTTTTTGTTTTGTGGTTAAACCCACAGTAGTGGGTCACCCGAACATTTTGAGTACAAAATGTTTTAGGGTAAAATAAACATATGGATTTTTTAATGCTCATCATCGTTTTCATTTTTGGTACGATAATCGGGAGTTTTTTGAATGTTGTCATTTACCGCTACAACAGCGGAACATCGTCCCTCACTGGGCGTTCTCAGTGTTTTTCGTGCGGAAAAACACTATCATGGCGCGAGCTTATTCCAATTTTCAGTTTTATCATTTCTCGCGGGCGATGTACCTCGTGCGGAGTGCGGTTGTCATGGCAGTATCCTATCATAGAGACGCTTTCTGGTGTCATGTTTGTTGCCGTTTTTTTGCTTGGAAAACCGATTCTTGAAACAACATTCCTTCTCGCTACTTTTTCGACGCTTCTTGTCATCGCAGTTTATGATTTGCGACACCAAATTATTCCCGACGGACTTGTGACACTTTTTGCGCTTCTTGGACTCGCCAAATTTTTCCTCGCAGTCGATGTTTCTCGCGCATTTTATTTTCCTTATGTTTGGACGCTTATTGCGGGACCAATGCTGTTCTTTCCGTTTTGGGCACTTTGGTTTATATCCCGCGGACGTTGGCTCGGTCTCGGTGATGGCAAGCTTGCTCTTGGTATCGGGTGGTTTCTCGGCGCGACACTTGGAGGTTCGGCGATAATGCTCGCGTTTTGGATAGGCGCGGCGTACGCGCTCCTTGTTATGGGCGTGCAAAAAATTTTTTATCACGCAAAGAAGGGACTTTCTATGAAAAGTGAAATACCGTTCGGTCCCTTTCTTATTTTGGCGGTTTTCATTGTATACTTTACAAGAGTAAATTTTTTTGATGGGTCAGTCAATTTTCTTTCATTTCTATGAATCTGCCACTTTCCACTTTCCACTTTCCACTTTCCACTCGAGCTTCGCGCGGGTTTACTCTTGTTGAACTCTTGGTTACTCTGGGTATTTTTGTACTTTTGACGGGAATTATTCTTTCTAATTATCGCAGTTATAATACAAACGCGCTTTTTGCAAACGCCTCCGAGGATATTGTTCTAGCGCTTCGTCAGGCGCAAGTATACGGTGTGGGTGTGAAAAAAAACATAACGGGAATCTGCGGCGGATTTTCGGAGTTTGACTGTCCTTATGGAGTTTATTTCTCGCAGGGCGCGAACAGCATCATTATTTTCGCGGACGCCAATGGTGACCGAGTTTATACAGCGACAGACGACTCTCTCGTGGAGACTATTCAATGGCAGAATTCAATTTCCATACTAGGGCTTTCGTGCGACATGTCGGTCTGTACCCCAAGCCTTGCAAATGTTACGTTTAAGCGCCCGAGCCCGGATGCTTTTATCGCGAACAGCGCGGGTCAGCTTACCTCTTATGGCACGCTGTCAGTTGCATTGCAAGATGCGAATACGGGAAAGATTACAATCGTGAAAATCACGAAGGCGGGGCAAATCTCTCTTCAATAATATGCATAATATTTTTTCAAAAAACTCGCGCGGATTTACTCTCATTGAAATGACCGTATCACTCGGTCTCTTTACCATCATAATATTTGTCGCAACGAGCGCGTTTCTTTCTGTTGTGAATACTGATCGTAAGTCGCGCGCCGTACGTGTTGCTACCGACAATCTCAACATTGCGCTTGAAGACATGTCGCGTCGTATCAAAACAGGGTCAACATACTATTGCGGGAGCGTCGATACGCTTGGTGTTGGGGATTGTTCGTCCGGTGGTGACACCCTGTTTTTCACCGGGCAAGACACACTTAGAACGAATTATACATTAGTCAATAATGCTATTTGGCGCACAATCGGGTCTGACCCGTCAGTTCAGGTGACTTCTCCCGAGGTTAACATCACGGGACTCAGATTTATTGTTTCCGGAAGCGCTCTTTTTTCATCCGGAAACACAGAACAGCCCAAAGTTGTCGTTGCGATTGATGGTTCTCTTGGCGTCGGGACGGCAAGCTCCACTCTTAAAATAGAGACTTTGATAACACAACGCGCATATGACAACTAAAAATATTCTCAGAAATAATTATTCTGCCAGATTGAGTTCTTCGCATAAAAATTCTGGCGGGTTCACTCTTGTCGAGACGCTTGTTGCTATTTCAATATTGCTCGTTGCAGTTGTTGGACCTATTTCGCTCATCGGCGACGCTCTCCACAAACTCTACTATGCAAAAGACGAGATGGTGGCAATTAATCTCGCAGAGGAGGGGATAGAGGCGGTCCGCCAAGTGAGAGACAGCAATATGCTTACCGCGACAGCTTGGGACACAGGACTTGGCGCGGGGGATTATGTTGTTAATGCAAATTCCGCAACGTCAGTTGCTTTTTGTGGTCTAACATGCGCGGTTCAGCCAGTGTATCTTGATGCGCAAGGATTTTATCAACAAAGTACGGTATTGACCGCAACACCATTTGGGCGCATAGTCACCATAACGAGCATTGGGACAGATGAACGCGTGGTTACATCAAAGGTAACATGGAGGACCGGCGGCGATATTGGAAATATCTCTGTCACTGAATATCTTTTTAAATGGGCATTACCATAAAAATGAAAAACACAAAAACAATTTATGTCCAAGATTGCGTCCAGAACGTAGGACCTGCCGATGTTTATGTCCAAGACACGAATTTACTAATTCGGAATCTACGCATTCGAAAACGAGGAGCGGTGCTTTTGATAGCAATTTTAGTAAGCGGTGTCGCGCTCGCTGTCGGCATTGGGGTGTATAAACGCATCTATAAAGAGCTTCTTTTCGCTTCATTTTGGAAACAGACGCAAGTGGCATTTGCGGCGGCAGATTCGGGGCTTGAGTGCGCGTTGTATTGGGATTTGCATCCGCCTGTTTCGGGAAACGCATCGTGTTTTGGCGGAGCCTCATTTGCTTGGTCCACGTCAACTCCAGTATTACCTCAGCCGATGGTTGTTTCTGGCGGGTGTGTGAATGTAATCGTCACAAAGACTGGAACAGCTCCCATTGTAACGACAATCGAATCTCGCGGATATAACACTTGCGATACTGCGAACTCACGACGTGTCGAGCGCGGACTCGGAGCTAGTTACTAATAATTATGCGGGAGAGCAATTATGCGATACCAAAAACAAAGGAGGAAGCGCGCGAGCGTCTTCAATCTTTGCGCAAAACGATTGAACATCATCGGTACTTGTACCATGTTCTCAATAAATCCGAGATTTCACCGGATGCGCTTGATGCGCTCAAGCACGAACTCGTGCTTATTGAGTCCGCGTATCCAGACCTCATTACGCCTGATTCGCCGTCTCAGCGTGTCGCCGGCGAGCCACTCAAGGGTTTCAAAAAAGTAAAGCACGCCGTACCGCAATGGTCTTTTAATGACGCTTTTTCTCCGGATGAGATGCGAGAGTTTGATGTGCGGGTGAAAAACATGCTTTTAAAAGAGGTAGGTAAAAAAGTAGAACCTTCGTATGTGTGCGAACTGAAGATTGACGGACTCAAAGTGGTGCTTACATATGAAAAGGGGATACTCGTCTCTGCCGCTACGCGCGGAGACGGCGTTGTCGGCGAGGATGTGACCGCAAATGTAAAAATGATAGAGTCTGTGCCGCTATCACTTCATGAAAAAGTTTCCGGAGTGTTTGAGGGCGAAGTGTGGATGGGTAAATCCACGCTTGAGCGTTTGAACAAAGCGGAGGTCAAAGCGGGACGCGAGCCGTTTGCAAATCCGCGGAATCTCGCCGCGGGGACTATTCGCCAGCTTGATTCCGCCGTTGTGAAAGCGCGTTCGCTTGATGTATTTATTTATGACGTTCCGGCGCTTGATAAAGAAATACCCAATATGCAAACAAAAGAACTTGCGCTTTTGCAAAAACTCGGCTTCAAGGTCAATGAACATTTTGCGGAATGCAAAACAATGGACGATGTTATCGCATATTGGCAAAAGTGGCAGAAGCGCGCCCAAAAGGAAGACTATTGGATTGACGGCGTGGTGGTAAAGGTAAACGAAAAAGCGTACCAAGACGCGCTTGGATACACAGGTAAGGCTCCGCGATTTGGCATTGCGTTCAAGTTTCCCGCCGAGCAAGTGACGACCGTTCTAGAGGACATTGTGCTTCAGGTGGGACGCACGGGAGTGGTGACACCGGTGGCGCATTTGCGTCCCGTGTCAGTTGCGGGGTCAGTGGTATCGCGCGCGACGCTCCACAATGAAGACGAGATTGCGCGCCTCGATGTGCGCATCGGGGACACGGTAATTTTGCAAAAAGCGGGAGATGTGATTCCCGATATTGTCGCTGTGGTAAAAGAAATGCGCGCGGGCAAAGAAAAAAAGTTTGCGTTTCCAAAATATGTCGAAGACTGCGGCGGGCCGGTTGAGCGCATTCCGGGGCAGGCGGCGTATCGATGCGTAAACAAAAATTCATTCGCGCAAAAACGCCGCAAATTTTACTATTTCGTTTCTAAAAAAGGTTTTGATGTTGATGGGTGCGGACCAAAAGTCATCGACGCGCTCCTTGAGCACTCGCTCATCGGCAACTTTGACGACTTGTTTTCACTCACGGTGGGGGACGTACTTACGCTTCCGCGCTTCGCGGAGCTTTCCGCAAAAAATCTTGTGGAAGCAATCAATAAGGCGCGCACTATTACGCTTGGAAAATTTTTGACTGCACTTTCTATCGAGCATGTGGGGGAGGAAACTGCGCACGATATTGCAGAGGTGTTTGGGAGTATTGAAAAAGTGCGTCGTGCTTCGTTTGAAGATTTTAATAATGTGTATGGCGTAGGGGAGGTGGTGGCGCGGTCGCTCGCGGATTGGTTTGCTGATAAGCACCACTCGGCGCTTCTGGATAGACTTCTCGCGCAAGTGAAAATAGAAAATAGAAAGTTGAAAATAGAAAATAGGAAGCTGGCAGGCAAAACATTCGTTTTGACTGGAACCTTATCCACTATGCACCGCGATGACGCAAAAGAAAGGATTCGCGCGCTTGGCGGCGACATAGCCGAGAGCGTGTCTTCAAAAACAAGTTTTGTCATCGCGGGTGAAAACCCCGGCTCGAAATACGACAAAGCGCAAAAACTCAATGTGCCTGTTCTTGACGAGAAGACCTTTTTGAAGATGCTTAAATAAGGACTGAAGTTGTGATATACTCGCGGATATGGCGATTGGATTAAAGGATGTCGAACACCTTGCGGGGCTTGCCCGCATTGCTGTTTCAGAAGATGAGAAAAAAATACTTCAGCACGATTTGGAGGAGATTTTGGCGTATGTGTCGGAGATAAAGGAAGCGGGACAGGGTGGACGGAAAGAACGCGGGGAACAGGGGGAACTATATAATGTAATGCGTGAAGACAGCGAGCCACACGAGTCTGGAATATTCACCGAGGATATTTTGAAACAGGCTCCGGCGCGCGAAGGCGATCGTGTGTCTGTAAAAAAGATTCTCTAATATGGACATCAAAAATCTCACCATCAGAGAGGCGCATGAACTTCTCATTGCAAAAAAAGTGAGCGTGCTTGAGCTTGCGGAGTCAGTGTTGGAAATTGCAAAGGATTCGCGCGACCTCAACGCATACCTTGAAATTTTTCCAGACATGCGCGCGCAGGCGTTCGTTGCGCAAAAAATGATTGACGAAGGTCGTTCGACAATGATGACGGGGATTCCGCTTGCGATGAAAGACAACATTTTAATCAAAGGCAGAACAGCGAGCGCGTCATCAAAGATGCTCGAAAATTATGTTGCTACCTACGATGCTTTTGTTACAAAAAAACTCCGCGAAGCCGGAGTGATATTTATCGGTCGCACGAACATGGACGAGTTCGCAATGGGTGGCTCAACGGAAACGTCTTTCTTCGGGGTGACGAAAAATCCGCACGATAAAACGCGTGTGCCAGGCGGCTCGTCAGGCGGCTCGGCGGCAGCGCTTGCGGCAGGGGCGGCTCTCGGGGCACTTGGCACCGATACCGGCGGGTCCATTCGCCAGCCTGCGTCTTTTTGTGGAGTTGTCGGACTTAAACCCACTTACGGCAGTGTGTCGCGTTCTGGTCTTATTGCGATGGCAAGCTCACTTGATCAGGCCGGCCCTTTTGCAAAAACAGTAGAGGATGCAGAAATTATTTTTGATTGCATAAAGGGGCATGATCCGATGGACAGTACATCATACCCAGATAATCTTTCAAAAAAAGATTTCAAAAAGCCCAGAGTTATCGGTGTGCCCACCGAGTTTGTGCGGGCAAGAGGGGTGGACCCGCGCGTTTTGAAAAATTTTGAAGAATCTCTTGAGCAAATGAAAAAATCGGGATATGAAGTGCGCGAGATTTCTCTTCCGCCCTTTGCGCACGGACTTTCCGTTTACTATATTTTAATGCCCGCCGAAGTGTCCTCAAATCTCGCGCGACTGGATGGTGTGCGTTACGGTTATCATGCAGATGGCGTAAATCTTCTTGATGACTACATGCGTTCGCGCGGGGAGGGGTTTGGGCGCGAGGTGCGCCGCAGAATCCTTCTCGGTACTTATGTGCTTTCTTCGGGCTACTACGATGCGTACTATGGTCGCGCATGCGCCGTACGTGAAACTCTAAAAAGGGATATTGAGAAAGCATTTGAAGGCGTGGATATTATTGCAACACCCACCACGCCAACACCGGCATTTAAGATTGGCGAAAAGTCGAATGACCCGCTACAAATGTATCTCGCTGATATTTTTACCGTGCCGGTAAATATTGCCGGTGTTCCCGCTATTTCAATCCCCTCCGGCTTTGCAGAAGAGAATGGTTCAAAACTCCCGCTCGGCATTCAATTTATCGCGCCGCACTTTGGAGAAGACGCGCTCTTTGCGGTGGGCAAGGATTTTGAAAAAGCGCGCGGTGGCGTTAGTATTTAATATATGGAAGACCACCCTGTAGCAGACACAATAATTCGCGATGTCGCTATCGTTCTTGGAATTGCGCTCATCATTTATGTATCCACCAACATCACTCCTCTCAATGTTGAGACAGTGGCTTCAGGTGAAGCACCTGAAACATTGAAAGCTCTCCTTTTGAGCAAAGTGCCAATACTTGCGATTAAAAACTTTTTTCTTTCTATTCAAAGCGCGCTCGCGGTTTTGGGAGTTGCCTTCCTCGCCGGCACTTTTTTTGCGACATTAAAAATACGAGAAATTCATCATAAAGAACACGAAAAATATGAACCAATACACCTTGAGGAAATTGCCGCAAAAGAAAAATTCGTGCAGTGGCAGGTTGTGTTGGACCATGTAAATTCCGAGAGTCCGGCGGAGTGGAAACTCGCAATTCTTGAGGCTGACAACATTCTTGACGAGATACTCGAAGACCAAGGATACGCCGGAGAAACGCTTGCCGATAAATTAAAAACAATGAGTCGCACGAAGATAGCTTCTTATGACGATATTTGGGATGCGCACAAAATGCGCAATCAGATTGCGCACGGCGGAGCCATTGATATGGACATGTCGAAAAAACTCGCGCGAGACACTATCGCAAAATTCGGGAATGCTTTCAAAGAGCTTGGGTATCTTTAGGGTGGAATGTAGAATTTGGAAGATGGAATGAGCGCTTCTCGCCCGCCCCGTACCTCTTGCAAAATCCTATAGAGATGGTAAAATTGGCCTCTATAGAATAGCGGGGTAGAGAAGCGGTATCTCATCAGGCTCATAACCTGAAGACGCCCGTTCGATTCGGGCCCCCGCAACACGATAAATTACAAAAATGCCGGCAATTGTCGGCATTTTTGTAATCATCGTAATTGAGTTAAACTAAGTTAGTAAAAAATTTGGCTTTAAAAGCCGGTGTAGTTCAATGGTCAGAACGAGGGACTCATAAGCCCTAGACAGTGGTTCGATTCCACTCATCGGCACTATTAGAATGTGGAGTTTTTGGTTAGTATAATCTCCTGTCACGTGATATAATGTTTTTGTGCCCGTACTTAAAAAAGTAAATAAAAGTTTCTTTAAAAAATGGTCGCCAGAAATGGCATACGTTCTCGGCTTCTTTGCTGCTGACGGATACATTACCGTTAATAAGCGCGGCGGACAATTTTGGTGCATTCAAATTACCGACAAAAAACTTCTTAAACAAATACGAAATGCTATTCAATCAGAACATAAGATAAGCACACGTATTATGAGAGAGAATGAAAGTACTCTCTATCGTCTGCAAATAGGAAGTATTGAAATGTGCGAGGACCTAAGAAGACTTGGATTCTCGGAACGAAAAACAAAAAGCATGGCAGTGCCGAATGTTCCAAAGAAATATTTTTCCGACTTCATACGTGGGTATTTTGATGGGGATGGGAATGTATGGTCTGGGATAACCCACAAAAAGCGAAAAATACGACATTTTGCAATTCAGGCAGCGCTCACTTCATGCTCAAAAGTATTTTTGGAGAGTATTCTCGAAAGGCTCGCTACGCACGATTTTGGAGGTGGTTCAATTTATATAATAAAGGAGAATTGTTATCGTCTGCAATTTGGAACATGTGATACTTTGAAATTATACGATTTTATGTATAATCATGGGAGCCATATTGAGGACAGCATTTTTCTTGAAAGGAAGAAGGTTGTGTTTGAGAAATATGATAAATTAAATAATATGCGGTCGTAGCTTAGCTGGTCCAAAGCGCTTCCCTGTCACGGAAGAGATCGTGGGTTCAAATCCCATCGACCGCGCAAAATTAAAGCCCAAAAGGGCTTTTAATTTTGCGCGGTCAATACAAGTGAACTGCTTCACTTGTATTGAAAGAATGTATTAAATAGTGTATCGTGTCGAGATATCGTTAAAGCCGATGTAGCTGTCTTGGTAGGTAAGCAATGTAGATAAGCCGATGTAGCTCAGTTGGTAGAGTGCGTCCTTGGTAAGGACGAGGTCTCCGGTTCAATCCCGGACATCGGCTCAAGTGTTGGTTAAAGAACGACCACTTTTAGATTTGATTTAGGTCTGCATTCAATATATAATTGAAACGTGCCTAAGGCAAAAAAATTAAATGGTAGATGTTTAAACTGCGGGAAGGAGCCAGCTCGCGCAGGATACAAATATTGCAGTAATGTCTGCCAGCTTGCGTACCAGCACGAATCGTATATTATAAACTGGAAGGAAGGTAGGCAGAGTGGATTGTCTCGCCTTGGTACAGTTTCAACGCATGTTAAAAGGTACCTGCGTGAGAAGTACAGCAATAAGTGCGTTCTATGTTCGTGGTCTAATGTGAACATTGTGACTGGGCAAGTTCCCTTAGTCGCTGATCATATTGACGGCAACTGGCGCAATAACAAGGAAAGTAATTTGAGACTTGTTTGCCCAAATTGTGATGCACTTTCATCAACATACGCAGCACTAAATAAGGGAAAAGGAAGAAATAGTCGTGCAGGCAGTAAAAGGGCAGTAGAAGCACGTTTATTTGTCCCCTACCAAAGAAAATACAAGCCGACCTAGCTCAACTGGTAGAGCAACGGTATCGTAAACCGTAGGTTCCGGGTTCAATTCCCGGGGTTGGCTCAACTTACAAAAATACCGCGGACGCGGTATTTTTGTTATACTGACCAAAATGACAAAAGAAGAAATGCACGCAAAAATCACAGAGCTTGAAGCCGAGATGGTCTCTGGCGACTTTTGGTCTGACAAAATACATGCGCAGGCGGTCATAAAAGAAATTGCCGACCTCAAAGAAAAAATTGCCGGTGTGGGCAAGTATGATCGCGGTAATGCAGTGATGACCATTTTCTCCGGAGCGGGCGGCGACGATGCTGAGGATTTTTCGAGCATGCTTCTCACTATGTACCTCAAGTTTTTTGAAAAACAGAATTTTGAAACGAAGCTTCTCCACGAAAATAAAAATGACCACGGCGGCTATAGGAACATCACTGTCGAGATTCACGGCAAGAATGCGTACGGCATGCTCAAAAATGAGTCCGGGGTGCATCGCCTTGTGCGCATTTCTCCATTCAATGCAAAAAAACTTCGCCATACTTCGTTTTCAATGGTGGAAATTATTCCGGATTTCAAAGATGGCGCAAATGATGAAATCGTTATTCCCGCGGACGACATCAGGGTTGAGTTTAGCCGTTCATCCGGTCCCGGCGGTCAAAACGTGAACAAGAGGGAGACCGCCGTGCGCGTGGTGCATATCCCCGCGGGGATTGCCGTGCATGTGGAGACCGAGCGTTCACAAGAACAAAACCGCAAAAAAGCGGTGCAAATTTTGAAAGGCAAACTTTTTAAGAAGCAGGACGAAGAAAGAAAAGCCGCAGAGAGCGGAATGTATATCTCGAAGACGACCGAGATAGAATGGGGGAACCAGATTCGCTCGTATGTCATTCATCCGTACAAAATGGTAAAGGATCACCGCACGGGTGTCGAGACGAGTAATGTGGACGCCGTACTCGAAGATGGCGAAATAATGCCGTTCATTGAAGCGGAAAAGAATCTTTGATGAAAGATTTCCCAGATGTATAAAAATTTGTTAAAGTAGGAGAATGATTTACTTCGACAATGTTTCAAAATCCTATCCCGACGGCACTGTAGCTTTGAATGGTGTAACACTTTCTGTAAAGCAGGGAGAATTTGTGTCTATTGTCGGACACTCAGGTGCAGGAAAGACCACATTGGTAAAACTTCTCCTGGGGGAGGATTCTGCCACGGATGGCAGTGTGTCTTTTGACTCTGTTGATATCCAAAAAGTGAAAGCGCATGACATGCCGGAGCTTCGCCGCCGCATCGGTATTATTTTTCAAGACTTCCGTCTTCTTCCAAACAAGACTGCATACGAAAATGTGGCGTTTGCCATGGAGGTCGCCGGAAAAACAGAAGAAGAAATCGCTTCCGACGTGCCGCATGTGCTCGAACTCGTCGATCTTTCTCAAAAAATGTGGAATTTCCCGCGGCAGCTTAGTGGCGGTGAGCTCCAGCGTGTTGCCATCGCGCGCGCTATTGTGAACCACCCGGACCTCATTATCGCCGACGAACCAACGGGAAACCTTGACCCGATTAACACCTACGAAATCGTCCAAATTTTGAAGAAAATCAATGATATGGGGACGACGGTTATTTTGACCACACATAACAAAGGGGTTGTGGAGGCGCTCGGCAAGCGTGTTATTACGATGGATCATGGGAAGATTATTCGTGATGACTCTACAGGCAAATACGCGTTGTAAAACTTCCAAATTTAGCGAATCTCTGCGTTAAAACCACGCGTTTCTTCCTCGGAGTACATGTTCGTACACCTCAGGCGAAACGCGCGGTTTTGCCTTGAGCTTCATCTAAATTTTGAAGTTTTGTGAAAATTGGCAGAACGCGTAGGTGGTATGCTACAATACAAATAACATCATGCTCTGGACAACCATTAAAAGAATTATAAAAGCAGGATTCGTCAGTTTTTGGCGAAACGGCAGCGTTTCGCTTTCTGCCGTTTTTGTGATGATCGTTGCGCTCTTTATGATTGCTTCAACACTTATCATTACGGCGTTTCTCGGCACGGCGCTCAAAGACCTTCAAGATAAAATTGACATCAATATTTATGTAGACGCAAAAGCCACTGAATCCGCAATTATGGACTTGAAAAAACAGCTTGAGACTTTGCCCGAAGTAAAAACAGTTGAGTACATCTCGCGCGAACGGGCACTTGATGAGTTTCGCTCTCGCCACGAAAACGACCATCGTATCACTCAAGCTCTCGATGAAATAGGGGACAATCCGCTCCCAGCTACCCTCACCGTGAAAGCGCGCGAGCCTTCACAGTACGAAGGCATCTCAAACTTTCTTTTAAACAAGTCCGAGCTTTCAGCCGGAAGCGCTATCTCCATCGTAAGCAAGGTAAACTACAACGACAATAAAGCCGCCATTGAGCGTCTTTCAAAACTTATCGTCGGAGTCAAAAAACTCGGCGGTATCATCACCGCGGTAATGGTCGGCATTTCCATTTTAATTACTTTCAACACAATCCGTCTCGCCATTTTTATCGCGCGCGACGAGATTGGAGTAATGCGTCTCGTTGGCGGTAGCAAAGAATATATTCGCGGACCATTTGTGGTTGAGGGGATTCTTTACGGCCTCGTGGCGTCGTTCCTAACTCTCATTCTTTTTTACCCGATTACCTACTGGCTTAAAAATACCACTCAAGTTTTTTATGGCGGAGTCGATTTATTGCACTACTTCGTCGCAAATTTTGTACAGATTTTCCTAATTATTGTTTCGTCGGGCATCGCACTTGGGGCAGTATCGAGCTATTTAGCGGTACGTAAGTACTTGACTTCAAAGTAACATGAAGAAGATTCGCAAGTATATTTTTGTGGTGGGCGGCGTGATTTCCGGAGTCGGCAAGGGTATCACGACTTCTTCTATCGGAAAAATCTTGCAGTCGCACGGTTACCGTGTGACAGCGATGAAGATTGACCCGTATGTGAATGTGGACGCTGGCACGATGAACCCAACCGAGCACGGCGAAGTGTTTGTGCTCAAAGACGGCGACGAAACAGATCAGGATATGGGCAACTACGAGCGCTTTCTCGACACCTCGCTTACTCGTGACAACTATATGACGACAGGACGCGTGTATTTGTCTGTTATTCAAAAAGAACGCGCGCTCGCGTATAAAGGCAAGTGCGTACAGGTGGTGCCGCATATTCCGTACGAGGTCATTGATCGCATCAACAACGCGGTGGACAAGGCGAACGCCGAGATTGTAGTCATCGAGGTCGGCGGTACCGTTGGCGAGTACGAGAACATTCTTTTTCTCGAGACGGCGAGAATGCTCAAAATAAAAAATCCAGATGATGTGCTTTTTGCCATTGTGAGCTACCTTCCCACGCCGTCAAAAGTCGGAGAAATGAAAACAAAGCCGACACAGCACGCGGTGCGAGCCCTAAATAGCACGGGGATTCAGCCAGATTTTATTATCGCGCGTAGTGATGTGGCACTAGACGCAAAGCGCAAAGAAAAACTCGCGCTTTTTTGCAATGTCATTCCAGAGAGCGTCATTTCCGCACCCGATGTTGATAGTATTTACGATGTTCCGGGCAATTTCGAAAAGGACAAACTCGGAGAAAAAATCTTAAAACGTCTGAAGCTAAAGTCACGAGGGGAAAGCGCGGAATGGAAAGAATGGAAAGCGTTTGCGCGCAAGGCTGGCAATGTAAAAGACGAAGTTCGTATTGCGATAGTGGGAAAATATTTTGATACGGGCGATTATGTCCTTGCGGATTCGTATCTCTCCGTTATTGAAGCGCTCAAGTATTCGGCAATCCACCAAGGGAAAAAAGCAAAGCTCGTGTGGCTCAGCGCTACGACGTTTGAAGGTAAGGATGCACCGCTCGCGGAGCTCATTGGTTTTGATGGTATTCTCGTGCCCGGCGGTTTCGGCTCGCGCGGCGTAGAGGGCAAGCTCAATGTTATTCGTTTTGCGCGCGAACACAAGATTCCGTATTTTGGCATTTGCTACGGCATGCAACTTGCCGTAATTGAGTATGCGAGGAATGTTCTTGGTTTCAAAGACGCAACCTCGCGCGAGATTGATTCGAAGTCAAAGCACCTCATCGTGGATATTATGGAGGGGCAAAAAGAAAATATGGAGAAGGGAAACCTTGGGGGGAGTATGCGCCTTGGCGCGTATGAAGCAGTGCTTAAAAAGGGGACCATTGCGCAAAGGGCGTATGGAAAAGATTCAGTTGTGGAGCGTCATCGCCACCGATTTGAAGTGAACCCAGAGTATGTTGGAGCACTCGAGGAGAAAGGTCTTGTGTTTTCTGGCATGTCACCAGATGGCAGGCTTATGGAAATCGCCGAGCTACCTACGAGCGTGCACCCGTTCTTTTTGGGTACACAGTTTCATCCCGAGTTTGAAGCGCGACCTCTCGACCCACACCCAATTTTTAACGCTTTTATCAAGGCCGCCATTGCGCGCGGAAAAGGGAGATAGGCGCCATATTATGTTATGTATTGACTTCTGTAATACACTTTGTTACAGTTAAATTATGAGAACAATCATCAACATTTCAGTTCCCGCAAGTGTGAAAAAAGAAGTGGAGAATGAAGTAAAAACCGGCGGATACGCTTCGGTAAGTGAATTTTTCCGAGCAGTCATACGAGAACGCAAAGAAAATATGCTTTTGCGTGACTTAGGGCAAAGCCGTTTTGAGTTTAAGTCTAGCAAAGGAAAGAAACTCCATTCCTTGAAAGATTTGCGCTAAGTCATGGAAATTTACTATTCACCAAACTTTGCGCGACAGTATAAAAAACTTTCACAAGAGGTGAAGTTGGTTGCTGAAAAGAGAGAGCGAGTGTTTCGCAAAGATTGGAAAGACCCAATTCTTGCAACCCACAAACTCAAGGGGAAGTTTGCGGGGTTCTGGGCTTTTTCAATTGACAACCGACACCGAATAATTTTTGATCTTGTGGATGAAAAAACGGTGCATTTTCATACCATTGGTGATCACGGTATTTATAAGTAAAAATAATCATGCCAGATAAATATACCGCAGTATGGGTGTCGCATTCGTCGATTGGGGACTTTATCAAGTGCCCGCGCTCGTACTACTTGCACAATATGTACAAGGACCCAAAGACGGGGCATAAAGTTTCTATCGTCACGCCGCACATGTCGCTTGGTATCGCGGTGCACGAGGTGCTCGAAGGGCTTGCGGATTTCCCCGCAGAGTCGCGTATGAACAGAGACCTACTCGCGCTCTATGAAGCGGAGTGGAAAAAAGTTTCCGGAAAGAAGGGAGGCTTTTTAAATGATGAAGAGGAGATGGGGTTCAAAGCGCGCGGTACGGTAATGCTCGAAAAGGTAATGAGTGACCCGCGTTTCCTCGTGAACAAATGCATCAAGCTTCCGCAAGACAAAATGCCATGCAATTTTTATTTGAGCGAAGAGCACAACATCATTTTAAACGGACTTGTGGACTGGATAGAATATTTGCCGGAAACAAATTCGCTACACATCGTGGATTTCAAAACCGGAAAGAACGAAGAAAAAGACGGCTCGCTCCAGCTCCCTATTTATATTCTCCTCGTGAGCGCGCTTCAAAATCGCAAAGTGACCAAAGCGAGTTATTGGTATTTGGAAAGCGACAAAATGATAGAAAAAGAATTACCCAACGCGGACACCGCGCGCCGAGATGTGCTCGCTGTCGCGATGAAGGTCAAAGACGCTCGCGATACTGCAAAACGCGATGGCCCAGAAAAAACTTTCATCTGCCCCGCAGGCGCGTATGATGTGGTGACCAAAGAGGGGGGGTGTATAAATTGCCGCCCGTATGAATTTATTTTGAATGGCGACTCCGCCGTAGAATTTGTCGGAGTGGGGGGTTTTAGTCAGGATATGTATGTGATGAAAAGATAGCGCATCCCCATTTGTCGCATTTGCTTTCTGTATCAAGCAAATGCGACAAAATGGGATGCGCGGTTTTTCTGGTTGAATAAGTTCACATACATATGAGAATTCTCTCTGGCCTAAAAACTGGCAAAAATGAGGATTTTCAACAAGTTCCAGAATACCCAAGGATTCATTTCCACGTATACTCATATTCTAAAAACAAGGAATATGAACGAAGA
>JACRKU010000006.1 GCA_016215205.1 Candidatus Yonathbacteria bacterium | reverse complement strand
TCTTCGTTCATATTCCTTGTTTTTAGAATATGAGTATACGTGGAAATGAATCCTTGGGTATTCTGGAACTTGTTGAAAATCCTCATTTTTGCCAGTTTTTAGGCCAGAGAGAATTCTCATATGTATGTGAACTTATTCAACGGAGACGGTGGATAAGTTCGGTTCTTACGAAAAAGCCCCCTGTTCGGACGAACAGGGGGCTTTTGATTTCGCTATTTACTAAACTTCTCTTTGTAAAGCTTGATGCTTTTTGTAACTGCCGCGTGCGCCGCTTCTTTTCCATCGAATCCGGATACCTCCACTATTTTGTGCTGTATTTTCTTGTATGTCGTGAAAAAGTGCTCCATTTCCTTTATGGTGTGCTTATTTATGTCTTTCAAGTCTTTTACATCGTCCCAGCGCGGGTCGTTCATTGGAACCGCAATCACTTTATCGTCGCTTTCGCCAGAGTCTGTCATATGCATAATGGCAACGGGGCGGGCATCAACGAGAATGCCTGGGAATAATGGATATGTAGTGAGTAGCACCACGTCAAGAGCATCTCCGTCGTCCCAGAGTGTCTGTGGTACAAAGCCGTAATCAAACGGATAGTCCTGTGCTGTGTGAAGCGCGCGGTCGAGCGCAATAAGTCCGGTTTCCTTATCAATCTCGTACTTATTTTTTGAGCCTTTGGGGATTTCAACAATTACATTGATTTCCACGGGGGCGTTTTCGCCGAGAGAAACATCGTGCCATAGGTTCATTTTCATAATAGTTTGAATTAAGACGAACAATTATTCAATAACAGGAGAAATTTCAAGAGTTGCTTCTTTGGAAGCAGGAGCTTCAGCAACTACTTCGCCTGCCGCACCGACAATGTCGAGTTTCCATCCGGTAAGTTTTGCGGCAAGGCGCACATTTTGCCCTCCGCGGCCAATGGCGAGCGATTGTTGGTCTTGAGAAACGGTCACGGTTGCTTGGTGTTTTTCTTCGTCAAGCACCACTGACTGCACTTGTGCGGGGGAAAGCGCATCTTGGATGAATTTTTTTGCGTTTTCCGACCAAACAATAAGGTCAATTTTCTCGCCGCCGAGCTCGCTCATCACAGTTGAAACGCGTACGCCTCGCTGTCCCACGCATGAGCCGATAGGGTCGATGTGTTCGTCGCTGGAAGCCACCGCAACCTTTGCGCGCGAGCCTGCTTCGCGTGCCACCGCCTTGATTTGCACAGTTCCTGCCGCAACCTCGGGTGCTTCTTGCGCAAAGAGTTTCTCAATCATTTTTGGGTGTGCGCGAGACAGGCGCACGTCGATTCCGCGCGGAGTTTCCTCGACTTTATAGAGGTACGCGCTAATGCGTTCGCCTTGTTTGTAGCGTTCACTTGGAATCTGGTCCTCGTATGCGAGGAGTCCGGTTGTTTTTCCAAGGTCGACAAAGATATTGCCGCGCTCCATTCTCTGGACTGATCCTTGAATAATATCGCCCACCTTCCCGCCGTATTCGCCAACGATGGAAACTTTTTCCGCTTCACGAATACGCTGGATGATTACCTGCTTTGCTGTTTGCGCCGCAATGCGGCCGTAGTCATCGTGCGCCTCAAGAGGAAAGATGATTTCATCGCCGGAAACGGCGTCGCGCTTGATGCGTCGCGCGTCCTCCAAGAGAATGTCGTGTTCGGGGCTAAAACGGCGCATGGAAACTTCCTCGCCTTCCGGCACTTCTTTGTTCAACGCTTTTTCTTTTGCTTCGGCATCTTCGTCTGTATCCTCGGGCATACGCACAGCGTTTTCTAAAACGACGATTTTTACCTGAATAAATTCTGTTTTTCCGGAATTTATATCGAAGACCGCGCGGACAATCTGTCCTTTTTTGCCGAAGTCTTTTTTGTATGCGGCCGCGAGCGCCTGTTCGATAGCCTCGATGATTTTCGAACGGGGGATGCCGCGCTCCACCTCGAGCTGTTCAAGCGCAGAGCCCATTGTTTTTAGGTCTAACATAGTAATTTTTTATTATTTTTAACAAAAAAGTCCGCTTTCGGGACGGACATTAATAAGGCAACTATATCATGGAGCGTAAGAAAAAGTCAACGGGGAGCATGAAGTATTATCGCAGGCGGTATTCAAGGAGATAATTACTTATACACAACAATTAAACAAAAAAATTTGCTATACTACAAAGATAAATGACCGTTAACAATCAACAGCTTAAGGATTTCATCATCGACTCAGGACTCGTGTCGCGGCCGGAACTTGAAAGTGCCGAGAAGCGCGCCATAGAAAAGAAAATATATCTTGGGGATGTTCTCGTTTCCGAAGGAAAACTTTCCGAAGACGATCTTCGTCGCACGGAAGCGTATATTCTCGGTATTCCGTTTGTGAGCTTGAAGGGACAGAAAATTGATTTTGAAATTCTCTCGCTTATTCCAGAGCCTATTGCCCGCAAGCACAATATTGTTGCATTCAAAAAAACAGCAACAGTTCTCGAGGTAGCCATGCTTGATACGGACGACCTAGCGGCTATTGAGTTCGTAAAAAAGAAAGTTGGACTCAAAATCCTACCGCGCCTCACTGACAAAGAATCAATTAAAGGGACGCTTCTTCAGTATCAGAAAAGTCTCAAGGCGGAATTTGGAGGTATCATTGAAAAAGAAGCGAGCGCTCTAAAGATGGTAGCGGAGGGCGAAGAGGCGCAGAGCGAAGAGGACTTGAAAAAACTCGCCGAGGATTTACCCGTGGTGAAAATCGTGGACACACTGCTCAACCACGCAATCATTCAAGGCGCGTCCGATATTCATATTGAACCGATGGACACGCAGGTGGTGATCCGCTATCGCATCGACGGGCTTTTGCACGATGCGATGGTTCTCCCAAAAACCGCGGCGCCTGGGATTGTCGCTCGCATTAAAGTGCTTGCGAGCTTGAAGCTTGATGAAAAGCGTTTGCCGCAGGATGGTCGTTTCAAAATAGAATCGGCGGGAGAAAAAGTTGCTTTCCGTGTGTCCACGCTCCCCGTCTACTATGGCGAGAAGACCGTGATGCGTCTTTTGCGCGAGTCGGTTTCCGGGTTTACTCTCGAAGGTCTCGGTTTCCACGGCGCGGGGCTTGAGCGTATCTATGCGGCGACGAAACAGCGCGTTGGGATGATTCTCACCACAGGGCCGACGGGGTCCGGTAAATCGACAACGCTCTATACTATTTTGGATATTTTGAATGAGCCCGATGTGAACATTTCCACCATCGAAGACCCTATTGAATATCAAATGACCCGCGTGAACCAAACGCAGGTAAAGACGGAAATAGGACTCACTTTTGCCTCGGGGCTTCGCTCGCTCGTGCGTCAGGACCCGGACATTATTATGGTTGGTGAAATTCGCGACAATGAAACAGCGTCGCTTGCTGTGAATGCCGCGCTCACGGGACACCTCGTGCTCTCCACGCTCCACACTAACTCCGCCGCCGCTACGGTGCCGCGTCTTCTTGATATGGATATTGAACCGTTTCTCATTGTTTCCACGGTGAATGTTATCATCGCGCAGCGTTTGGTGCGTCGCCTCGCCGCTTCAAAAGAAAAATATTTCCTTAGTCCCGCTGAAGTCGATGCGCTCAAAAAATCAGTTGACCTTGATCGCGTGATGAAAGTTTTGAAAGAAGAAAACATTGTTGCGCCAAATGCAGTATGGAAAGACGTGCCATTTTATCGTTCGAAAAAATCGGAAGAGTCGGAGGACGGATACAAGGGGCGCGTAGGAATTCACGAGGTTTTGAAAATGTCTCCCGTAATTCGCGACCTCATTATGAAAGGAGAAACACCGGTTCAGATTGAAGCGCAAGCAAAAAAAGAGGGAATGAGCACAATGCTAGAAGACGGCATTTTGAAATCGGTGCAGGGACTGACGACGATTGAAGAAGTGTTGCGCGTGGTTTCAGAGTGAGTCAGTCCATAAAGTCAAAAGTTCATAAAGCCAGATGCAGGTACAAAAATTAACAGGATTTTTTGTTGCGTTATGTAATTTTTTGCGAGATAATATGAGTAGCTCATGACAAAATTTAAATACAAAGTACGCGAGCTGTCGGGAGAAGAAACTGCAGGCGAGATGGAAGCCGCGGATCGTTTTGTGGTTGCTGCGGATTTGCGAGGGCAAGGGAAGTCGGTGATTTCCGTTGAAGAGTTGCGTGGAGGATTTACTTTTAGTATGGATTCTATAAACGCGCTGTTTTCGCGCGTAAAAATACAAGAGCTCATCGTTCTCGCGCACAACCTGAGCGCGATGATGAAGGCGGGACTCTCGCTTTCGCGCGGGCTTGCGATTCTGGGTCGCCAAACAAAAAATCTGGCACTTAAGAAAACAATTGAAACATTGGTAAGTGAAATAAGCAAAGGGTCGACGCTTTCGGCGGGAATGGCAAAGTTCCCGAAGGTTTTCTCGCCGATCTTTGTTTCCATGGTGCGCGCAGGGGAAGAGTCGGGCGGACTCTCCGACGCGCTTTTGGTTGTCGGCGACCAGCTTGAAAAAAGCTATTTATTGAAAAAGAAGATCAAGGGCGCGATGATTTATCCATCCGTTGTTATTGTAACACTTATCATTATCGCAGTCCTTATGTTTATTTTTGTGGTGCCCACACTTGCGGCGACATTCAAAGACCTCAATACCGATCTTCCGACGAGCACGAAAGTTATTATGTGGATATCTGATACGCTTTCGAATCATCTTCTCTTGGGGATTACCGCCTCCGCCGGCGTCGTTACCGCTTTTATTATGTTACTCCGAACGAAGCAAGGGAAACGAGCGTTTGAAACAATATCCTTTCGTTTGCCGATTGTGGGCGAGCTTGTGCGCCAGTCAAACGCGGCGCGCACTACGCGCACGCTTTCGTCCCTGCTTTCCGCGGGTGTGTATATGGTCGAGGCCATCAATATCACGAGAGACGTTCTTCAGAATTCGTACTATAAGGAGTTGATGACCGTTGCCGGAGAGCATGTTCAAAAGGGTATTCCGCTTTCGTCGGTTTTTTCTGATAATGATATCTATCCGATTTTGGTTGGCGATATGATTGAAGTGGGTGAAGAAACTGGAAAACTTTCCGCAATGCTTCTCAATGTCGCGCTTTTTTATGAAAATGAAGTTGATGAGGCGACAAAAAACATGTCGACAATCATTGAACCGATTCTCATGGTGGTCATCGGCGCCTCGGTCGGCTTTTTTGCAATCTCAATGATTTCGCCGATGTATTCGGTGATGAGCAATATCTAATAAAATGCCTCGTTCAAACTTCCGCGGATTTACAGCCCTTGAGATTCTCATCGTTATTTCCATTCTCGGTGTTCTTCTAACAATCATCGTTCCTTCGTTTCGTTCCTTTCGGCAAAAAAGTATTTTAAACACGGAAACGATGGAGCTCTTGACGACTATCAATCGCGCGCGACTTCTCTCTGTTTCATCAAAAAACGACCAGCAGTTTGGGGTGCATTTTGAATCTGGCAAAGTGGTGTTGTTTCAGGGGACTGTCTATTATGTGGCGAGCACAACGACAAACGAGGCGCACATATTTGACCCAGCTGTAACATTATCAAGCATTACTGTGAACGGTGGAGGCTCGGATGTCGTTTTTCAGAAGGTTACAGGCGCGACGACTCAAAATGCGACGACAACGCTCTTGGTCACGGGGACCAACGCAAGCACCACAGTTTTGATTCGTTTAAGCGGTGCCGTGACAGCAAATTAAAATGAAAGATATTCAATATTCAACTAATAGCGGTTTTGGTCTCGTTGAAATGCTTGTCGGCGCTGCGGCGCTTTCGGTTGCCATGTTTGCGGTTTCGGGTTTTTTCCAGACAACGCTTGTAGCAAGCAGGACCACCCAAACGGCAATCCAAGGGGACTATCTTCTCGAAGAAGGGATGGAGGCGCTGAAACTTTTTCGCGACACGAGCTACGCGAACAGTTTGGGGAAAATGTCCACAACAACAACGTATTATTTTTCATGGAACGGCACTACTTGGGCGACGACAACCGTAAATACTCTCATCGATGGAAAATTTGAGCGCAAGTTTACCATTTCCGACGTGAAGCGCGACGCAAACGAGGACATCGCGTCGTCGGGAACATACGACCCAGACATAAAGCTCGTTAATGTGTCGGTTGCATGGAAAAGCGGAACCGGTACGACTACGCGGTCGATTCAGACATATATAACGAATATTTTCAATAATTAAAATGAAACGTAATAATATAAAACGTGGCTTCACTCTCGTCGAAATGATTATTTATATTGGATTTTTTGCGATGCTTTCGATTATCGCGGTAAACGGCACGATTGTGGCAATGAAGTCATTTTATGCGCTCCGCCTTACTCAGAGTGTTAATGAATCCGCGACGGTCGCACTTGAGCGAATGAGCCGTGAAATTCGGAATGCGTACGATATTGATACGACAAATAGCACCTTTTCCACAAGCACTGGCAGGCTTACTTTGAAGACAAAGGATGACCTTGGGGCGAACACAACGGTTGAATTTTATGTAGACGGGGCGAACCAGCTCAATATGAAGGTTGGCGGTGTTGATAATGGACCCATTGTTACAAAGACCGTTACGTTAACAAATCTTATTTTCCGTTCAATCTCTACGACAAATTCAAAAGCGATAAAGGTTGATATGACGCTTAAGGATTCGCGAACTACATCAGGGCAAACCTCAAAGTTTTATGATACAATAATATTGAGGGGGTCCGTGCACTAACATTAAAAGTTTTTTATGAAAAACCATATTAATCGAAAGCGTGGCGCCGCGATTATGACGGCGGTTATGTTTTTTGTCATTGTCACCGTCGCGATGGCAATAGGGCTTTCGTCACCGGTTGTGCGCGAATATAAAACATCCCGCGATTTTGAAAAATCAAAAGGGGCATACTATTTGTCTGAGTCGGGAAGCGAGGATGCGTTGTATCGCATTAAAAAAGGGAAAACCATCGGCGCGCAAGAAGTCATTTCGCTCGGTGGCAATACAGCAACGACTACGATTACTACGGTGAGCGCATCACAGAAAACAGTGAGCTCTCTTGGCGATATTCTCCGTAATACTCGCCGCGTAAAATCAACACTCACGACATCTTCAGGCGCGTCATTTAATTATGGCGTACAGGCGGGCGATGGTGGGGTCGTGATGAAAAACTCGTCTTCAATAACCGGGAATCTCTATTCTACTGGACCGGTGTGCGGCGGCGGGAAAACAGGTTCGGATTGTTTGAATGGGGTTAGTGCGACCGACAACACTATTTCGGGGACGGTTTATGTTGCAACCACAACGGCAAACGGCGTTATCAATAATATCACCAACCAAGGGACTTCATCGATGTATGCGAACAAAATATACGGTTCGGTGATTGCTTCCTCTACGGTAACGTGCAACACAATCTCGGGGTCCAATCGCTCTTCGTGTACCTATTCTTTTGGTACACAGACCCCCGCGGCGCTCCCAATCCCTCGTTCCCAGATTGATTCATGGGAAGCGGCAGCGACTGCTGGTGGTGTTATTACACAATCAAGCTGTACTTTAGATGATGGTCAATACTGGTATACAATAAGTTCTTCACAAAATCTCGGTCCCGTAGAGATTCAGTGCGCGCTTGAGATTCGTGGCGCAGGGAGTGGAAGCGGCCCAACAATTACGCTGATGGGACCAGTATGGGTCAAGGGAGATATTAAGATTAAAAATAAAATGACGGTACGCGTTGATCCGTCGCTTGCCGGGCAAAGTCAAAGCATGGTGCTTGTTGCGGACAAACCAACAGACCGTCTTAATAGCAGTAAAATAGAGGTTGAGGACAATAACCCCGTCTTTGCTGGTGCGGGGACAGGTTCATGGGTGCTTCTTCTTTCGGAAAATGTTGGCGCGTCGCAGGGGACGGCTAATGAGGCGGTTGTTATTAAAAATGGAGCGCAAGGCGATTTGCTTTTATACGCACGACTCGGGGATATTCTTTTGCAGGATACTGCGTCGGTGAAAGAAGTTACAGGGTACAAGATTACGCTTGAGAATAGCGCAAATGTGATATATGCGCAGGGGCTTGCAAACGCACTTTTTACATCTGGCCCCGGAGGAACGTGGACGATTCAGGATTGGAAGGAAGGGCAGTAGAAAGCTGGGCGAGAAAAAAGTGGGCACGAGTGCCCACTTTTTTCTCGCCCAGCTTTCTATGTTATGATTACCGTATGAAAATCAAAAAACTCATTATCGGCAACTGGAAAATGTATCCAGCGAGCGTGAAAGACGCAAAAGCGAAATTTATTGCCATTAAAAAGACCGCAAGCACGCTTCGCAATGTGCAAACAGTCATCTGCCCGCCGTTTGTGTATGTGAGTGAATTAAAAAAGCTTGTCACAGGGCACCGCTGTACGGTTGGCGCGCAAAATGCATGGATTGAAAACGAAGGCGCGTATACGGGTGAGGTTTCGCCGGCGATGATCAAGTCTCTCGGGCTCGAATATGTCATCATTGGGCACTCGGAGCGACGTTCTATTGGCGAAACTGGTGAGCTTGTGAATAAAAAAATACTTGCGACGGTAAAAGCAGGACTGACAGCAGTGCTTTGCGTCGGCGAACGCGAACGCGACATTGATGGGGCGTATTTGAAATTTATTTCCGAGCAAATAAAAGTGGCACTGCATGGCGTACAGAAGAAAGATTTGATAAAAATTGCGATTGCTTACGAGCCGATATGGGCGATTGGCAAACACGCTGTTCATGCGGCGTCCCCAGATGATGCCCTAGAGGTTTCAATACTCATCAAAAAAACATTGGCGGATTTGTATGGAAAAGATGGAAGTGTTGTGTCGATTCTCTACGGTGGCTCTGTTGATGCAAAAAACGCATGGGAGTTCCTCCTCAAGTCTCAAGTAGACGGCCTCCTTGTTGGTCGCGCAAGTTTGGACCCAAAGGTGTTTGGAGAAATTCTAAAAAGCGCGGATCAAATTAAGTAAGCAAAATCGATGAGTAAGATTAATGTTTATATCGACGGCAATAACCTCTATCGTTCAGCAAAAGAACTAGGTTATGAAATTGATTACAAGAAATTTCGCGGGTGGATTCGTCAAAAATACAATCCTGCCAATGTGTATCTTTTCGTTGGGCTTGTTCCAAGCAGGACATCTTTTTACGAACATCTCCAAGAATGTGGCTTCATTCTTGTTTTTAAACAAACCATCTCGTTTGGTGGAATAGTAAAAGGTAATTGCGATGCCGAGCTGGTTCTTAAAACAGTTTCTGATTTTTATACGAAAGCATTTACTTCCTGCATTTTGGTAACAGGGGATGGGGATTTCGGATGTCTCGTTGAATTTTTACAAACCAATAAAGCGGTTGTTCGCATTGTCTCTCCAGATGAAAAGAAGTGCTCTATCTTACTAAAAAACAAAAATACAGAAATTACTTTTTTGAACGAACATTACCACAAGTTTTCTGCGAAGGGGCAAAAAGAAAAAGCCCCCGATGCAGACGTATCTGCACAAGGGTCTCTTTCCTAGTGATACATACATTCTAGCATTAGAGTTGTTCGTAAGTCAATAGCGGCCGTTCGCCACTTACTTTTTTGGGCACGCATAATTTTTTGCTAAAAATTTGCTCTGCTCGGACCATCGCCCTTGCGCAAGGCACCAGAAAAGGAAACAGCTCCCTCTGAGATTGGGACTAACATATTTGAACGGCTCAAATTGGCGGAAATGAGCCGTTTTGGTAAAATCATAAGTTCTGATACCATTACAAAGTAATTAAGCAACTTAATATATGGATAATGAAAGAAAAAAGATTACTGCGATTATTTATTAAGGCGCTAAGGGAAGAAAAGCAATTACAAAAAGAATGATAACTCACAATGAATTTTTTGCAGTAACCCTCACTACTTTATGGATTGGTTTTATTGTTGGTAATTTGGTCCCGATTACTAATCTTGAAGGCGTTACGCCCGTGCTCGTATTTAAAATTGCAGTAGGGTTTATTCTGCTGTCGGTTGTTATGATATGGCTGTCTTCTAGAAAAAATTAATTTCAATATATCTGACATGAAACAACAAATCATCCCCACCGTAAAAGACATCAAGAATTTAAAAGGCAAGCGAGTGGTGCTTCGGCTTGATTTCAATGTGCCGATTAAAAACGGGAAGATTGTCGAGACGATGCGTATCGACCGTGCGATGCCGACGGTGGAATATTTGGTAAAGAAAAAAGCGCGCGTGATTATTCTTTCGCACATTGGCAAGGATGCCTCGTCTTCGCTCATGCCTGTGGTTCAGTATCTAAATAAAAACATGAAGGTTGGCTTTGTTCCCAACTTTCGCACAGAGTCTGCGCACGCCGTGGTAGATGGATTGGCGGAGGGGGGTGTAGTGGTGTTTGAGAATTTGCGCATTGATACTCGCGAAGAAGAGAACGACCCCGCCTTTGCAAAATTCCTCGCGTCTTTTGGTGACGTGTATGTGAACGACGCTTTTGCTGTGTCGCATCGCGCACATGCGTCAGTGGTCGGAATTACAAAATACTTGCCGAGTTACATTGGGTTTTTGGTTGCCGACGAGATCAAACATTTGTCGCTTGCACTTAAGCCAAAGCACCCGTTCCTGTTTATTCTCGGTGGCGCTAAATTTGAGACCAAGATGCCACTCATGAAAAAATTTATGAAAATTGCGGATTATGTGTTCGCGGGCGGTGTTCTTGCGAATGACTTTTTTCACGATGGGGGGATTGAAATAGGGAAGTCATTTGTTGATAAATATAATTTCAAACTCACACCACTTTTGAAAAAAGGCAAAGTAATTTTACCGACTGATGTGGTGGTGAAAAACGAAGGTGACAAAAAATCATCAGTAAAGCACTTGAACGAAATTTTACCAGAAGACAATATTGTTGATGTTGGCCCCGAAACAATCAAAAACCTAACACTAATTCTCAAAAAAACAAAGCTCGTAGTGTGGAATGGCCCGCTTGGATATTATGAAGAAGGTTTTGATAAGGGGACCACTGCGCTTCTCCGCTCGATTACGGAAAGCAGGGCAACTTCAATCATTGGTGGCGGCGACACCGCCGTCATTGTGGAAAAACTTGGTATTGAGAAAAAACTTTCATTTGTCTCAACCGGCGGCGGCGCAACACTCGACTATCTTGCCGATGGCAAGCTTCCCGGTATTGAAGCGATAATGAAGTGTAAAAAGAGGTAGAAAAATAAAAAATGCCACGCCGCTCTAGAGCGGCGTGGCATTTTTTATTTTTCTACCTCTTTATGTAGTCTTCTTTGAAGCCTTCTTCTTTGGAACCGGAGAAATAGATTTCTTGATATTCCTCCAGTGTCCACGTAGCTCTTTCATCATCAATTCCACTTCAGCAGGGTCGATACTTTTCACTGCTTTGTACCTTGCGCCTACTTTGTCTACAATCTTTGCGTACTGGTCTTCTGTTACATCTTTTAATTTCTCCACGCCTTCAAGCACCTCTCCTTTTGCCTTAAGCATCCAGCCGCGCACTTTCTTCTTGTTCTTAGCGCCATCTTTGCCGTAGAGAAAATATCCCGCTGCCGCAAATGCGGCAAGCGCCGAGATACCCGCTCCTATCGCTACCTTTGTTCCCGTTGATACTGTTTTTTTCATTATTATTTAAATTATTTTATTGTTTTTTAACACGCTTTTTTGACGGTGCAAATGATTGCACAAAAGCAATAATGCCCTGAAGCATATTTTCACCCCGCCCCTTGATTCGCTCTCGCGCAGACCTTGCTCCTTTTGCAAACCGCTCACTTTCTTTTCGTACAATGTGTACAACCTCGCTCACATCTTTTGCGGTGCGGAGTATGTAGTAGAGTAGAACCGCCACAAAACCCGCAAGCACGATGACTGCGACAGTGGTGACCAAAAAGAAGATATCCATTTTTGCAAAAGCGTCCATAGGGTGTCGATACAGTATACAACTAATGATTAACTATACAAAAAATTCATTGAACGCTGATGATTTTTTGTGCCACCTCAATATCTTCACCTTTGTGGTAATCGCGTGAACCGCGCCAGTGCGTGAAGCCGTCGCCGGAAAATCGCGGGACGATGTGGAGGTGGGTGTGGAAAATGATTTGACCGGCTATAGGGTCGTTGTTCATTTCGATGTTGATGCCATCAGCGCTTAGAGCGCCCTTTATGGCGACAGAAAGTTTTTTGATGACTGACATCATGTGCGCGAGTGTTTGGTCCGGAGTTTCATAAATGTTTGCAAAATGCGCCTTCGGAACGACCAGCGTATGCCCAATATTCACAGGGTGGATATCAAGAAAGGCAAAAATCGTGTCGTCCTCGTAGACTTTCGTACTTGGGATTTCTCCCGCAATAATTTTACAAAATAGGCAATCGGTCATAGATACCAGTATATGGTAGAATGCCAATTATGTCATCCGGCCTCTCGAGCTACCCTGATCTTGTTCAGACGCTTCTAAAAAAACGCGGGATTACCACGGCGGCAGATGCCGACCATTTTCTTTATCCCGATTTTGCGCGGGATGTGCGCGACCCGTTTGGAATAATGAACATGGAAAAAGCGGTTGAGCGAATTTTGCGCGCCATTGGCACTGGCGAGCGCATCGCCGTCTATGCTGACTACGACTGTGACGGCATTCCGGGAGCCGCGCTTTTTAACGATTTTCTTAAAAAAATTAAGTATGAAAATTTTGAGGTCTACATTCCCCATCGAGACATTGAAGGGTACGGTTTGAACAATAAAGCGCTCGACTTGCTCGCAGGACGAGGCGCAAAAGTCGTTATTACTATCGATTGTGGGATTGTCGATGTTCTTGAGGCGGCGCATGCGAGCGCGTTAGGCATTGACCTTATTATTACCGACCACCATCTTCCGCAAGATGTCTTACCAAAAGCATACGCAATAATAAATTCAAAACAGTCCAGTGATACTTATCACGACAACATGCTTTGTGGCGCGGCGGTTGCATGGAAGCTTGTTTGTGCGCTTCTCGCACGTCGTGGTGAAAGTTGGGGCGTGCCTCTCGGCTGGGAGAAGTGGCTACTTGATATGGCGGGGCTTTCGACAATCGCCGACATGGTACCGCTTCGAAATGAAAACCGCGCACTCGCGCAGTATGGACTAATGGTGCTTCGTAAGTCTCGCAGGCCCGGACTCCTCGCGCTTCTTCAAAAAATGGATATGACACAGGCGAACATCATTGAGGACGATATTGGTTTCATGATTGGCCCGCGTATAAATGCGGCGAGTCGAATGGGGGAGCCGATGGACGCGTTTCGATTGCTTTCTGCAGAAACAATGGAAGAAGCAGAGGAGTACGCAGACAAACTGATGCACTTGAATGATGCGCGCAAAGGGATGGTGGCAAGCATGGTGAAGGAAGCGCACAAGCATATCGAAGCAAGGGAGCAGAGCGGGGCGCTTCGAGAAATTATTGTTATAGGAAATCCTTTATGGAAGCCGGGACTCGTTGGTCTTGTGGCGATGAACCTCGTAGAAAAATATGAACGAACTATTTTTGTGTGGGGGCGCACAGAGGGCGGGGACATCAAGGGGTCATGTCGTTCAGATGGCACGGTGCATGTGGTGGAGATGATGACTAGAGTGAGCGAGGGTGTTTTAACTGATGTGGGTGGACACGAAGAAGCTGGTGGTTTTTCTGTTTCTCATGATGCGATTCACACACTTGAAGACGAACTTGTGAAAGCATATCAAGCAGTAAGAAAAGAAAAAGAAGAGGAGCAACTTTTTGTAGATACTACACTCTCGCTTGCAGAGGTAAACTGGGTGAACTGGAAACAGATTGAAAAGTTTGCGCCGTTTGGAATGGCGAACCCGAAACCCGTTTTTCTTTTTGAAAATTTGAAACTTGCAGACACGCGATTTTTTGGAAAAGAGAAAACACATCTCGAACTTTCATTTGAAGGCTCGCTCGTGAAAGCAATTTTGTTTTTTGCCGAGGACAAAAAATTTAAAGAATTAAAAGCAGGGGATAGCATCGACCTCATTGCTACGATGGAGGTGAATACTTTTCGCAATAGGCGCGAGCTTCGTTTAAGAATTGTAGAGGTGAAGAAAAAAGCGTAGTATAAATAAATGAAACTTCCAGAAATAATTATTTACACTGACGGCTCATCGCGCGGTAATCCGGGACCAGGAGGGTGGGGGGCCATTATCGCGTACGATAATGGCGAGTCGAAAGTTGAAAGTGAAAAGTCAAAAGTTAAGGAAATTGGGGGTGGCGATAAGCACACAACAAATAATAAAATGGAACTTACAGCCGCAATTGAGGCTCTCTCGTATGTGAGAGACATGGGAGGTGAGTACACCATAGGCATGCACGTTGATTCAAAGTATGTAATCAATGGTATTACTAAGTGGGTCGCAGGATGGGAAAGAAATGGTTGGATGAACAGTAAAAAAGAAGCAGTGCTCAATCGTGATTTGTGGGAGCCTCTCGCTAAAGTTGTAGCAGACCTGCAGATGAGCGGATGTAAAATTTCTTGGCACCACACGCCGGGACATGCGGGGGTAGAAGGGAACGACCGCGCGGATGTCATTGCCACGATGTTTGCAGACGACGATATACCAAAACTTTTTAACGGCCCGCGCGGTGAGTATACCGTCGATCTCGTTCCTCACGCAGGGGACCCGAAACTTCTCGCCACAAAGAAGTTAAAATCAAAGTCGGAGAGCGGTTTAAAAGCATATTCATATTTGAGTTTAGTAAACGGAAAAGTGGAAAAACATTCCACATGGGCCGAGTGCGAGAAACGCGTTAAAGGAGTGCGCGGTACGAAATTTAAAAAATCAGTGAGCGCTGATGATGAGAAAGCGATACTGCGGGAATGGGGAGTGTAGGATAATATGCGCGCGGAGTATTTTTTCGGTTTCATTGTCAGTTTCATTGTCGGAGTTTTTCTCGAGAGTGTTCTCGACTTTGGATACGCGTTCGCGGTATTGTGCGCGCTTCTTTCCGTTTTTGTTTTCGCCGCGGAAGCGAAGCTGTGTTCAAAGAATGTTCTTCTTGTTTCATTCGTTCTTCTAGGGATTTCTTTTGGAATTTTTCGCGTCGGTGTTTCCAATGTGGATACACAAATACGCGCACCGGACTTCCTCGTCGGAAAAGTAGCGGAAGTAAAAGGAACTGTCATGGATGAACCTGATGTGCGAGAGTCATACACAAACGTCGTTCTTGAGACGCGGTCTGTTCTTAAAGAAAAATCACTCGTTCTTGTGCGCGTACCCGCATATCCGGAACTTAAATATGGCGACTTCGTTGAAGTGGTTGGAAAGATAATGAAAACAAAAAATTTTTCTGCAAAGGATAATGCGCGCGCATTTGATTACAGCGCGTATCTTGCGAAAGACGACATATATTATCAAATGTATTTCCCGAAAGTTTCTGTCATTGCGAACAATAAGGGAAATATCATTAAAGAAAAACTTTTCGATTTAAAAGCGTGGCTTATGAAAAATATTTCACGAATGATTCCCGAGCCGGAGTCATCGCTTGCGGGCGGGATTACTCTAGGCGCAAAACAGTCTCTCGGCGAGGGTTTGATTCAGAAGTTTCGTGATACCGGCGTTGCGCACATTGTGGTGCTTTCGGGATACAACATTGCGGTGGTTGCGGGAATTATTTCACGACTCATTGCATTTATGCCGTTTTCAATTCGGCTCATTATGAGCGCACTCGGAATTGTTCTTTTTGCGGTGATGGTTGGCGGCGGGGCGACAGTCGTGCGCGCGACTGCGATGGCCCTTGTAGTGATACTCGCGCGGGTGCTTGGTCGCGATGGGGATGCGCTTCGCGTGCTTGTGCTTGTGGGTGGTTTTATGGTTTTCGCAAACCCGATGATTCTTCTTCACGATGTGTCTTTTCAGCTTTCATTTTTAGCAACACTCGCAATCGTAGTGTTTGCGCCCGTGATTGAAAAGTATTTTGTGTTCATTTCGTCGCGTATCTTTCGTGAAATTGTGGTTACAACGTTTGCAACACAAATTTTTGTGCTGCCGCTTATCCTCTACAATATGGGGAGTGTGTCGCTTATTGGATTTGTAGCAAATATTTTTATTCTTCCGGTTGTGCCGCTCGCGATGCTTTTGGTGGCACTCGTTGCAATCTTCGCGTGGTTGCCAATCATTGGAAGTGTTCTTGCCTTCAGTTCGTATATTCTTCTTGCGTACATTTTTATCGCGGTAGATTTTTTCGCGCGCGTGCCGTTTGCGTCGCTAAAAGACATTTCATTCCCGCTTTTATCACTTATCCTTTTGTACACACTTCTTGGTGTAATTATTTTTCGATTTCATTCGCGATTGCGGGACTATTGATATAGCGGTAAAAAAGAAGAATGACGACGACCGCGATGATGATAAGAATGATTGCATAGCGCCCAAAGATGTCCGACGATTTTCCAAAAAAGTACCCAATGGAAATGAATGCGAGCGACCAGATGAATGACGCGATAAACATAATGCCGGCGAAAAGCCCGCGGTGCATTTTGCCAAGGCCGGCAGGGATTGGAACAAAAACTTTTATCGCGGGCAAAAGTTTTCCGATAAAAATAAACCATGCGCCTTTTTTGCGAAAAGCGGTTTCAACTTTTGAAAGTTCGCGCATTGGAAAAATTTTCATGCGCGCGATGAATGCGCGGCCGTGTTTCCGAGCGAGCCCGTAGAGAATAATATTGCCAACTGTGTTGCCGAGTGCCCCAGTCAGTGCAACAAAAAAAAGCGAGAGATTCCCTTGTGCGATGAAGTATCCCGCGATGATGTAGAGCACTTGGCTTGAAGGAAATGACACCGCGCCGTTTGCAATCATAAGAGAAAAGATTGCGAGATAGCTTCCTCCTTGAATAAGTGTCTCAATCGTAATGTCAGTCATGTTAGTATATTAGCACGATGAAGCATCTATCTAAACGAAATGCGCAATATCTAGTACTCGCGTTATTTTTTATTTTAAATGTTTTTATCTGGACTGCGGCCGCGCGCGCGGACAGGCGCGGCATTCTCACTGTCGCGTTTTTAAATGTTGAGCAAGGGGACGCAATGTATATTGAAGCGCCGAATGGAAACCAAATGCTTATTGATGGCGGACCACCGAGTGGCGCGGTGCTTCGCGAGCTTGGCCGAGTGATGCCGTTTTGGGATCGTTCGCTTGATGTGGTACTCGCGACACATCCAGACCAAGATCATGTTGGCGGTTTGCCGTCAGTCATGAATAGGATGCGTGTTGGTAGTGTCATTACCACCGAGAATACTTCCGCGACTGGCGCGTACGGAGCATTTGAAAAAATTATTTCTGAAAAGAAACCCGAGCGCATCCTCGCCCGTGCTGGTGAAAGAATTGTTTTGGATAATGGTGTCACTCTTGAGATATTGTTTCCCGACCGCAACGCTTCCGGCTGGGAAACAAACACCGGCTCTATCGTCGCGCGACTTTCGTACGGAGATGAGTCGTTCATTTTTACGGGCGACTCTCCGCAATCCGTGGAAAAGTATTTAGTCGGTAAAAATGGAGCGGCACTGCGTTCGAATATCCTCAAGCTCGGGCACCACGGTTCGCGTACTTCAAGTTCCAAAATATTTCTCTCGGCGGTTAACCCGGAGTATGCCGTTATTTCTGCGGGCAAAGACAATAAGTACGGCCACCCGCATAAGGAAGTTACCGATCTTCTGTCTGAACTTAAAATTCCTTCTGTTGGCACAATCAACCACGGTACCATTATTTTTAAAACAGACGGGACCGAGCTCCGTATAAACTAAAACCCCGCCGGACGGCGGGGTTTTTGCTGTTTGATTTATACAAATTATTTGATTGCAAGGTGCTTTCCAACCTTCATGCACTTGGTGCAGATTTTGAGGCGTGAGCCATCGGCAAGGGGCGCCCATTGGAGGTTTGGGTATTTGCGGAGCATTCCCGTGGGATTGAACTTGGTTGCGCGGACGCGGTTGGAGTAGCGACCAGTCATGATCGTTCCTTTTCCGCAAGTTGGACATGATTTTGCCATGGAAGTATGTGTTTCTTAGTTAGTCGGCTTATGCTATCATATATTTCACATTATGCAAGTAGAAACAGTCTTCTTTCTCGTCATCCTTATCTTTTCGATAATTATCCACGAAATCGCTCATGGATATATGGCGGAATGGTTTGGCGATCCGACCGCGCGCCTTGCTGGGCGGTTGACCCTGAACCCAATTCCGCACATAGACCCATTGGGGTCGATTATTCTCCCAGCCCTCATGCTTTTTGGGTCCGGTGGAGCGTTTGCTTTTGGTTGGGCAAAGCCGGTGCCATATAATCCTTACAATCTTAGAAATTTCAAATGGGGGACCATATTTGTGGGGCTTGCAGGCGTTCTTGCAAACCTTGCCATCGCGACTATTTTTGGACTGATGATCCGATATAATGTCGTACTCGGCATTTCCCCAGGCCCATTCGCGCAAATGCTTGGCACAATCGTCTTTTTGAATGTTGTCCTCGCTGTCTTTAACATGATACCGTTTCCGCCACTCGACGGCGCAAAGGTGCTTTTTGCCTTCCTCCCATACCGTTTTCAGTATATTCACGACTATTTAGAGCAAAACTGGCTCATTTTTATTGTTTTTATTGTGTTTTTCGC
>JACRKU010000029.1 GCA_016215205.1 Candidatus Yonathbacteria bacterium | reverse complement strand
TTCTTCGTTCATATTCCTTGTTTTTAGAATATGAGTATACGTGGAAATGAATCCTTGGGTATTCTGGAACTTGTTGAAAATCCTCATTTTTGCCAGTTTTTAGGCCAGAGAGAATTCTCATATGTATGTGAACTTATTCATGCTTTCGTAATGGTTCAATAGCTTGGACGCGATACATACAATGGAAATATGACATACTCACAAAACCCCAACACGCCAAAAGTGCGCCGGGATGCGGCGCATATAAACGTAAACGGTAAACGGGGTCAGATACCCTTTTGTAACTCTACTTCTTTGCTTTAACTTTTTGCTCTAAGAGGCTAAAGCGAATCAAATGCTAATTGAAATCATGTCTGGAAATGGAAACAAATTTATCCCCAACACCTAATACATCCATACGAGTAGACGCAAGATTTTCTTTCATTTCCGCAATATCTTTTTCAACTTTGTCAATTCTCTCGTCAACCTTATCAAACCTCTCGTCGACTTTATTAAACCTCTCGTCAACTCTTCCAAAACCCTTTGCTACCATAATAGCCAGGTTATCTATATCCTTATCAATCTTCTTATTTACATCACTAAAACCCTTGGTCATCATCACTGCCAAATCGTCAATCGTTACTTTTTTGGCTACAGCTTTTTTCATAGGATAAGTATATCAAACGTAAAAATAACGGCAAACAATATTTAACCCTTATTCAGCTTCCCTTTCCTCCACTCTTCAATCTTTTTGTGACTAAAACAATACCTCCGCCCAATCACCCAAAGAGCCCTTTTTGATTCTCAATATTTTTCGTCATTATGCATTGTAATACTTCACCGCAACACCGTGATATCTATCAATGATGCCGTCCGAGATAATGGCCTCAAGTGGTTCATAATCCTCACGTTTATCTATTTGCGCCAAAGCTTTGCGATATCCATTTTTGTTTTCTTTTTCAATCTTTACCGAAATACCAACGAGACCATAACGCTCAAGAATTAAATTACCCGCAAGTCGCGCGGTTCTCCCGTTCCCTTCTCGAAACGGGTGGATTGCTGTGATTGCATGATGAAGCCACGCGGTCGTCTTTATTAATCTTTCAACACACAGGAGTCCCTCCTCGGTAACTTCCACTTGGAAATTAAGAATATGCCCTTCGCACCCTTCAAGCTCAGCAAGATGAATTTTAAGCAGAACATCAAGTTCTTTCATAAGATCGAGCACTTCAGTAGGATGTGGCAAAAGCAAATCTGAGTCAGTAATTGAAAGTTCTTCATCTCTATATACTCCTGCTATCTCTGGCCATGCTTCTGTAAAAATTTCTTTATGAATTGCACAAATCGTAGCTACTGTTATTTCCTTATGCGACTGTGCATACCTACGAACAAAGCGAGAAGCTCGTATTACACCGACAGCTTCTCGTTTTTGTAGCTCCTCTTCATTCTCTGGACGATTCACAAGCATCGCTGAAATTAATTATGAAATTTTTTCAGCTAATTTATCGAAGTCCTTGCGATCGAGCTTGCTTCCCTCAAGTGCGCTTGAATAGTAAGCATGTTCAATATCCCACTTCTTCTCCAGTATGTTTTTCTCGCGAGCAGATAAGCTGGCAACGGCTTTTTGCCCAGCCTGAACAGTGCCAACAAGGGTTTTTAGTGTGTTTCTTGTCACGTCGCAATTATACCATGTTATCAAATAAAGAGAAGGTTACTTATCCCCACGTTTCTGAGCCTTCCACTCTTCAATCTTCTTGTGGTCGCCGCCGAGGAGGACTTTTGGGACACGGTATTTTTTACCTTTCCATTCGAGGACTTCGGGGCGGGTGTACATTTCGGGGGAGGCGGTTCGTTCTTCTTCGAGCGATTCCATCTTGCCAAGCACACCTTCAATCTGCCTGGCGCATGCGTCTACCACCACCATTGCCGGCACTTCCCCGCCGGTAAGCACAAATGGTCCCACGGAAACTTCTTCCGTTTTAAAAATTTTCTTCACGCGCGCATCAATGCCTTCATAGCGACCAGCGATGAGCACGATGTCTGTGTATTTCTGCGCGAGCGCTTTCGCGTATACATTCGTAAACTGCTTCCCTCCTGGCGCAAATAAAATCACCTTTGTCTTCGCAGTTTTGCGGCGCGCAATACTCTTTGATATTTTTTCAAGCGTGCGGAGGAGCGGTTCTGCCGTCATCACCATGCCGGGTCCGCCTGCATAGGGGCGATCATCCACCTTCCCCCATTTGTTGCCCGCATTTGCGCGCGGGTCATAATACGAAATAGAGATGAGCTTCCCCTCTTGCGCGCGCCCAAGAATAGACGCGTCCATATATGGGCGCACAGCTTCGGGAAAAATAGTGACGATATGGAAGCGAATCATAAAATGAGTATAAAGTAAAAAGTGTAAGGTCGAAAGTAAATACAAGATGCATCTACTTTTAACTTTGGACTTTCTACTTCTGACTAGAGCTTAGCTCCTAAGCTCGTTTATCACTTCCTCCACTGTCTTCGTTGCACTGTGGCTCTTTCCTCCTGCTGGCTCACTAATCTTCAAATTCACGCGCGCGTTGTTTTTCATTCCCACCACGCGGAGAAGCGTGCGGATTGCTTTTGCGGTGTTGCCATCGCGCCCGATTATCTTACCCATATCACCGGGATTCACATCGAGAGTGATGAGCACTCCCATCTCGTCAACCACACGCGTTACTTTTACATCGCTGGGATGTTCTACGAGTGCCTTTACCACGTATTCAAGAAATGTTACATCTGGTTCCTGTGTTGTCATATGATCGTATTCGAATTAGCAAATTCGCGTCTTGGACGTGAACTTATCTGTAAATTAGCTTATTAAAAATATCATACTATAAATGTGCGTACTAGGCAAGAACTGCTTTGATTCTGCGCACGCCGGATGACGACGCCTCCTCTTTTATAATTTTGAAATGCCCCATGTTCTTTGTTTGTTCTACATGAGGTCCTCCGCAAAGCTCGGCGGAGTATGCGGTGCCATCGGGAGCGACGACAGAATACACATTCACCACGTCAGGATACTTTTCCCAAAAACTTCCTTCAACGCCTTTTGCTTTCGCTTCTTCTTTTTTCATTTGCTCAATCAACACCATGCACCCTTTTGAGATTGCCTCATTTACATACGCCTCCACTTTATCGAGAATTTCTCGCGGAACCTTCTCCGGATATGTAAAATCAAATCGCAAACGCTCTTCCGTAATATTGGAACCCGCTTGGTGCACGCCCTCGCCCAAGTACTTGCGAAGCCCTGCAAGCATTAGATGTGTTGCTGTGTGGAGCTTAGTTGTTTTCTCGCTCGCATCCGCAAGCCCGCCCTTAAACTTTTGTCCGCTACCCTCGCGAGAAAGCGCTTGATGTTTTTTAAATTCAATATCAAATTGCGCGCGGTCAACAGAAACCCCCTGCTCCGCTGCAAGCTCTTCGGTCATTTCAATTGGAAAACCATATGTTGAAAAAAGTCTGAATGCGTCTTCTCCGGAAATAATCTTTTCCTCAAAAAGGCGCGTGAGCTCCTTTGTTCCGCGCTCAAGCGTCTTTCTAAACTTATCCTCCTCTTCCCAAATCTCTTTCACGATAGCACCTTCCATAGCTGAAACATTATCGTATATCCCCTTATATTTCTCGGCAATAATCGGCACCAACTCCGAAAGCATCCCTTTCCCCACGCCGAGCATATCCGCATAACGCACAGCGCGGCGCAAAAGCCTGCGTAAAATATATCCTTGGTCAGTATTTGAAGGTCGGACGCCGTCGGCAATCATCATCACTCCCGTACGCACATGGTCGGCAACGATGCGCGCCGCGCGAATGTTTTTTGCGTCGGTAGGCTGACCACCCGCCGCGAGGTCTCCAATCTTTTGCATAATCGGCAGAAAAAGGTCAGTGTAGAACACATTGTCCTTTCCTTGTGTTGCCATTACGACGCGCTCAAGCCCCGAGCCAGTGTCCACATTTTTCATCGCAAGCCTGCCGGAAACCCTTCCGCTCTTTTTCTCGTACTCCATAAAAACATCATTCCATATTTCGACAATATCTTGACGGTTATCTGCCGTCATATACTCATCTTTCGTCATATCACCAAGCCCGCGTTCGGTAACATCGTAAAACATTTCTGTATCAGGACCGCACGGACCGTTGTCGCCCGGACTCCACCAATTGGACTTTGCGGACATAAAATAAATGCGATTCTCGGGCATATATTTTTTCCAAATCGCAAACGCCTCTTCGTCGCGCGGAGCGTCGTCATTGCCCTCAAAGACCGTCACATACAAACGCGCAGGGTCGAGACCAAGCCCTTCTTCTTTTGACGTCAAAAATTCAAAACTCCATTTGATGGCATCTTCTTTGAAGTAGTCGCCGAGCGACCAATTGCCAAGCATTTCAAAAAAAGTATCGTGGGTCTTGTCGCCAACTTCCTCGATATCCTGCGTACGCACGCACTTCTGGCTGTTTGCGAGACGCTTCCCGCTTGGGTGTGGTGTTCCCATAAGGTACGGCACAAGCGGTTGCATTCCCGCAGTATTAAAAAGCACCGAGGGGTCGTTCTCGGGCACGAGTGATGACGAAGGGATGACTGCGTGTCCGCGCTTTTCAAAAAAAGCGAGGAAGCGCTGTCTGATTTCTCGTGAATCCATAAAATTAGTCTGTAAAATTAAAAGTTAAAAGCAGGTACAAACACACATTTACTTTGCCGCCAAAACTATTCTTCGTCCGGAAGACGCGCAAATGATTTTATTTTATTTTCGATATACCAAAGAGAAGTAAAAACAAACAACGCGAATATCGTGGTAATAACCGCCAACATATAAAATCCATACCCGATTGCAACGCCGATGCCGGCGGCGACCCAAATCCCCGCCGCGGTGGTAATACCGCTCACTTTCGCATCTTTGAAAAAGATGAGACCAGCGCCAATGAAACCGATTCCTGAAATAATTGACGCGGTAAAACGCGTTGATTCGCTAAGTGCGACTGAATTGCCGTATCCGCCCGATGCGAGGACACCAACGATTACAAAGAGCGCGGACCCCATCGTAACCAAACCATATGTGCGCATGCCCGCAGTTTTCCCAGCAATCGCTCTCTCAATGCCGAGCGACATACCTAGCAAAAGCGCGATAAAAAGTTTGAGTATTATCTCAATATCCTGATTGCTAAAAAGTGTTGCGATATCCATTGTTTCATTATACCAAATATCTTTTGCTTTTAAAACCCCTGGCAAACCTTATCAACCTCATTCACCACATTTTTTATCTTCTCGTCCGAAAAACCGATTGATTTGAGGGGAGCTGAACTGTTTTTCAACTCGCGACACATTACGATTCCCTGCTCTAGGAGGCTGTTTTTATCGCGCGCGGAGAGGGTCGAGAGAAATGTGAGCGGATGCACCCCGGTCTCCAAAATAAGGTCTTGCAAATTCCCCTTTTCCGGATAATCCCAGCCGATGATATTGAGTCCGGCGCAATTTGCGTAGACAATAGCATCAAGCGTGAGCTTTGTGTTGGTAATGAGCCACCCTTCGTGAACTTTTGGCGTTTTGACTTCTTTGACATCATGCCCTTTTTGCAAATCAAGAAAACGCGCATGCACATAGAGCGCGACTTTCACATCAGTTTTTATTCCCTGCTGGTTATGAAACTTGCACTCCGCAAAAATATGGCGGTTGTCTTTTTCCATAAGCACGTCCACTTCGTGCGCAACGCAAAATCCGGGAAGGATTATTCCCGTCTGCGCGGTAAACCCCTTACCGCGCAGAACCTCCGCAACAAATTTTTCAAAAGGAAAACCGCTCGGCCCGAGCTCGAGTACCGCCTTGCGAAGAGAGTATCGGACAGCCACAGGGTATTTATTTTTCTTGAGAATGGAGTACGCGTGCTTGTAAATCTGCGAAGTTTTCATCCCGTCGTGAAGCTCGGGAACAATATGGTCGATAATCCGCTCAATAGTTTCCTCGTCAGCGCCGGAGCGCGTAAGCGAGCGGCGCAATTTGTTTAGAGAAAAGCGCTCGCGCTCGCCCGTGCTTTTTATAACCCACGCGTCTTCCTCTGTTTTGCCTGCCCCGTTAGAAGTTTTGTTATTAAAATTATTCATAAGTATTATCTCACCATTTTGATGTTAACTTTAACTTTCCAAAAAAGTAGCGAAAGTTCTACTGGGGTCCATCTTTTCATTGTCGCACATTTAATGCGCAGTTTCAATTTACTCAATAATGCCGCCACCGAGACACTCATTGCCATCGTACAAAACCATCGACTGTCCTCTGTCAAAGACAGCTTTCTTATCAAGTTTCAAGACAAAAGAGGTTCCATTTATGTCAGTGATTCTGCATTTATACTGCTCGCCATGATAGCGCACTTGCGCGGTGTAATTCTTTTCTATGTCGGGTAGAGTCCCTTTGCAAAAATTTGCCTGCGATACTTTAATATCCCGAGAGGCGCACTGGAGCGGATTTCTTCCTTGGTGCGCGACAGTAATGGTGTTCGCTCCAAGGTCTTTTGCGATAATATAAAACGGCGTATCATCCGCGGTTTTTTTTGTAACGGTAAACCCGTGCCGTTCGCCCAGAGTGTAAAAATGCGCGCCGCGGTGCGTGCCGATAATTTCTCCTTTTTCGTTTACCACATTTCCCTCTTTCTCTTCTATAAAATGCGCGAGAAAATCTTTCACATCAAGCTTGCCCATAAAGCAAAGCCCTTGGCTGTCTTTTTTTTCTGCGACAGGAAGTTCAAACTTTTTAGCGAGCGCGCGCACCTGCGATTTTTTATAACCGCCAATCGGAAAAAAAGTTTTTGAGAGTTGCGGCTGATTGAGTGTCCACAAAAAATACGATTGATCTTTCGCATCATCAACCCCTTTTAGCATTCTGAATATTGAGTCCCCACTTTTAACTTTTAACTTTCCACTTTCAACTAGCGCGATGCGCGCGTAATGCCCCGTCGCCACAAAGTCCGCACCTTCTTTCATTGCCCTACGAAAGAACGCCCCAAACTTCACCTCGCGGTTACACATCACATCGGGGTTTGGAGTACGGCCTTGCCTGTACTCGCGAATCATATAGTCCGCAACGCCTTCTTTGTATTCCTTTTCAAAATCCCATGTGAGAAGCGGAATTCCCAGTGTCGCTGAAACACGCATAGCATCAAGCTTTTCCTCGCGCCATGTGCAAGGCAAAAAATCTGGTTGCCAAACTTTCATAAAAACACCAGTGACATCAAAGCCAGCTTCTTGTAAAAGCGCGGCAGAAACCGACGAGTCTACCCCGCCAGACATTCCGACGAACACTTTTCCTCTTAATTTCTTTACTGCCATACACCGAAACTACCATACTTGCCAATTACTTCAAATACTTCGCTTTATTTGCAATATGCTCTTTGAATGTTTTTGCATAATGAATAATGCCGTCTTTGTCGGAAAGATAATAAAAATACGGCGAAACAGTCGGCTGTATCGCGGCGCGAATAGCGACAATGCCCGGGTTGCCGATAGGTCCGGCTGGAAGTCCCTTGTTGCGATAAGTGTTGTATGCTGATTTTATCTGCAAATCGGCGGCGGAGAGCTCGCTCGACTTTTTACCCAAAAGATACATAAATGCCGCATCAACTTGGAGTGGTATTCCTTTTGAAATTCTCTTCCACAAAATCCCTGAAACGATGGCTTTGTCTTCTTCAGTCGTCGCTTCTTTTTCGAGAATTGACGCCATAATAATAATCTCACGGAGAGTTCGCCCCGACGCTTCAATAGCGCCGCTCCACGGTTCTATTTTTTTATTAAAATTGTCATTCATTATCATCAGAACGCCCTGTGCAACCACCATGTCAGTGAAAAAATATGTATCGGGGAAAAGATAGCCTTCTTTTGCGCGAGCGTAGTCAATAAAAAATGCGCTGTCAAATTTGGAAAGTTTCGGCGCGAGCGAGAGTGCGATTTCTTTATTGGACATTCCTTCGGGAATAGTTACACGGACAGCGGGGATGCCCGAAATGCCGTACGCGATACGATACGCAACAGCACAAGCGGAAATCGGTTCCTTAAATAAATATTGCCCCGCGAGAATTGGCTTTGTCCCGCCCACTATTTTTGCGCAAAACTCAAAAAGATTTTGCGAGCGAATGATATTTTCGCCTTTGAGCATGAGCGACACATCATTAAGCGACGCGCCGCTTTTTATCGAAATTATATTTCCTTTTGGAAAACCGAACGGCGAGAGCAAGAGAAATGAAACGAATGCGGAAACAAAAACAATGGTCAATACAACAAAAAGTAGAATTTTTGACGAACGTTCCTCTATACCCACTGATAGAAGAACTGCCGAAAACCGGCCGATTTCTTCTTGTTTCATTTGTTCATCTGTGGTTGGCGTTTCCATATACTAAATTGGCAAATTGATTGGCGCTTCGCTTTTTCGCGATGGAATGCGGCCAAATGTAGGTGTCTGCGCAACTCCGCCCGGGAAATGATAAATGGTCGCGAGCTCTTCGGTAGTAAGAACAAACGGCTTCAGCTTGCGTGGCAAATGAAACCACGAACGTTGTTTATACGCCTCAAACATTTTTATCTTTTTCCGCGTGAGGCGAATTTTATCATAATCTTCCCATGGAAAATCCCATCCGAATGTTTGGTCAGCGCCCTTAAACCCATTGAGGTTGTTTGAGGTAAAGGGGCGTAAAATTCCTCCGAGTGCTTTGATGTGGCTGAAATCTGCTTTGTCTTTCTTTCCAAAATATGCGGCACGAATTCCGCACTCAAAACCGAGTTTACCGATATTGCGTTCTATTGCGGCGATCACTTCACTCTCTCCCTTGGTCATCATAAGCATCTTAAACGCATTGCCCTCCTTGGCTGTTTTATCTCGCTTCGTCAGTTTTGTAATCAAATCTTTTCCTTCATCTTTCCAGTCGCCCATCGTGCCATCCGCTTTGTGGTATCGTTTGCTTGCAGATTGCACGAGTATTTGAATCCAGACCTGTTCGTCTTTTCCGATAGACCCTAGATATTCAATAATAGAAGTAAGCGGGTCAATTTTGAACTCTTCTTTCACGCCTTCTTTGTCCATGCCGTAGCCAACATACGTTTTTATTGGGTAGGCATCTGGTTTTGTAAGGGTATATTCCGAGCCAATCATTTCCCATGCGCCCTCTTTGCCGCGATAGTCGACATAGCGCGTATAGTCCGGCACTTCGTGTATCTCTATGTCCGGATACTGCGCGTAAAGTTGCGCCTCAATAACATTTTTGTAAAATGCGCCAGTGCGGATGAAAAATTTAACGTGTCCGTCAATAGACACCATTTCCAGAGAAAACCAATCTTTTACTTTCCCTTTCCAATATTTATCCCACCACACCATCTTGCCTGATGACTGATACAGGGCGTTCAACACAATCTCCATAGCAAGCGGAGTCTTGTGGATTTCTCTCGGAAGCTTCACTTCAAGTAAAATCCAATTGGTGCGCGACATGTAACGCCCCTGCACATAGTGCATCCACTGATGCGCAAACAAATAACCGAGAAAGAGCGGCCCCCAATACGGAAACCATGAAAAAAATGTAGAGAGGATTGAGGAGGTCTCCTGATAGAGTCCAGAAAAATCGAGAAACTGAAATAAACTCATATTTCATATCATACAGCAAACGCGAATAAGAGAAAAGGCGCCGAGCACCGGTACCGGTGCTCGGCGCCTTTTCTCTTATTCGCTACGCCAGCGCATACTTCCCTTCCTTTGTCTTTTTGAACATTTTCGTGTCCTGAAGATTCACAAATACGGTATTCTCTTTTACATGTCGCTCCTTGAGCACGCGGTCAATAATATCTTTTTTTGTAAGCGCGCCTTCTTTTTTCAAAACTTTTGCGATTACATCCTTCACCACTCCTTTTTCGTATCCCCATGTCGAGAGCGCGTAGAGACCGCGACCAACGAGCACGAAACGATTATCCTTGATGAGCTCATTGTGGCAAGTAGCAACATGGGCTTTCTTTCCAAAAACTTGCGTGATTGATTTTGCGACTTCGGTAAAGTGCATTGGAGATCCTTGCTTCCTGATAATCAAATATGCGTAGTCGCGCATTCCGCGGGCGTTCACATTGTGCGATTCCGCCATGCCGTATTCGCCAAGAGGGTTCTTTGCGATAGTTTTCGAGAGTGACAACCAGCGTTTGGTAATCTCTTCATTTTTGTACTCCTCGGAAACATCTTTCAAGTGATTTAGGAATGAAGCGATAATTTCGCTCTCAGGAACTAAATCCTCGTGAGAAAGCGTCTTGTAAAGCTCGCGAATAGCGTCATGCACTTTCATAGAAACCTTGTCGTCGACAATCCATCGGTGCCTAAAATTCTCATCTTCTTTTTCGCGCTTAAACTGATCGCCGAGAACAAGGAGAAAGAAGAGGTGGTTCTGCGTGCTTGCGTCTTTAGAAACGTGCATGAGGAAATCTTCTTCGCATACCACACCGCCCATTGAAACAACGAGCTTGTTCAACTCTTCAAACACCGCATTTTCTTTTTTAAACGCGTCGGCTTTTTTGATGGCGCTTAATGCAAAGTTTTCAATCTGACGCACGCGCTCGCGCGTGATGCCGTAAGTCTTACCAATGCCCTCCAGAGTCATGCGGTCAACATTTTCACCAAGACCGTAACGCTTTGTCATAACATCAAGGGCGCGCGGAGAAAGCGACGAGAGAAGGCGCTTCACGACTTGTTTTGGTTTAAATGTAATGGCGGACATATGTAATCAACTGTTAAAATATCATATTAAGTATTTACTTTTTATCACTAAATGGGTGGGAAGTCAAGGTTTTTCCGTTTGTTAGGGGATTTCCCCGAAAAACCCCCTATTTATAAGCTTTTAATCCCCTACCACGATATTGAGAAGCTTGCCTTTTACCATAATAATCTTTTTTATAATCTTCCCGTTCACCCATTTTGCAATATCCGGACGAGCAAGGACCAGACCTTTTATTGTGTCCTCTGGAGTGTCCCGCTCGACTACTATCGTGCCGCGGAGTTTGCCTCCAATCTGAATGGCAATCGTGATTTCACTCGCAATACACTTAGACGAATCAAACACAGGGAACGAAGCAAGGTGAATTGATTTCGTGTTGCCGATATCGTGCCAAAGCTCATCGGTAATATGCGGCGCGAACGGAGAAAGAAGGAGAAGTAAAGTTTCATAAGCACCCTTTGAAATCACTTCGAGTTTTTCCATTTCATTTACCAAAATCATCATGGCAGAGATAGCGGTGTTGAAACTAAACTCTTCAATATCATCGCCGACCTTTTTAATGGTTTTGTGTAGCACCGAGTCGATTGCTTTTTCGTCAGCGGTATTCAAAACTTTTTGCTTCAATCGCCACACACGCTCAAGGAAACGCCGCGGGCCGATGATGCCGTTTGGATTCCATGGCTTCATATCAGCAAGGGGGCCCATAAACATTTCGTACAAGCGAAGCGCATCTGCGCCATCTGATTCAATATATTTATTTGGATTCTCCACATTGCCAAGTGACTTTGACATCTTTCGTCCATCAGCGCCGAGGATCATTCCCTGATGGCGAAGTTTCATGAATGGTTCTTTGAAGGAAACAAACCCGAACGAATTCAATACCTTTGTAAAAAACCGCGCGTAAAGGAGATGTAGCACCGTGTGTTCCGCACCCCCCATATACATATCCACGGGAAGCCATTTCTCCATCGCCCCCTTCCCCGCAAATGCCGTTTTGTTTTTGGGGTCTGCAAAGCGGAGGTAGTACCAGCTTGAACACACAAAAGTGTCCATCGTGTCTGACTCGCGTTTTGCTTTCATTCCGCATTTGGGACACGAAACATTATGAAAACTTTCTGAGAGCGCAAGCGGCGACTCCCCGGTCGGACGAAAATCCACATCTTTCGGAAGAAGCACTGGAAGATTGTCCTCCGGCACAGGCACCTCTCCGCACATCGTGCAGTAGATAATAGGAATAGGCGCGCCCCAGTAGCGCTGGCGCGATACGAGCCAATCCCGAAGTCTGTAATTCACTTTCTTGAAGCCAATTTCTTTTTTCTCCAGCCACTCTGCCATCCGTTCGCGCGCATCCGACGATGTTAACCCGTCAAACTCTCCCGACATCACGAGTTTGCCATCTCCTGTGTATGCTTCGTCAAGGACAGGGCAAGTTGGTGATGGGTAATGCGGACATACCACCATCACTACGGGCAAATCAAACTTCTTCGCAAATAGAAAATCACGCTCGTCGTGCGCAGGGACCGCCATCACTGCGCCAGTGCCATAGTTCCCAAGCACATAGTCAGCAATGAATATAGGGACGGGCTTGCCGGTAAACGGATTGACTGCTTCCAAGCCATCTAGTCTCACTCCGGTTTTTTCTTTCGCGAGTTCCGTGCGCTCAAGCTCAGTCTTTTTCTTTGTCGTTTCAATGTATGCGAGAACCTCTGCAGAATTTTTTATAAATGCGCGAAGCCTTTCAACAAGCTGATGCTCTGGAGCGAGCACAACATAGGTCATCCCAAATACCGTATCAATGCGTGTGGTATAAACGCGGATTGACTCATTGGTTTCAGAAATATCCATTCCAAACTCAACACCCTCGCTCTTGCCAATCCAGTTGCGTTGCTGAGCGACAGTTGATGACGGCCAATCAACTGTATCAAGGTCTTTTATTAAATCTTCTGCAAAATGCGTAATTTTGAAAAACCATTGCTCAAGGTCTTTTTGCGCCACCATATTTTTACAACGCTCGCAAACACCGCCTTCGGCCTGTTCGTTTGCAAGCACGGTCTTGCACGAATCGCACCAGTTTACCTTTGCTTTCTTTTTATATGCGAAGCCGTTTTTATATAAAAGAAGAAAGAACCATTGAGTCCAACGGTAGTACTCAGGTGATGAAGTGTCTATCTCGCGCGTCCAATCATACGATATGCCGAGTGTCTTAATCTGCTCAGAAAAAGTTTTAATGTTCTTGTGCGTGCTCTCGTCGGGATGCACATTTGTTTTAATGGCATAGTTCTCGGCAGGCAAACCAAAAGCGTCCCATCCGATTGGATGAAGGACATTAAATCCCTTCATGCGCATATAGCGCGAATAGATGCAGGTCGCGGTGTAGTTTTCCGCGTGCCCCACATGTAGCCCATCGCCGGACGGATACGGGAACATATCAAGCACATATTTTTTCGGCTTCGCGGATTTTTCGTCCGCACGATACATTCCCGCCGCCTCCCAAATGGCCTGCCATTTTTTTTCTACCTTCTTATGGTCATACTTTTCGGCCATAGTGAAATTAGTCTCTGAATTTTTTGATACCAACCCACACCAACGCCGCGAGTGCGAGACCGAGAACCACGACACGCAGACGTTCATCCATGCTTGACCAGTATCTCATTGTTCCAATAATAAACGACAAAATTCCGGCAAGAGAGAAGCCGAGGGCTACCGCCTCGACCGCAGTTGCAAAAAGACTGCCGACAAGAAATACCGTACCCGCGGCTACAAGCACGATGAACACATTTCTTTGATACAGCTTATCGGCAGACTCAAAACCTTTCTGACAGGTAAAATTTTCATTGCAATACCCCTTCGGCGCATCTGCGGGAATTGGTTTCGTCGCTTCAATATAGCGATACGGGTCACTGTTCCACTGTCCGCCAACATCGGTGCACGCTTTTTCCGTTGTGATAGGCACATTTACTTGTTTGCTTGGACAAAATGTCTCAAAAAGCGGCCTTTGGTAAAACGCATCAAGCGCATAGTTCAAAAAGAGATTGGCGACAATGGCAATTCCGACCACGAGAATCCATTTAAAAAGCGGGTGGCGTGTGGGTGCTTGAACTCCAGATGTTATGTTTGTTTCCATATACGCAATTGTACCCCACAAAATCATAGTGCGCAACCATCAAAAATACTTCCATTACCAAACCACTCTATGGTAAAATGATGAGTAATGGAATCGCGCAAAAAGAAACTTCTCCTTATTGATGACAACGAGATTGTCCGCCTGATGTTTTCAAATGTGTTTTGGCTTCACAGGCTTGACGACAAATACGAGCTCACCACGGTCGGGCGCATAGAAGAGGCATTGGTTTTCATCGAGAATCCGGCTACGCGTCCCGATATTATTTTTATGGGTCTCGTAATGCCGTTTGTAAATAACGGGAAAACCGAAACGAGCGCTGAGGCGGGGTTTTCAATGCTTAAGCGCATCAAGAATGATCCGCAGACGAAGGCGATTCGCATCGTTATTTTTTCAAGTTACAACGAAGAAGAGTACCGCGAGAAAGCGCTCGCCCTCGGCGCGGAAATGTATCTCAAAAAAGACGAGAATATGCCGCAGGACATACTTAAAATCATTAATTCGTTCGATACTGACGCTTCCCACAAATAAAATACAATGAGCACGCCACTCGTAAAACTTGAAGATATAAACTTCTACTACAATCGCGGCAAGCCGTCGGAGGCGCACGCATTGAAAGATGTCAGTCTTGAGATTGAGCGTGGCGGATATGCGGCATTTTTCGGACCGTCAGGTTGCGGTAAAACAACTCTCATCTATTTGATTGGCGGAATCGAAACTGAAAATACAGAGTCTGGGCATGTTCTCATCAACGGACGCGACCTTCGCGGTCTTTCAAAAAAGGAGCTCGCTGTTTATCGTCAAATTGGCGTTGGTATTATATTTCAACAATTCAACCTTCTTCCCTCGCTCACAGTCCTCGACAATGTCGCGCTTCCAATGGCGTTCCTCGGCATCAACGTCGAACGTCGCAGAAAAGAAGCAATGAAACTGCTCGCCCGTTTCGGTATGACAAAATACGCCGAGCGTTTTCCATCTGACCTTTCGGGTGGACAACAACAACGCGTAAGTATAGCTCGCGCGCTCTCCAACAACCCGCCGCTCATCATCGCCGATGAACCTCTCGGAAACCTCGATTCGGAAAATGCAAACAAAGCGCTCGAGTTTTTGAAAGAGCTCAATGAAAAAGACGGTCGCACGATTATTATGGTTACCCACGAATCATGGAGCCTTCGCGATGCAAAGACAATTTTCTATCTCAAAGACGGCGAGGTAATCAAAAAAGAAGAGAGGGAAAAGAAACAAGCCGCGCAAAAAACACTCTCCGAACATCTTTATCACAACCTGTTCCCCGATATTACCCCCGAGCGCCTAATGGCACGATCGCTTTCCTACATGCTGATGCGCGGCTTTTCCGGTGAAGAGATAAAGCGTTTTGAAATGTTCCTTACCAAACGCCTCGCAGGAGAAATTAACACGCCGACATTTATTGATTTTCTCGACAGCCCGTTCAAAGACGGCGGGGCGGGCCTTTGGAAACAACGCGCGAGAAAAATCGCCCTTACAATAGAGGAGCTTATTGAGAACCGAAAAAGAATCGAGGATGTTTACCGCGAGCTGGAAAAAGACCCTGAGACCCCTCTCTACGAAGAGGTCGTAAAAATGCGCGCGTGGCTCCTCGAGGATTATAAAGGAATCCTTTCGGATGTTCAAATCGCCCGCTTCGACGAAGCGGTAGAAGATCGATTTCGCAATATAATCAGCCCTGAAAATTTCCGCCAAGTACTCGAACTTTCACGAGCAGACTTTGGCGTGGGGCTCGCGCTGGGCACCGTACGCGCCGCATCGGAGCGCCTCGAGACAATTCTTACAGGCAAGAACTATCAAGTCTTTCACTAAAATAATTTATGGAAACAACCACCGAAAAACAAAAAGAAGAATCGAGCGCGCCGCAAAAATTTGAGGTAAAGATCGACCACAGTCTTTCGATGTTGGACCTTCTCAAGCTTTCATTCCGCGTCTTTCGCACAAAGCCCACGCGTACTATATTAACAGTGCTCGGAATGTCTGTCGGCATCGGCACAGTCGTATTTCTTGTGTCGCTCGGTTATGGTCTTCAATATATTTTGATTGGCAGCCTACTCACTGGTGAAGATTCCCTGATGACACTCGAAGCGTCCTACCCGACCGAGAGCGGAAAAGCTATAAACTCCGCCAAAATGACGGAGATTAGACTTAATGAAGGAGTTGACAAGATCAGTCCTGTCGCAGAATTCTCCGGCGAAATGTCCATTGAGGGCGGAGCTCCCGGCATCGTTCCGATAACACGCGTGGTTAAATCTTCATACTTCAAATTGGCTGGTGTTTCACCAGACCTTGGAGAAGTATTTAGCGAGGATACTCCTGGAGTAGTCCTCTCGACGCAAGCACTCAAGCTACTCGGACTCAAACCGGATCAGAGTATTATTGGCAAAGAAGTTACGGGAAAAGTTTCTTATCCCAAACCAGATGAGACGTCAGAGGAAGTGCTCGTTTCAAAACTTCAAATTCGCGGCATTATCAGCGATGAAACAGAACCGCCGCTTGCCTATATTCCATATTCTTCTGTCTCTAAAGAACCCACTGCTTTTAAAAGCATGCTCATCAAAGCAAAAAATGTGGATGCAGTTCTGCCGCTTCGCGATAAACTTGAAAAAGAGGGATTTCTCATCAGCGCAAAAGTGGACCTCGTAAATCAAGCAAAAAAGATTACTAACGCCATCACTACTGTTCTTTTGGTTTTCGGTACCGCAGCCCTCATTGTGTCAGCTATAGGAATGTTCAACACTATGATTGTCGGGTTCCTCGAGCGTATTTATGAAGTGGGTGTTATGAAGTCGCTCGGTGCGACAGACGGCGATGTGCAAAATTTGTTCCTTATGGAATCCTTTATGATTGGATTTCTTGGAGGAGTAATGGGAATCGGTATCGGTATGGGCGGCGGCGCGCTTATAAATTTCATTATGAGCACACTTTCGACAAACCTTGGAAGTAAGGCGCTTACGCTCTTTATAACCCCGGCTTGGTTTGCCATTACAACTCTTATTCTATCTTCATGTATCGGTTTGATTTCAGGATACTGGCCATCCAGAAACGCATCCAAGCTTTCCCCGAGGGAGGCATTCGTCAGGAAATAATACAAAAAATAAAAAGAAATAAAAAGTCCAGGACTTTTTATTTCTTTTTATTTTTTGTATTATTTCCTAAACCCTAAACTCAATCACATCGCCATCCTTCACAATATATTCTTTCCCTTCAATCCTTAGCAACCCCTTTTCCTTCGCATTTACAAAAGAGCCCGCATCAAGCAAGTCTTTCCAAAAAATAATCTCCGCGCGTATAAACTTATCTTTGAAATCCGTATGGATTGCCATTCCCGCCATCGGTGCCGTGCTTCCTTTTTTGATTGTCCATGCGCGAGTTTCTTTTTCGCCGGTCGTAAAATAAGTCTCAAGTCCAAGCATTTCATAACCTTTGGTAATGAGATCATTGATGCCATCATTTTTTGAACCGAGCTCCGCGCGAAACATTTCTTTTTCCTCACCTTCAAATTGCGAGAGCTCGTGCTCCACTCCAGCATCCACAATCACATAGTGCGCCTTGCGAGCCTTAACATACGCGAGAAGAGCCGTGTATCGCGGATCGTTCATATCGTCCAAATTTTTTCCGCCCGCTTTTTTATTTAATACATACAAAATCGGCTTCATCGTAAGCAAGTGCATTGTACGCAAAATAGCGCGCTCTTCTTCTTTGAGAGAAACCTCTTGCGAAAGCGAACCAGCTTCAAGCGCTTCCTCCACGCGTGCAAGGATTTCTTTTTCTTTTATCGCTTCCTTGTCCCCGCGCTTTACATCCTTTTCAATGTTTGCGAGACGTTTTGCAACAGTCTGCATATCAGCAAGAATGAGCTCTAGGTTGATTGTCTCAATGTCAGATACTGGATCGATTTTTCCGTCCACATGTATGATGTTCTCGTCCTCAAAAATACGCACCACCTCTGCTATCGCATCTGTCTCGCGGATGTGGGAGAGAAATTGATTACCCAAACCTTCCCCCTCTGATGCGCCTTTTACAAGTCCGGCAATATCCACAAACTCAACAGCAGCCGGAATCGTCTTTTGTGTTTTTGAAAACTCCGCGAGCTTATGGAGACGCTCGTCAGGCACCGCAACCACACCCACCGACGGATCTATGGTGCAAAACGGATAATTTTCCGCGGGGACAGATTTTTTGGTAAGGGCATTAAAAAGTGTGGACTTGCCCACATTTGGAAGCCCGACGATGCCTATTGCGAGTGCCATGTTACTTTAGTATTTTTTGAAGTTCGCCCTGATGCGCCCTCATGACCTCCATAGAAGCCGCCTGCTCTGAGCGACCGCTTTTTACCTTTGCCTTTATCTCGTCACCAATCTTTTTGAAAAGCTCCGGGTTCTTTTCCACAAGACCAATGATACGGTCAATTTCAGCCTCGGGCACGCCTTTTAGCTGACGTTTAATAACTTGTTTAAGTAAAAATTCTTTTATCATAGGGGGAGTTTAGCAGAAAAATCTAAAAATACAAACTAAGTCGCACTGGAGGCGGCGCTAATGCATGCATTAAATGCCTGCACCCCTGCATTATAGGTTGCGACATTAACGCGGTTGGTTTCCACAAGCGAATTATACTGCGGTACGATGGCATTAAATTCATTTACATACACATTGTAGTTGGAATCATTTATTGGGGTCGCATCAATCTGCGCTTTTTTCGCATCAAGTAGGGAGCGCAATCTCGCAATCGCTCCGTTGTTCATATTAATTTGCGCCTTGAGACTTACATCAATGGTCGGGCACGAAGACAGTGGCATGCCAAAACTCTGCACCGCAATCCATGTATCGTGTCCCTCATACATTCCTTTTCCTACCGCGACCCCTATCTCTTGATATTGTGGCTTTAAAATATTTGCCCGATGACCCGGACTATTCATCCACGCAGTCACAACGCCTTGGTCCGAACCAAAATCCCCGAGCGCGAGATTCTCTCCAACGATCACGTACGCATAGCCCACTGCGTTAGCAAGGTCTGCCGGCCCGGCGCCAGAGGGCGATATGTGTTCAAAATACTGCTTTGCAAACATGTCATCGAGTTTCATCTGCGCGTCGCGATCAAGGTTGAGATTTTCCGTAAGCGGGGAAAGTGCGCCATTTTGCATTCGGGCATCATTTGTATATTGAATAACTCCCGGCACGGTGAGTGCCAATGAATTTATCACGACGGGAGTTGATGTTGCCCTGCGAAGCGGTCCGGGAGTGACAATGGTCTTGGATGCCACTACTTTTTTCGGCATAAGACTGCCGTTTGTTTTAACGGGAGTTTTTACAACCGCTTTCTTTTCTCCCGATGTTGTCGAAGTTGCGGAAATTACAACCGGTTTCTTTTGTGCGGCTTGCTCTACCGTAGCGCGAGGCCCGACAGCTTGTTCAAGATATGTGTATGCGCCCGCCCCCGCGCTCACGAGCGCTAAAATTCCTAAAATAATATTTAATATTAACCCGAACATTTTGTTATTTTTTTATAATTTCAAGAAAGAGAAAGAGGGGGACCTCTTTGCGCGCTCTGTCCTCCGCCGCTTTACGCGGACCCTTTTCGCTTTCTCTGTGCGAGAGCCACTCTTCAAGACGCGCCACCGTGAATCCGCTGTTTGCGAGCGTCTTGAAATAATACTGAAGCGGACGATGAAATGAAATGGTTGTCTTGCTGTCACGCTTGCTTGGATTCATTTCAATTTCCACTTTTGATTCCGACATATAGCGGTCGATGCGACGATATTGGATTTTTGTCTCTTCATCAAAACCCCATGCGCTCGCTTTTGGGATGCGGAACGCAGGATGATTGAGCACAAGAAAAAGTTTGCCCCCGGACACAAGCACGCGCGCGCACTCTTTGAAAACTTTGTGGGGCGCTTCGATATTCTGAATCGCAAGCACAATCGTAATCTTATCAAAAGAATTGTCTTCAAATAGCGACAGGTCTTCTACGGACTGTGTAAAATATTGAATCTCTTTTGGTGAATGTTTTTTTGCAATGAGGATGAGCTGCTTCCCCAAGTCCACACCCGTCGCACGCGCACCCTCATGAAAGAACGCTTGCGTAAAGAACCCCTGCCCGCATGCAAGGTCAAGGACCCGCTCCCCCTTTTTAATCGCCATCGCGCGAAGAATATTCGGCAAAATGACCCGCGCTTGATAGGTGTCATCATCCGCAAGAAGTTTGTCATACCAATGCGCCACACCGCCCCAGGAGGTTGTTTTTGCCTTCTTTGTTGATTTTTGTACTACCATAATTGTTTAATTATATCATATGCTACAATCGACTTATGGACAAAGCCAATGAACTCAAAAACATTCACGCAAAATGGCTTGCGGAGTGTACATGTGAGCTTCGGAAAACTGCGACGCAAGGCGTGACGGGTGACGGCAATACGAATGCGCAGATAGTATTCATCGGCGAGGCGCCGGGCGCCAAGGAGGACAAAGAGGGGCGACCTTTTATTGGCTCTGCGGGGAAGTTTCTCGCAGAGATGCTTGAAAGCGTAAAAATGAAACGCGAAGATATTTATATTACGAATATTGTGAAGTATCGTCCGCCGGAAAACCGCGACCCTACACTAAAGGAAATTGCCGACTGTGCAGAGTGGCTTGCAGAGGAAATAAAATTGATTGACCCGACACTCATCGTATTCCTCGGGCGACACTCCATGAATCACTTTTTTCCAGATGAGAAAATTTCTGAGGCCCACGGCGTCCTCCTCACCGGCAATCACTTCGGGAAAGCTCGCAACTTCCTCCCTCTCTACCACCCCGCCGCCGCACTTTACAACGGCTCGCTTCGTGAAGTGCTCAAAAAAGATTTCAAAAAGATTTCAAAAATTCTGAAAACGCTAAAATAAAAATCATCGACATTAAATTGTCTCTAGCGTTGCCAAAAACGTCCCTGGCTCAACACCAAGGTTTAAATCAGGTTTTCTGTAATCTTCCCTAGATAATACATTTCTAGTCTTTTTGTGACTTGTATGGATTACCCAGACTTTACGCGGTTTTTCTTCTTTCCCAACAAATAGCTCAAATCGAACTGCACTTCCACTATGAAAATGGGTTTTAATTGTAAATCCTTTTTGTGCTGCTAAAATTGCAACCACCTTCTCATACTCCTTAAGCTTGTACTCTTTGTGTTTCGGCATAATAATCAGAGGCAGTAATTTTCCCTTCATTAAGAAGGGTCTTATATAGGCCGCCGCTAAGTATTAGGCGACTAAACATTTGCTCATCCTCAACGTTTGAAAAAGGAACACTTCTCAAATGCTCTGGGTTATTATACTTTCTTAATCCTTCTTCATATGCCTCTACTTGCTCTTTCAGAACAGAGATTGTTTTATCACGATTATCAAATTCAGTTGTTACATTATATGGATGAGCAAAGCCCCTCCATGCGCCATTTTGTGATTTATACACCATTAAAATAGCAGAGAAATCTACCTTTTTTGAAATCTTATTTTTCAGAGGCTTCCTGAATATTCTATTTAATACTGTGTTCATAGTGTGTTTAGTTTTAACTACGTTGAATTGTAACATTACCTGAAAACAATTAAAAGTCAATTCTACAAAATCACCGTCACTTCGTTGCTGGCAACTTCAAGGATCCCACTTTCAATTCTGATGCGGATTTCTTTCCCTTCATTATCAACAATTTTAAGCTCACCCTTTTTAAGCGGAGTAACAAGCGGTGCGTGATGAGGAAGAATGGTCAGGTCGCCCAAAGCACCCGTGCACGATAAGCTAGCCGCTTCACCTCTAAAAAGCACTTCATCTACTTTTGCTATCGTGAGTTTCATCATAGATTTACTTCACCTCATCAATAGTCCCCTTCATATAGAATGCTGACTCATTCACATCATCAAGCTTCCCTTCAAGGATTTGCGCGAAGCCTTCAATAGTATCCGGAAGCTTCACATATTTGCCGGGCATACCCGTGAACACCTCTCCCACGAAAAATGGTTGAGATAAGAAGCGCTGAATTTTGCGCGCGCGATTTACCGCGAGCTTGTCATCGTCCGAAAGCTCCTCGATGCCGAGAATTGCGATAATGTCCTGCAAGTCCTTGTAGCGCTGAAGCACCTTGCGCGTCTCCATCGCCACTTTGTAGTGACGCTCACCGACAATCTGCGGGTCAAGCGCGCCTGATGAAGAATCAAGCGGGTCGATAGCTGGGTAAATGCCGAGTGACGCCAGTGGGCGAGAAAGAACCACGGTAGAGTCGAGGTGCGAGAATGTTGTTGCTGGTGCTGGGTCAGTGAGGTCATCTGCAGGCACATACACTGCTTGAACGGAAGTAATAGAGCCCTTTGTTGTAGATGCGATACGTTCTTGGAGTTTGCCCATTTCTTCTGCAAGTGTTGGCTGGTAACCCACTGCCGACGGCACGCGCCCGAGAAGCGCGGAAACCTCTGCGCCAGCCTGAATGAAGCGGAAAATATTGTCCATAAAAAGAAGTGTGTCCTTGCCGCCGGCATCGCGAAAATGCTCTGCCATCGTGAGGCCAGAGAGCGCCACGCGTGCGCGCGCGCCGGGAACTTCATTCATCTGCCCGAACACAAGCGCGGTTTTTGCAAGAACACCTGAATCTTTCATCTCGTGGTAAAGGTCGTTTCCTTCGCGCACGCGCTCGCCGATACCGGCGAAAACAGAATACCCGCCGTGCTCTGTCGCCACATTTCTGATGAGCTCCTGAATAAGCACAGTCTTACCCACACCCGCGCCTCCAAAGAGTCCCACCTTCCCGCCCTTGATGAATGGCGTCATAAGGTCAATCGCTTTAATACCCGTTTCAAAAATTTCAGTTTTTGTTTTTTGTTCTTTGAAGGCGGGCGGTTTACGGTGAATGGAGAGGCGTTCTGTTTTTGCAGGAAGGTTTGCACCGCCGTCGATGGTCTCGCCGAGCACGTTAAAAAGCCGCCCAAGAACTTGCTCGCCCACAGGAACAGAAACAGGTGCGCCGGTATTCTTCACCTCGACATCACGACGAAGACCTTCGGTAGAATCAAGCGCGATGGCACGCACGCGACCGAGGCCGAGGTGCTGAGCCACTTCAAGTATGATTTTTCTCTTTTCGCCGTGTTCCCCCACCCACTCCACAATGAGCGCATGTTCCACTTCGGGAATATTCTTTTCGAAATACACATCCACGATTGGTCCGACGATTTGTTTGATTGTTCCTGTGTTCATGTTAATTTTTCTTGCTTAATGTCAAAACTCTATCACTTTTTACCCAAAAAACCAAGCTGAAAATAATGGGCTTTTAGACTGTGGACAACTCAATCAATAAAGGTTGCTATTCTTTCGCAGGTAGTATATAATGCATCTACAAACGGCTTCGGCCCTCCCCGCAAGGGGTAAAGAGCAACGCTTTACGCAAGCAATTGTGTGAGGCGTTTTCTCATTTCAATAAAATCAGCCTCAGAAAGGTCGCCGAGTTTATACTGCAAACGCTTACTGTCTATAAGACGAATTTGCAAAAGAATTGCTGTGCTCGTTTCTTCATCTAGAGAAAACGAGAAATAATACTGTCCATTCTTTTGGTTTCTCGTGAGTGGTACACCACAACAAACTTCTTGGTTAAACTTTTTGATAACAACTACGGGGCGTAAAAATTCTTCACCTCTTCCATCTTGTTCAAACCCAACATTTTCACCAAGTGAACAAAACCAGACTTCACGTTCATGAAAAAACGGTCTCGCCTTTTCATCCTGCAAAAATTCTTTTTTCTTATGCCACTTTTGAAAATCTTTTTTCATACAATCGCAATTATATCATGGTTGATTATAGAAAAATTAAAGGTACCTGACACCTAATTATCATGTTTTAGGAGAAGGGTATTTGCTAATATCACAATCCTTTTCTCTGAGCGAGCTAAATTGCTTTTTAGGGGGTTTTGAGCGCGACGGCGCGAAAACTTCAGACTTTTTTAAGCTTCAAAAAAGTCGTACCCTAAAAAGAATTTAGCGAGCGGTTTTTATTTCATCGCCTCAATCCCTCCGATAATCTCACTCATTTCCCTCGTAATCGCCGACTGGCGGGCTTTGTTGTATTCGCGTGTTAGTGAAAAGGTAACTTCACTTGCCTTATCCGACGCATTCCGCATCGCGACCATTCGCGCCGAATGCTCTGATGCTTTTGCTTCGAGAAATGCATGGTGGAGCTCAATAGCAAGAAGACGCGGGAGAAGCGTTTCAAAAACCGCTTCGGGCGACGGCTCAAATAAATAATCCGCAGAGATTGATGCACTCTCAACATTTGCATTTGCTTCTGCAAATGCGCCCTTCTCGGGAACAATACCTTTAATCATCTCGCCAAGCGCCTCAACCGAAAGAGGAAGGAGCGTCCTTGAAACCGACTCTTGTTCAAATGTCGAACGAAAGTTTGTGTACACGAGAACACATTCATCATACGAACCATCGATAAATAGTTTAGTAATCAACGACACCACGCCGGCAAAATCACCGATGGAGCTTTCGTCTTTCATCGTTTGAATGTGCTTTTCAAGAAGGTATCCACGCCGCGCGAAAAATTCTTCACCTTTGCGACCGATGGCAAGAATACCTGTGCTCTCGCGTGGAATTCCGCGCTCGGCAAGCGCCGCAAGCGCGCATTTTGTCGCGCCACTGTTCAGCCCGCCCGCGAGGCCTTTGTCGCTCGTGACTACCACAAGGAGCACGCGATGAACTGGGCGGACGCGAACAAGCGGATGACGAGCTATGTCGACCGAGCGCGTAATGCGAGACAAGATACGAAACGCTGCAAACGCATACGGGCGCGCGACAAGTGCCGCAATCTGCGCCTTGCGCATCTTTACGCCGGAAACCGCCTCCATGGCTTTTGTAACCTGATGGGTCTTTTCAACGGAGCGTATTTTTCCTTTTATCGCGCGAAGGGATGACATGGTTTACTTGTGTGCAATAAAGAGCTCAGGATGCGAAGTGACAAAATCCGCGAGTGCGAGTTTGAGGTTTGCTTCGGTTGGCTCCGAAATTGCGCGGTCTTTTCGTATAGCGTCAACAACAGCTCCGGCATGGTGGTCAAAATACTCCATCAATTTGGATTCAAAAAGCAGTATGTCTTCGACTTTTACCTTGTCGGTAACGCCAGAAATACCCGCGTAAATAACGATAACTTCTTTCTCGAATGGTAATGGCTTTCCATTTGTCTGCTTCAAAAACTCAGAAAGGCGGCGACCTTTTTCGATGCGCTCTTTCGTTTCTTTGTCGAGGTCTGATGCAAACTGCATAAATGCTTCAAGTTCTCTAAACTGCGCAAGCTCAAGGCGAATCTTACCCGCAATTTTCTTCATCGCTTTTGTCTGAGCAGCCGACCCCACGCGCGACACTGAGAGCCCCACATTCACAGCGGGACGCATGCCTTTGTTGAAAAGGTCAGTGTCGAGATAAATTTGCCCGTCTGTAATAGAAATCACATTGGTCGGAATATATGCGGACACATCGCCTTGCTGTGTTTCAATAATAGGGAGCGCGGTAAGTGAGCCGCCACCCTGTTTCTTTGAAAGTTTTGCGGCACGCTCGAGAAGACGCGAATGAAGATAAAAAATATCTCCCGGGTATGCCTCGCGCCCCGGCGGACGGCGGAGAAGGAGCGACATCTGGCGATACGCGACCGCGTGCTTGGAAAGGTCGTCGTAAATCACGAGCGCGTCTTTCCCTTTTAACATAAAAAATTCACCGATTGTCGCGCCGGTAAATGGAGCGAGGTACTGAAGCGCTGCTGCCTCTGATGCGCCAGCAACAACAACGATTGTGTACGCCATGGCGCCACGCTCTTCAAGCTCGCCTACGATTCGCGCAATCTTTGATTCTTTTTGTCCGATGGCGACATAGATACAAATGGGGCGCGTTTCTTTCGGCTCGGTGATTTGGTTTAAAATGGTGTCGAGCGCGATGGCGGTCTTGCCGGTGCCACGGTCACCAATGATAAGCTCGCGTTGCCCGCGCCCGATTGGAATCATTGAGTCGATTGCTTTGATCCCAGTGTGGATAGGCGTGTCCACTCCGGCACGGTCGATCACGCCAAAAGCGATACGTTCGATAGGGAGCCTTTCATCTTCTTTTATTACCCCCTTGCCGTCGATGGGAACACCTAAGGCATTTACCACGCGGCCCACCATGCTGTTTGATACGGCAATCGAAAGAGTCTTTCCTGTGCCTTTCACAACCATACCCTCGCTGATACGGTCAGCTCCTGACAAAATTACGGCCTTAACAAAATCTTCTTCAAGATTGAGCACGAAGCCGACGATAGGTTCCAAATCGAGCGCATCTTTGAGCGCCTTTTTTCCGGCGGGTTCAAAAACAACCATTTCCGCCATCATTGCGCCTTGAAGTCCGTCAATCTCGGCGATACCGTCGCCCGCTTTGACCACCGTGCCCACGCGTTCGACCGATGTTTCCGGTTCAAACGCTTCGATTTCTTTTCTGATTTTTTCTATAAGAATGGTGTTCATGAATGGTTTTAGTTAGTAATTTTGCGATAAAGATTGATGAGGGATTTTTTATAACTGCCGTCTATTAGAGTGTCTCTCGTTCGAATTTGGAATCCTCCGACAATTGATTCATCAACGACATCGCGACGGTTTGCGCCCTTTGGGATAATCCCGTCCTTTTCATAATGATCATACGCATGCGACCACTTACTTATGCTTTTATTATCGGCGGTAACCAATACAACTTCATTTTTGATTTTTTCGCGGGCAACAATTTTTTCGAGTTCGCGCGTGACAAACGGAAACAATCTGTCGTGCCCGCGACTGGAAACAACTTTGCGAAAACGGGCAAATACTTTTTTAAAATCGCTCTCGGTTGCTCTCTTTGAGAGCGCCGCATAGAGCGCTTCTGCGTACCATGATGCTTTCATATTTTTATTTTACTGCGCCATGACGAAGGATTTTCTCCGCCGAAAGAATTGCCATGCGCGCGACCTCACGCTCGGCTTTTTGCATCATCTCGTCGTGCTCTCGGTTGGCACGGCGTTCCGCTTCGTTCAAAATATGCACCGCCTTTCGGTGGGCGGCCTGCATTATGGTGTGCTCTTCTGTCTCTGCATGTTTTTTAGAGGCCAGAATAAACTCATCGCCCCTTTTTGTTGCCTCGCTAATAACGCGCGCCTTTTCCATTTCCGCAAGACCAAGCTCAATTTCTGTTTTTTCGGCATTACGAATCGCATTCTCAATCTTTGCGCGCCGCGCATCCACCATCTTGAGAACCGGCTTATAAAGAAACCTGTAAAGAATCGCGAGAAGCAGGCCAAAATTCACTCCTTGAATAAGGAGGAGTTTCCAATTGATTCCAAATACCGAAACGATTTGTTCCATAAAGGCTGTGTGGAATTCTTATTATGCGAACTTTACGATAAATGCGATGACGAGCGCAAAAATTGCGAGCGCCTCCGTAAACGCGATACCGATAAACATCGTTGCTTGTACTTTACCCGAAGCATCTGGGTTTCTTCCGATCGCTTCAAGCGCCTTTGCCACAATGAGGCCGATACCGATACCGGGACCGATAACACCGAGACCAACGGCGAATGCCATACCTAATGTTTTTGCCACTTCAATATCCATAAAATTATATAATTAAATTATTAATGCGCCTCGGTAATCGCAATCTTCACAAAAAAGAGTGTGAGGAGCGCAAAGATTGCCGCCTGAATAAACCCGACGAAAACCTCAAAGAGCATGATAGGAACCGGGAGCACCATCGGTACGAAATGTTGAATGACCAAAATCATCACTTCTCCCGCAAAGATGTTTCCGAAGAGACGAAACGAGTACGACACCAATCGCGCCACCTCGGAAAAGAGCTCTATAATTCCCACCATAAACCCCAAGACCGAACTAACATTAACAAATTTCTTGCCATATTGGAAGAAGCCTAATGTAGCCACCCCGACCACCTCGATAACAATGAACGCAATAATCGTGAGAGCGAGGGTTGTGTTCAAATCGGTGTTCATCGAGCGCAGGATCGGAGTAAACTCGCCGTTTGCGTGAAAAAAACCAGCACTGCCGATTCCGGGTGTAAATTCGACGATGTTGGCCGTAAAAATAAAAAGAAAAATAGTGAGGATGAGCGGGAAAAGCTTGCGCGCAAGCTTTTCGTCCCCAAGCGTCTCCGTCATATAATTAAGAATCCCAACAAAGAGCGTCTCGACAAGAGTCTGTAGGCGTCCGGGAATAAGCGCGAGGTTTTTGCGCACAAAAAACGCAAGAGTCGCCAAAAGCGCAAATACCACAAAACTCATCAACATAGTGTTTGTGATTGAAATACCCAAAAAGGTGCCAATTTTTTCCGCCGATAGGGAGATGTGAATGCTTTTTTCTGCCATACTAAAATTGTCTGCATTCTAGCAGAAACTAGGGTTGATTTCAATAATAAACACTAGCATAAAAAGAGCGCAATTCAGGTCAAACCTGAATTGCGCTCACGCACTAATCACCAGCGAGCTGTCATATACCACTTTAGAAATACCGCTATCTCGTCGGAGTAAATCATAATCATGGCGATGGCAACCAAGAATAGAGTAATCCATCGCGCCATCCACATACCTTGCTTAGCTTTTTTGCGGTAGGTGCGGCTTATCGCCTCGACTTGTTCATTGTTTTCTTCCATCTGTTCGCGGGGAGACAGCGGTTCCTTGTTGTAGGCAATAAGTAACAAAAGCGCGATAACCAACGCCACATAAGAATATAACACAATTGTCCACGTCATTTCATTCTCCTCTGAAAAAGGTTAAAAGTAAAGGTTCGGTAATTCTTCAGCAAGCATATCACAGAACACTTTTTATGTCAAGCACACCATTAAACCCCCAAAATCCTATACACCGCAACGCCAAAAGCAATGGTAACATTAAGCGATTCTTTGGTGCCGAGCATCGGGATTTCCGCAAGCACATTGCTTTCTGCGAGGACTTCCGGTGCAATCCCCAGAACTTCATTGCCGATTATGAATGCTGTTTTCTCTTTTATTTTTATTTCTTTGTAATCAACCGAATTTTCACCCTGTTCAAGAGAAATAACATAGTAGTTTTCTTTTTTGAGTTTTTGCACGCATTCAAAAGCACTTTCTGCGTATTCCCACGCCACGGCGTCTTCCGCGCCGAGCGCGACTTTCGCAAAATCTTTTCTTCGTTCCCCTTTTTTGTCTAGCGGAGTCGGTGTCGTTCCGCACAAATATATTTTTTTAATGCCGACTGCGTTTGCGGTGCGAAAAATAGAACCTACATTATAGACACTGCGGAGATTGTCGAGAACGGCAACGGGATTCATTATTTTGAAGGAGCGCCGCTCTTCATTTCTGCTCTCATCATTTTTAATTCTTGTTCTATGTTGTTCATCTTATTTTGTATGTCCTTCAGGGTATCTAGCTCTGTCTTTACTTCAGCTGCCACCTTTTCATTGAATTTCTTATCTTTCTTAAGCCCCGAAAGAATGATTCTGTCACCGACAAAAAATGATACAAAAAGTCCGGTAGCTAGGAGTACGATAACACTTATAAAAATTGAAATAACGGGAGTCAAAAATGTGATAGTATCTGCAATCATCCACACCCCGCGCCAAAAGAGAACCATTGCAATGCCGCCGATAAAAGCATAGAAAATATCGTGCCTGCTAAGCAGTGCGCGTATACTATCTTCCAGTTTATCGAAAAAATGAAGTATTTTTTTCATAATTATTTATTGCGCGCAACGCGAATCGTGGAATAAATTTCAAGGAGGGCAAATAGTAGGGAAAGCATAAGCGGCCCGAACAAAAACCCAATAGCGCCGAAGTAAGCAATACCTCCGAGAATAGAGAGTAGTATCAAAAACGGATGAAGGTGCACCCCGTGGCCGACTATCCTTGGCCCCAACACATTATCCACCAGACTTACCGCAACAATCCACCACACCAAAAGACCTATTGCCGCTCCTGCTGTTGCGGAAGAGAAAAAGAGGAACAAAATAGCGGGGACTAAAACCAAAGATGTGCCAAAACCCGGAACAAGCGCGGCTATTGCCGCAACACTGCCCCAAAGCACGGGATTGGGAACTCCAAAAATAAAAAGTCCTATTGTTGAGAGCACCCCCTGTGTGACCGCTACGGAAATATTCCCGCGTACCACTGAATTTATCGCAAGCTCAAGTTTGCGAAAAATTGTTTCATCATAAATATCTTGAAGCGGCGAGAGCGCGACGACGGATTTTTTGAGACTATGTCCATCTTTAAACAAATAATAGAGCGCCACGAGGAGAATAAAGATATCTACCATTATTTTCGCGACATTTGAAAAAACCGTGTCCAAGTTCTGAATCAAAAAGCTCAGGCCTTGTTTGATATACCGGCTAAAATCAAATGCGCCATCAGGAATGGACAGAAACCCGAAACCGCGCACGAACCCCTCTATTTCCCGCGAAAGACCGGCCGCTCCGCCATTGTTTACAAGCGAAGAATACAGTTGTGTTGCCTCTTTAAAAATTTGAATACTTAAAAAAGTAATCGGGACAACAATTATGACAAGCACGAACAGGGTGGCAAGAATCGCCGCCAACCCCCTGTTCTCGCGAGTTACAGAGAGGATTTTTTTATGAGCCGGAGAAAATACCGTTGCAAAAATAACAGCCAGAATAAGCGCGCCGAGAAACGGCTGAAAGACAAAGAAAACGAGAGTGACGGCTCCCGCGAGAAGCACAAATAAAAAATAAAGTTCTGATTTTGAGTAGCCCATGTCACCTAATTATACAATTTTATCGGGGATATTGCCATTCAATCTATTCTCCGCGACAGAACGCCAAAAGAAATATCCGACAACGCCGATAGTTACCACGGGTGAAACCCATGCTTGAATATGCGCGCCGAATGCTTCGAGAACCATCACAAGACCCAGAAAACCAATAGAGTACATAGCGCCATTTTTCAAATAGCTGTACGAGCGAATACGGTCTACATTCATTACCGTCAGCTGGCGCACCACGATAGCGCCAATGCCGTTACCAACGAGGATGAGCGGCACTACCGTCGTAAAAGCAAACGCGCCGATTACGCCGTCAATACTAAACGCGACATCAAGCACCTCAAGGAAAAAAACTTTTGCCCAATCCGACATAGTGCTGTGCTCGCCAGATGCTATTAAACGCTCTTCAATTTTTTCTGCATTATCTTTGAAACCTTGCGTGATGAAGAAAACACTAAATCCGACCGCCGCCGCAAGAGCGAGGTGCATTGGATTTTCAAAAATTCTATTATTAATCCCGTAAATAACCCCGGCCAAAAGAACGGCCGCGACAGAGTAAAACCATACCGCTCCGTATCTTTGCACATACCATTCATGCGGAAGGCCGAATTTTTTATCCTCCATAAAAAGCCAATGCGCCCAGAGAAGTATGAGGAACATTCCACCTGAAATCATTATCATAGGCGTTACTGCGAGAACAGCAGCCGTCACCCCGGAGTTAGTTTGCCAAATAGCCTGAAGCGCACCAAATATGCCTATGCTCGGATCCGCCAAAAATACAACAACCGATGGCAAAAATCCGCGCACCCCAAAGACAGCAAAAAGAATTCCCCATGTGAGGAAAAACCTGCGGGCGCGGCGACTCTTCATCGTCGAAAGCACATCGGCATTCACGACCGCATTATCAATACTTGAAACAATCTCGAATACGCTAAGACCTAGGAGGGTGAGGAAGGTAGAGAACATGGGGATATTCTACCGCACAAAAAGGGAAAAGAAAAACCCGAGTTTGCGGCTCGGGCTTTTTAATGCAACTAATGGATCGTATGATATCCCGAATACCACTGTTCCATCTCGCGTAAAAAACGTACCAACATTTCAATGTCCCCGCTGTTCCCGTTACTTTCATATTTCATATCAAGAACCTCTTCGATGAAACCGATGGCAAAACCGATGTCATCATACTCAAACACGAGCCCAACGGACTTCCTTGAATTAGCAAATTTTCTAAAAAAGTCTTCTTCAAAATTCGGAACACTGTAACCCTTGCTTTTTTTCTCTTCAAAAAACATCTGCATGCACAGCGATGCATCGCCCGTTTCATTTGGATTAAAATAAAGGGTAAGATTGCATTTTGAAACGCTAAAATTTGCGTCCATGGCGCACCTCCTCTATCTTTGTAAAGTTAAGGAACGAAGCGGCAAGATACAATTCAAGACTCCTTTTAGTGTAGAATTATTTTGGGAAAATTGCAATAAAAGCTGTATTTACCCTTATATTAGCAAACGAGGAGCGCGTGAAAGTGAATACATTCTCACAGCGGCCGAGTGCCGCTAATGGAGCGTGCCTAACCGATTTTATCCTCCCTCTCCTTCTCCAGAAGAGCAATTTTATCTTTCAACTCTACCATCTTTAATTCGCGACCAACCATAAAAGAGTTCATGCGCTCCGCCTCATCGGTACGGCTCACCAATTCCCCCTGAAGGCGCTTCTCATTCGTCGCATCACGGAATGTGACAATAACTCCGGCCACCGCTTCACTTTCAAGTCCTACTTCCCGAAGCGGGGTTGCATTCATTGTAATCGGCACATCGGTGCCGTCTTTTTTGCGAAATGAGATTCCGTCGGAAAGAGTACTGCTGATTGGGTTGCCTGTTTTCATAACAGCCGTAGCCAAGTGTTCTTCTTTAGAAATTAACACGCCATTCTTGAAAAGAGGAAAAACATCAAACAGGTTCATTCCGTTTATCTCTTCCACTCCCGGGCCTATGATGTTCCATGCAACTTTATTGGAAAGAACAACAGCGCCCTCTCTGTCGGCCACCAATAATCCTTCGCCGATTGATGCGAGAATCGCGCTAACTTTATTTCGTTCTTGTTCGAGGATTGTCCTTGTGCGAGCAAGATTGACATTGATTTTCCGAAGAATAAAGATTATGAGAAATACGGCCCCAATTACGGCACCAAAAAGTAAACGAATGATGGTGAGTGGTTGTTCCGCTTGATTCTTTGGGTCTTCAAAAATAACCGCTAACCGAGCGCTCTCAACATATGCTCCCGCACCGCGAATGGAAATACCATCTTCATTATCATATACATAAACTCCGCCGTTCGCGTTTGTACTCACATCCGCGCTTTTTTTAAGGGTTTCCGAAACGACAAGGCGGTTTAGAAAATTGGTATTTTTGAGCACGAGCGACACATCCTTGTGCGCTATTAACACTCCCGTGTTGTCAACAACATACGCAGAACCTCGACCGTTTATCGTTACTGTACCGATTGATTCAAAAACGGATTTCGCGGAAAGCTCGGCTCCAAGAGCACCGATTATCTTTCCTGTGGATGAGACAACGGGAACAACGACTGTAAGGACGGGCTCAAATCTATCCGTAATTCGCACTTGCCCGAAAGCCGCTTGCCCTGAAATTGCTGTGGTAAACTCGTCCGTAAGGCGCACTGATACATATTCCTCGGGAAACACCGTATGTGCGCGATCGGCGACGAACAATTCCGCCCCGCTGAAACCCGCAAGAAACACTCGATTATAATCCTTTTCACGGAGAAGTCCTGATACAAGATTGTAGTTACGCGCGTCTGACAAATCATCGGAAAGGGCTCGCGCGATAACCTCAAGGTTTGATTTTTTCATCTCAAGAAACGTCGATGCGGCAATCGCCGATTTTTGAGCGGCGTGTTGTTCTTCATCTCTGATATTTCCATCCAATGTGCGTGAAAAATAAATGAACCACCCGAGGTTGACGAGCGCAAACAAAAAACCCAACACGATATACGCGACTCCTGAAGCAGTAGATATCTTTTTGTAAAATCGCATGCTCTTGTTATTCTTCTTTTTTCTCTATTGTCCATCAACAACCTTATCCGCGCGCTCAAGGACTGTTGTTGGAATTTTAATATCCAAAAATTTTGCGTTCTTTAAGTCGATGACCAACTGAATATTCTCCGCTTGTTCAAATGGAATATCCTTTGGGTCGACACCGTTCAAAACTTTTTCAGCCTGACGCGCAAGTTGTTTTCCGATGAAATAATAGTTAGGACCGTATGAAGCGACAGCGCCGTCTTTAAGCGCGCCTTCTTCAGGCATAACAATGGGGAGTTTCAATTCTTTCGCTTTTGCGAGAAAAAGATCCGATTTTGAAAAGAGCGTACCGTGCGGATAAAACATAATCGCGTCAAAATCTTTTGTGTTCACAACCGAGAGCGCTTTTTTCAAGTCATCACGACTGGGTGTCGTGAGCGGAAACTCAACAAGCGCGAGACCTAGCTTTGGCGCCGCGGCATTTGCAATCGGACGCGCCTCTTTCGTTGGTCCGCAGGTCGTATCATAAAATACCGCAACCCTCTTTACTTTCGTCGCGAGTTCTTTGAGAATCTCAAACCGCTTTGGTGTAAGCTCGATTGATTGTTGCGCAATACCGGAGAGATTCATTCCGGAACTTTGGAGCGACGTGATATATCCGTGTTTTGTCGGGTCGCCGAGAACCGCAAGAATCGGAATCTTGCTTTCTTTTGTTTCTCCGAGTGCCTGAAGTGTAGGCGGACTTGAAACGGTGGCGATGAGCGATGGGTTCATCGACACAGCCTCACTCACAAACTGTTTTAGTTTTTCTTGATTCCCTTCGGCATTCATATAAATAATAGAGAGCAAAGCGGAATCTGGGTGGGTGGCTTTCAGTGTTTCTTGAAACCCGCGAAAAAGCTCCGCGAATGACGCGCCGCCGGGGTCCACAATGACAATAGATTGCGAAAATTTCCGGTTTATCCGCACTCCAGTACCGGAAGACCAATACCAATATCCGGCGACGGCAGTGAAAATGAGAGCGATGATGACAGCTGATTTTTGAAAAATACTCATAAATGTGGTAAATGTTTTTCGGGTGATGTGCGACACATATAGTATACCACCACAAGTATGTAAAGTTAAAGGTTTGCAAGGTGTTTTGAACTGCAAAATTAAAAAAGCCCCGCCTGTCAGCTGACAGTCGGGGCGATTGGTGATGATGTTTTTACAATGCTTCTGCGGCATAATCCGCCAGCCGTGAACGCTCGCCGCGCATGAGCGTTACATGGCCGTTATGCTTCCAACCCTTAAAACGATCCACGACATACGTGAGCCCGGAACTGCCTTCGGTAAGGTATGGCGTGTCAATCTGGGAAATGTTACCCAAACAGACCACCTTCGTACCGGGACCAGCACGCGTTATCAGAGTTTTCATCTGTTTTGGCGTGAGGTTCTGCGCCTCGTCGATAATGAGGTACTTTTCAAGAAATGTCCGTCCGCGCATAAAGTTAAGCGATTTAATCTTTAAGCGTGAACGAATCAAGTCTTGCGTAGCGGCACGCCCCCAATCGCCGCGCTCATCGCTATTATGATTAAGCACATCCAGATTGTCTTCTAGCGCGCCCATCCACGGTGTCATTTTTTCTTCCTCGGTACCCGGCAAAAAACCGATGTCTTCCCCGACCGGCACCGTGACGCGGGTCATAATGATTTCCGAATAAATTTTAGTCTCCAGTGTTTGATGTAACCCTGCAGCCAGAGTCAGCAAGGTTTTACCCGTGCCGGCCTGACCCAACAATGTGACAAAATCAATATCCGGATTCAAGAGCGCATTGAGAGCGAAATTTTGCTCGCGATTGCGCGTGTTGATACCCCAAACATTATTCTTAGCATGGGCGTAATCTTTGACTGTTGAGAGCACCGCGCTCGCGCCATTAACATCCCTGACGATAAGATAAAGCGGCTTATCATTCTCCTGATAGAGAAACTCATTAACAAGGAGACTCTCCACCATAGGTCCTTTGATGCGATAATACGTATTACCGGCATTCGTCCATGATTCCATGCCTTTGCCGTGTTTTTCCCAAAAGTCCGGAGACAGTTCGCGCATACCCGAGTAAAGCAAGTCTGTATCCTCGAGCACCTTGTCGCTCCGGTAATCTTCTGCTGTAAGACCAAGTGCGCGTGCCTTGATACGCATGTTGATGTCTTTAGTAACCAAGACAACTTGTTGCCTATTCTTTTTTTCTTTCGCCAGATGGAGCACAACTCCGAGAATCTGATTATCGGCTTTGCCGATTGGCAGAGAGCTGGGGAGATTGCTGTCGATCAAGCTGGTCTGCAAAAACAGACGGCCGGTTGCGCGAGAATTTTGCGATGCCAAAGGAAAACCTTCGTCAATCTTTCCTTCATATCCGCTGACAATGTCGTCCAGAAAACGACTTGCTTGACGAGCGTTGCGCGCAACTTCGGTCATGCCTTTCTTGTTGTGGTCGAGTTCTTCCAATGTTACCATCGGCAGATAAATGTCATGTTCGTCAAAACTGAACATGCTGACAGGATCGTGCATAAGCACGTTGGTGTCGAGTACAAACAATTTTTTGTCGCGTTCATTGTAAGCAACAATTTTCCCAAACATCGCCTCTTTTTTGGCTGACATCGCGTTCTCCTTGGTTGTTTTGAAACGTACAATACCTAAGTTACATATTAGTGTTTTCCTCAAATTATGCAAGTTTTGTAGAAATGGTCTCGCAAACACAGCAGACTATTGTGTGTACACGCCTGCGCCTTTCGAATCTCCTCGGGTCTCACAACGGCAAAAGGCGGTAATGCTTTCGCATTACCGCCTGCCGTTGTGGACTACTTACAAATTAACTGGAACCAAATAATGCGAGAGTTATACGACTGGCACCAACTAAAATCTGCTTACGAAGCCCAGCTTGCTACCATATAATGCCATTGTAGCGAATTTTGAGACCCTTGTGAACGTACTCATCCGAACCAACTCTAACTAACCCGCTTTCTGCCCGACTGGTTGCCCTTGTAGCGAGCTTTGTGCCAAGAGTAAATGTTTGACACCTATTGCACCCGGTCCAAGCCGTAAGACCAAATTTGAGAGCGTGGGACGATTTGCTTAACTCAAGCGATGTTAAGCAAATTACACTGAGTCATAATTGCTTAACTTTTTCCTCACCCGACACATCTTCTTTTGGATCGGCCTTGGCTTTAAGCTTCTGCTCATACTGATAATCCAGCGTCATAACAATAAGCTCGGCTAACCGGTCCGAAAATATCTCTTCGGCTTTTTGCAGGTCTATACTTTCTGGTAATTTTTTGAACTGGCGTTTCATTTTAGGCATCAATAACAGGGTTAGAAGCAGGAATCACAACAGAAGTTGGGGCTACTTTTGTGACTTCGGTAACGTTATCGTCTAAGACTTTATAAACCATGGGGACATATTTTTTATACGAAGCTTCATCGTTACCCACGAATACGACTTTTTCTTTATCCTCAAGTTTAAGGTTTTTGAAAGTTGTACCATGTTTCTGCCAAAAAGTTGAAAGCTTCACCTTATCCAACACTTTGATAAATTCATTAATACTTGGTATATATTTCAATCCATCTTCTCGTGCAGAAGCAAATGCACTAGCAAAGTTTCTGAACAAGTAGTCAATGAAGTATTCCGTGTTTTTAGTTTTCTTTGGGTCAAAGCAGTGTTCAAAAAGATAATCGTTAACTAAGTCTCTGATGGTGTGCTTATCCTCAGTTCCGGTAGGATCATAAAATCCGCATCCGGCTCCGAGATTGATTTCTGCGTTCGCCATTTGGTACAGAATAAAAGCACCCACACGAGTTTTTAGCTCAACGGATTTCTTGTCTATGTCCGTAGCTTGGAATATGCCATCAGTAATCTTCTGCTTAAGAAAGTTGTCATATTTACCAACGAGATTGGATGTTTGTAGAGCGTCAATTTCTGCAAAGATATTTTTCTTTGGAAGAATGTATCTCGTATTAAATATCTCGAACACCCTTTGGGATATCTCACGCATCTCTTCACGAGCGATATCTCTTGTAGAACCTGCGGAGGGGGCGTTCTGATTTGCGTGTTCTGCAACGGCTCGAGATAAATCAAAGATGTCGCCTCCACGGTCTGCGCTACAAGATAACCTAAAAAGTAGTAAGTCGTGGATTCCTAATACACCTCGATTTTCTTCTGAAAGTGTTGCGAGTACACCACTGCCTGCGTGTCTACCTTCGCCAAAAACCCATTCGGCAATTTCAGCGATGTGGGGCTGAACATTATTTGAATGTTTACCTTGTGGATCAATCCATCCGGCATCGTTCAGTAGTCTGGTGAGGAAATAATCCAAATTGTGTCGCAATCCCATTCCTACATTTGGGTCTCCCATTTCAAGTAAGGAATACTCGGGTATTGTCTTCAAAAGATAGGTAATTATTTCTTTTGCAATATCACTTGGCAATTCTCGTGCGTTGTTCACCAATATACGCCACAGCTTTTCTCTCCTGTTCTCTCCCTCACTATATGTAAACTTTTCATCTGCAAACGCAGTATCAATGGTGACTGTTTTATTAATTATTTTATCTCTCCATTGAGTATAAAATTTATGTTGATCAACATCGACAGGTTTTGAGAGGTTCACAATTAAATCCAAATACGTCTCAAGATTCCTGCCATTTGTCCAACCACCGTTAAAACAGGCGAGCGAAGTGCGTACATCGTCTGGGATTTTATCTATGTTAGCGTATTCGTTACCATAGAGACTGTTTTTATCGGTCTTCAAGCGTACGTCCACATTAAATACTTGGTCTAAAAGAAAACGCTGAGGGGTGTCTTCAGTAAATTCCAGCTCTTTTAAGTAGTCGTGATAGTGGGTTGAATTCTTGTAGGAAGAATCAGAAGATGACGATCTTCCTCGTGTCCCTGTTTCATCTTTCGGATAACCTTCATCGTAAGGTATTACCAATGAGAAAAATCCTCTACCACCCTTTGTCTCAGTATCATAAATCTTTCTAAAGACGCTCGGGTAATGGATATAGATGAGCAAAAGATTTACCAAGTCTCGTTTATTAAAATCACTACTTTGAAAGTCCGTGGACTGGAGGTCAAACATCATGACGGTATTGATGAGCCGTTTCAACTTTCTTACATCACCAATAAAAGGGAGATACCTGTGATACATTGACGAGTCGTATATCTCGAGTAGTCCTCCAATTGCCTGGCGCACTGGCAAGGGATCGACAATACTCGTAGTGAGTGCACTCTCAAGATTCTCCGACACATAGTTCTTCAAGTCTTCTCTATCTAAGTACAAGCTGATTTTTATGTTCACAAACTTTTCTAAAAACTCACCAACCTTTTCAACATCGGGAGAATCGGCTTCAAGTACGCCTATGTTCTCTGTGTCATAACAAATGACGTACGAAACATTCGGAAATGCAAAACTTTTTCTTATAACAAACAGTATGTCTTTTATTTCTGCAAAACTGATTCGATCCAAGTCATCAATAACTATAATGACTTTCCTTGGAAATCGTTTTAGAACGGCACTCAAGTCGTCGAATGCCTCGTCGGCTGTATAGTCCACTACAAAGGTCGGGAGAGTAAAACCGAATAGCGAAAAACGTTTTATCTCTTTGAGTAAGCGAGTGTAGCGAGATATTAAGGGTTTTATTTCAGGGATGAATGCATTCTTTTGAATGGCATGTATCAAGCCATCAATAAAGACCTCCAGCAAATTTGCCGATCCCAAATATCGAAGTGGACTGAATTTATAAACTACCACTCCGTCTGTGTACTTCTCCTCCCAGTACTCGTTGCAGAAATTTATAAAAGTTGATTTACCTATTCCCCAAGGAGCATCAACCCCGAACACGAAGCTCTCTGGTGATCCTCCGTTGAATACACGCTCCGCAAATGCATTGGCTTTTCCCGTAAAGTTTAGTAGATCGTTATCTCTACTCTTGAGCTCGATATCAGTAACTAGCGAAGAATCAGTCTTCTTATCTTTCCAAAGCAACTGCCGTCCCATCACTAGAGTCCCCAAAATAAAAGGTCCGGAAAGGATAGTAAGTATCTGAGTAATGTTAACAGAGGAAACGATCTTTGAAATCCATATCGATAGAAAACCACCCCACGCAATACTGAGCCAGATTCCGAAGCAGAAGATGATTAGCACATCAATACGGCAACTTCGGATGATTTTCTTTGAGTCAGCAAATACTCCACGTGCCAGCAGGTATGCGACTAGAAACAAAGTACCTGCAACGCAAACTGCTATTGCTTTATATTCATAGTCATTGGAAGAAATCCATCCGTTCAACTTGTAGGCGATGGCAAGTGATAAGCCCCAAATTTCCGCACTTAAAATACCTAAAAAGGCGGTTTTAACCAGCACCACTAGGTTTGCTGTTATTATCCTGAAGTCGGATAAGGATTCTTTGAATCTAATAGCATGTTTGTTAAGCATGTCTGGGCATCTAGTTATAGTTCCTTAACCGCCCTTAGCGTCTCTTCAACATTCCCGGTATGAACTAAGAAAAAGTGTAGTTTTCCTCCACCGAGCTTCGACCATACTTCTCCAATTTCTATCTTATAGGCTGTATCTTCATTACTGATCCGGTCCGCACCCTTCCACTCTAGAGCTATAATCTGACCTTTCTTTGTGACCGCAATAAAATCGGGATAGAACTTACCTCGCTTCCAGCCCTGAATATAAAACGGATCAACCTTTTCTCGGCTACGAACCCAATACTTAATGTTGGGGAGAGTGTCCAGATCGAGACGCTGGACGAAACTCAGCTCCTCACCATTGAGCTTATCTATCTTCTCGTAATAATTTCTATTGAATTCTTGTGGCACCGCCTGTTTGAGAGAGATGGTGTTTGGGAAAGCCTCAAATGGCTTCGTTGATATTTTCTTCTTTTGTAAAAGCGTATCAAACTTTTCCTTTGCGTACTTTTCCAGAACCCCATTAATAAACTCGCTCATTCGATCAGCCAATACGTAACGGTTTACGGATAGTTCGGATAGAGTACGGGTTTTAAGCTGATACTCGATAGCTTTATCAAGAAAGCTCACCTTGTCTGATTTTTCGAGTAACGGAAAACGCAGTTTTTTATCCAGCCACTGCACCAGCTCACTTTTTGTATAGTTTTTATCGGAGTATCGCAACTTCAAGTACATCTGGGCTCCACGCATCCACTCATTGTCCTTCTGGATATCAATAATCGCTCTGCCATCATTATCGTAATGGATTTGGAACTCGAACTTATGATCTTGGTTAGCAAGCTCAAAGTCATTTCCAATCAAGTCCTCAAAAGATAACTGATCGCCTTCGAGGGCCATCATCGGCACCTTGAGCACATCGGATACGGCCTTTTTAGCTTCGAGCTCATAAGTCGCATCTTTCTTGTCGGCACTGATAAGATCAGACTTGCTGTATCCGTTACTTTCAAGTCCGGAAATGATTTGACCGGCCGCTTCGTTAAAGTCTCTTGCCGAAGCAAAGACATAACTCCTATTGAAGTCTTCATTAGCTTTCCTTTTTGCATAAGGCAAACGAATGATGCGTCCGATAATCTGCTCAACTGCAATCTTTGATCCAAGGTTGGCAACCGAGACAAGAATATAAGCAAAGGAACAGTCCCATCCTTCTGCCAAAGCATTGACAGTAATGATGTAACGAATTTTGCAACTCTTACTAAAGAGATCGACTCCCTCAAGTTCATTTTTCTCGGAAGTCTTGATCGCAATTTCGTCGGCTGAAATCTTTCGTTCAAGCAAGAAATCTTTTATATGTTCAACGGTAACAGTATGACCGTCTTTGCTCTTAGGCTGTGCTTGCAATAGAGCAATCGGACGAATATATTCTCCTTTAATTTTCTTAGCATCCTTCTCAAGTTCAATCCTTTTCTCAATTCCTCTAGTCACTGAATTCTGCCATTGAGCCGAACTCTCAAGCACAATAGGAATTTTCACCATCTGCTCATCCTTAAGTTCTGAAGCATGAATCTCAACCAGAATATTACTCTCACTGCGTGGTGTTGCGGTATATTCAACAATAAAGCTTGGATTTAAGTCTTTCAGGAAATCAATTGATAGTTTGGTTGTCGTTTTATGACCTTCATCGATCACGATAAGCGGATTACTCAATCGGACAACGTTTGCTAGTGAATTAATTACCGATCCTTCACTGTCACGCTCAAGATAATCCGGCTCGTCTATGTTCTCAAAATGAGTCAGGAGTGTACCGTTTTCTTGATACACCTTGTACTTATTCTGGAGAGATTTTTCTTTGCGGAACGCCTCAAGGCTGGAGATGACGATGCAAAGATTATCGTTTACATCTTCCTTGCGAATACTCAATGCTTCTTCATTTGAAAATACCTTTACGCTGTTATCAAACGCTTCATCAAGAACCCTACGATGCCAGTCTTTCCGGTCTTTAAACTTCTTGAGTGTTTGAGTCTTGATTGCTTCAGAGGGCGTAAACCAAAGCACTATCCCTCGGTCCAACTTATGATGGAGCGCGCCAGTCATAATTTTCTCTATTGCATGGCAACCTACGAGGGTCTTTCCACCACCGGTTGGGATTTTAATACAAACAAAAGGAACCTCACCAAATGCCTCGGCATGATAGGGCTTTTCAGTGATGCCCATAAAAGCATACTTGAGGCCAGCCTTACGCAGTTCTTTCAAGAATTGTTCGAGCGTTTCTAATGTATTTTTTTGGTATTTTTTAAGTTCCATAGTATTAGTAGACTTTTACTTCATAAGGGATCTGCTTGAAGACGATATTGTGTCTTGCGAGCGTATCGTCATCAATCAGACACCGGTCTGCGTATATCACTTTCTTGCTATCGGTATCCTTAATCTTTTTGAGAAATGACTTATCAAGATCGTTCTTATTCTTACCTTTGTAGAGTAGATAATATTCGGTTGTCTCAAGTTCGCCGATGAAATTCTCATCAATTTTCTTTGGGTCTATATTCGTTTGGGTCTCAGTAAAATAAATATAAGTAGCAAACTGTCTAAAGTCGCAAGTTTCTTCAATTTGGCCATGTTCGTTAAAAAGTGGCTTGTCGAGCTCGCAGTATTCAAAACCATCCTTGTAACCATATTTTTTAATTGCTCTTTTGACTCTCTCAGCAGTTATATTTTTTGCTACCACATCCTCCATCTCAACCATGATAAATTTGCGAGTACCGCCATCCTCTTTATTCAACTCCAAAACCGCATGGCCAGTCGTGCCAGAGCCAGCAAACGAATCCAAAACTGTATCGTCGGGATTACTAGAAAGTTTAATGATCTGCTTAATTAATGATGGAGGTTTTGGAGAATCAAAAGGATTATCATCAAAAAGATGTTTTATAGCTCGCTTGGCATCATCGTTACTTCCGACTTCGTCATATAACCATATTGTTTTAGGAATCACGCCCTGCTTCATTTCAGCAAGATATTTCTTAAGGCGAGGAACAGCATTCCCATTTTTTCCAAACCAAATTGTGCCTCCAGCGTCAGCTTCTTTTAGGGTATTGATGCTATAGCGAGGGAACGTGCCAGCGGGTGGTTTCCACTTTACACCGTTTGAGAAAGTGAACTCATATGTTTTATCCGTACCACTCTTTGCGTGCAAAGGTTGCGTCATCCAGACTCCACGAGGATCGTTATCGGGATTTTTATAGCGTGCATCTTGTTCCTCTGTTCTGGCCAGAAGGTTTATTTTGAAATTCTTATTTTCTTTATTTTTTGCATAACAAATAATAAAGTCGTGCGTATTTGAAAAATACTTTGCATCGTTACTTTGTGTATATTTCTTCTGCCAAATTATGGTCGTTACAAAATTTATCTCCCCGAAGATATCGTCCATGGCCAACCGTAGATTGCAGTGCTCGTTATCATCGATTGAAACAAAGATAGAACCATCCTCTGTCAGTAAATCTCTTAACAGTTTTAACCTAGGATAGATCATACAAAGCCATTTATCGTGCCGTGTTAAATCTTCTGATTCTCGGCCAACAACCTTACCGAGCCACTGCTTGATTTTGGGAGAATTAACTTTATCGTTGTATATCCACCCCTCATTACCAGTGTTATAAGGTGGATCGATATAAATGCACTTTATTTTGCCGTAGTAATGAGGCATTAATGCCTTCAAGGCCTCCAAGTTATCGCCGTGGATTATAAGATTTTGAGAATTGTCACCAACGGATGCTGTCTTAACCTTCTTCAGCAACTTAAAAGGCACCTCCTTATCGTGGTTTACTACAGCTTCTTTTCCAATCCAGTTTAGTGATGCCATATATTATTTCTTCTTTTTCTTTACGTTACTGGTCTCCTCAAGAAAAGCATTCAGATCAGACTGTTTGATTCTCCAGACTCCCAGCTTGGATGCCTTCAACCGGCCCGATTCAATATATCGGGTTACGGTGCGAGTATGCACTCGCAATATCTCGGCGATTTCCTCAATGGTTAAAAGTTTTTCGATTTCGGCCATAAAATTAAACTGACTTTTTAGTCTTGATAGCATTTTATCCCTTTCCAAGTTCATTGTCAAAATCGCCGTCTTTTGTCATAATGGTTTTGAGAGTAAAAATGAGTATGAAAATGAAAAAGACTAAACCTGTCACATCAACAGGAAGAAAAGTAGCAATAGAAAGCCGGTATACCTTTTCTATTGGGGATACCAAAAATATACTCCGGTCATCGCTGGAATCGGCTGGTATCCTTGAAGCTGACAAGGTTATTGAAAAGAATGAATCAGCAATCATCGATCTGACGAAGGAGATCGTTGAAACAAAACATGAAGTAAAAAGTATTCGTGTACTTTTAGAGCGCAGGACAAGCAAGTTTGAAGGACTGACTGAATATGACGAACATTTTATAAAAACATTTGCCAGACAAGCGGCCATTTCTTTAGCTGAGGCATTAACGAAAAAAGCTGTAGCTCCGGCCGGTCCAATGGTCACTGTTTACATATCAGCCGACGGCGAACTATATCGTGAGCCTAAAAGCCAATATACTTTCCGTATGGAGAACTCGAGCGGACGAATGAAGCTTGTTATGGCTTTGATGACAAGCCGGAAGTATATCCCGACCAAAACTCTAATTGATTTAACTGATCTTTCAAGTATCAAATCAGTTCAAAGTGCGGTGCAGGCCATAAAGCGCATGGTACATAAGAAATTGAAAGTATCCGAATTTATTGTGGGCTGGCAGGATTCAGGCTACCGGATTAATCCGAATGTAATTCTCAAAAAGGAATAGGATCGCAAGATACTCTCAAGGTACTTGTTAATAAGTTTCTACCGAAGCGACTAAAACAGTCGTCTTTTTTGTGTTGCAAATTCAGCGAAAGAGTATGTAAAGAGGCGCACCCATCTCGATACGATGAATACATGTTAAGCGTCGAGCGGGTAAAAGAATTGGTTAACGATCCCAAGCTCTCTGATAAACAAATCGAGGAAATCAGAGACGGATTTTTTATGCTCGCTGAAGTCATCTTCGAACAGTGGCACGCAGAAAGAATAAAAACCAAGAAAGAAAAAGAAGTTAAAGATAATGAAAATGAAAAACCAGCCGGACAACAATAATTTTACTACCAGCGACTTCTACGCGGCCGCTTTTCTCGTCGCCAAGGGATATAGATTGCTGGGCATAGACAAAGCCGACTCACGCCGGTTTCATTTTATTTTTACCAATGAACCGGATCGTCCCCAGTTGGTAAGCGCTTTCTTTGCGGGCTTGGTCGAAGTCAACGCTAAGGAATTTGTGTCGGCCATTAAAGAACTTAAATCGCTTATGTATAACGATGCGATGAATTAAAGCCGGTCCGGCCGAATGAATATGAATATGGAAAATCTACCCTTCAAAATAGACAATAACGACTACGTAAAGCTTCCCCGAAGCATTAAAACCGCCCTTGTAGACGGTTATTTGAAGTTTGAAGAATACTCGGTTTTGGTCTGGCTTTGGGTCAACGCCAATCCCCGGAACGGCCGGGCCCAAGTAAGTTATGCCGGTCTTTCAAAAGATTTCAAAGAGAAATACTCCAAGAACCATATCAACCGGCTGATGTTAAACCTTAAGCGGAAGAAGTGGGTATGGTTTGCTGGACAACAAGGTCGCAGAAGTTCGTTCCATGTGGATATCGGCAATTATCCCTTATCCGACGGCACATTTAAGTATATTGAACATCGCTTTGAACAGAAGTCCGGCAGAAGTGTGGACGCTACTGATGAGCAATCTCTGGCAGAGGCACCGACAGAAGTAGGTGATGTTCGGCAGAAGTTGGAAAGCGATAAAAATGCTTTGGTAGAAAGGTTTTCTTTCACTTCTGAAAGTTCGTCTGGCAGAAGTCCTAAGAACGATAACGAGAAAGAAAATAAAAACAATCGATCGACTCGTCGTCCCGTAAGAAGTTTCAGTCCAAGAACCTTTGAAGAGGAGAAGTGTCTTGAGATTGCTCGGTACCTAGAGGAAGTTGATATGAGCTTCATGCTTTCAGCACTCCGAAAGCATGGATTGGCCAAGCTTGAGCAAACTTACAAGCTCATGCGTGATAGTCCAGAAAGGTCGATCCAAAAGAAGGGTGCATATTTTAACTCACTCCTCACAATAGCCGGTGAAAGTGGCTAAATCGGCAACAATCCGCAACAAACGGCAACATTTTGAGGAAAAGTACTCACACCAACTAACACTAACTAACACCAAAAACGAGAAAGTTAATTACCACAAACGATACTAAATGATACCCATATGACAAAAACAATAGACATAAAAAATCAAAAATACCAGAAAGCAGTTCATCTCAAATACGAGGGATTTTCCTATCCCGAAATAGCACAATTACTCCTAGTCTCGCCGGTGACGGTAAAAAGGTGGTTCCGCCCGAGTGGCTTACTCAAAGACGAGTACGATGCTTACGAAAAGGAAACGAATGCAATGTGCGATTCAGTGGTCGATAGTATATTTAAGAAAAAGGTCGAGGTGGCCGCTACCATGATCATTGCCCTCATGGGAAGTAAAAAAGATACAATGAAATTCAGAGCCGCTAAAACTATCCTCGACTACTGCTTTGGCAAAACTGGAGTGAACAAAGAACCGGAGGATGAAGCCGATGGCACCGGGCAGTATCTCGAGCTTGAAAAGATACTAGAGAAAATAAAGCGGAAAAGCACCAGTAAGTAGCTGTGGGCAACCGAGCTTAGCCTGTCGACAGAAATAGTATAGGGTGTGTTTGCAATCTAGGCCTTACAAAAATATGAAAGCAGTAATCTACACAAGAGTATCAAGCGATGAACAGGTAAAAGGAACCTCACTGGAACACCAAGAGGAACTTTGCCGAAAATACTGCAAAGAAAAAGGTCTTGAAATTGACCTAGTTTTTTGCGAGGAAGGCCAAAGCGCAAAAGACTTGAGTCTTCAGAACCGAAAGAAATTTCTTGAGGCGTTGGAATTTTGTCGCAAGAATAAAGATAAGGTCCAAGCCTTTGTTGTTTTGCGTGTAGATAGATTTGCTAGAAATGCCGATGACCACTTCGCCATAAGAAAAATCCTCGCAACCTATGGAGTTACCCTTCATTCCGTTACCGAGCCAATCGGCAATGAACCTGTAGCAAAATTATTAGAGACATTCCTTGCCGGTATCGCCGAATTTGATAATGCAATACGTAAGCAACGCTGTAGTGATGGAATGATGGCACGAATCAACCAAGGCATATTCCCATGGAAGCCACCGATAGGATATAAGTGTGCCAACTTCAAGAAGCGTGGTGAGAAAAAGACTCAACCTGATCCGCCACATGAGCAGATATTCCCAATCATTCAACGAGGATTAAGAGAATATGGTATGGGACTGCACTCCCAAGTAGGACTAGCTCGCAAGCTAGATGAGTGGGGTTTGAAAGATATCACCGGCAAGAAAAGTACTCCCCAGCTGATAGACAGACTCTTTAGCAAACACCTAAAGTTTTATGCTGGCATAATTGCCAATCCGTGGACTGGCAAAGACGTCGATGGTCAACATAAGCCAATGATCACGAAAGAAGAAATGTATCAGGTTCTTCTTATCCGATCCGGTAAAAAGAGGCCGATGATGAAGTACAACAAATATAATCCAACCTTTCCTCTTAGAAGAACGGTCATGTGCGGAGTTTGCTCGAGGGCACTCACCGGAAGCTCGCCTCGAGGTAATGGTGGCCGATATTCCTATTACCACTGCCTAAATAAAGAATGTGCCGTATTTGGCAAAGGCATACCAAAACTCGAACTTGAAAAAGAGTTCTTAGCTCATCTGGAACGGATAACACCAAAAGAAAATTGGCTACAGATATTTAAAGAGAGCGTACTCGATGCGTGGAAAGAGAAAGGTAAGAAGTTTGAACTTGAAGCCGAGAAATGGACAAAACAACTAGAGCTTATCGAGGCAAAGAAAAAACGTATCTACGAAATGCGAGAGGACGGGTCCTATACCAAAGAGGAATTTGTTGAACGTAAAGAAGAAATGGAGAACGAATTTGCCACTACCAAGATTTCCCTAAGCGAAGCAAGGATTGAGCAATTTGATATTGAGGCCGCGTTAATTTATGCCACCAAGTTTATAACCGACCTTGGCCGACAATGGTTTGACCTTGTGCCACAACTACAACCGAAGTTCCAGAAGCTGGTATTCCCCGAGGGTGTGCCGTATGAGCGTGGTAAAGGATTTGGAACCACGAAATTAGGAGTCATCTACGAACTAAATCAGCACTTTGCTGACAAAAAATCATCTTTGGTGGTCATTATACCAAAAAGTTCGGACTTATTTCCAGCAGAATCCCGAATGAGGCACGCGCGGAGCGCGTGGTGGCTTGAAACTAAATCGTACGCTCGTATCGTTCCGCCACTGCCTCGCTTCACTCGGCAACCCCAAAAAGAAAAAATGTTCCTTGCTTTTCGGATTTG
>JACRKU010000028.1 GCA_016215205.1 Candidatus Yonathbacteria bacterium | reverse complement strand
TACCGTTTTCAGTATATTCACGACTATTTAGAGCAAAACTGGCTCATTTTTATTGTTTTTATTGTGTTTTTCGCGCAGTACATCATTTCGCCCATTTCTGGCTTCCTGTTTAAGGCAATCACTGGTGTGGGGATATAACTAAGTCTGCTTGCATTTTCTCATGTCATATAGTAGAGTACTTGCACTGTCGCGTATAGCGACTCATTTAATTTATGCCAACAATCAACCAGCTCATTAAGCGCCCCCGCAAGACTTTGAGAAAAAAGTCTCGTTCCACGGCGCTTGGAAAGAGCTTCAATTCTATTTTGAACAGGCCGGTTTTTCACAACTCGCCATTTAAGCGCGGTGTTTGCACAAAAGTAACCACAACAACCCCAAAGAAGCCTAACTCGGCGCTTCGCAAGATTGCTCGCGTCCGCCTTACAAATGGTATGGAAGTTACCGCATATATTCCCGGCATGGGTCACAAGCTTCAGGAGCACTCGGTTGTAATGATTCGCGGTGGCCGCGTAAAAGACTTGGGCGGTGTGCGTTACCACATCGTCCGCGGAGTTCTCGATGCAACATCTGTTGAAGCGCGCCGCAAGGGCCGCAGTCAGTATGGAACAAAGCGCCCAAAGGCAGGAGCGAAGAAGTAAATAGAAAGTTTGTAACCAACATATCATGCGCAGAAAAGTAAAAAATCGTAATATTCCCGGCGAAGACCTCGTGTATAATTCAACGAAGGTTGCGAAACTTATCAACTATGTGATGGAGGCCGGAAAAAAGAACACTGCACGCACAATCGTGTACGGCGCCTTCGATATTCTTAAAGAAAAAAAGAAAGACCTTGAACCGCTTGAGGTTTTTGAGCTTGCGCTAAAGAACACAGGACCACTCATGGAGATTCGTTCGCGCCGCGTTGGTGGCGCAAATTATCAAGTACCGCACGAAGTGCGCCCCGGCAGACGCTTCGCGCTTTCGATTCGTTGGATTATCAATGCGGCGAAATCAAAGAAGGGTCGCCCGATGCACGAGAAGCTTGCGGACGAAATTCTTGCCGCGTCAAACAACGAGGGCGAGGCGGTGAAGAAGAAGGAGAACGTGCACAAGATGGCGGAGGCGAATAAAGCCTTTGCGCACTTCGCCTGGTAAAAAGTTTCCAATTTTGACGCATTGCATCGTTGCCCGTGTGTTCAAATTAGCTCGCAGTACTTTTGTACAGCTCCTTAATTTGAACACACGGCGCCTCGCACTGCATTCAAAATAAAAAACTTTTTTGCCACGTTGTTTCAATTATTTTTTGTATTTACCTAACAGTTAAAAACTAACATCTATTTATCATGGAACGAGATTATCCGCTGGAAAAAGTTCGCAATTTTGGAATCATCGCTCATATCGATGCCGGCAAGACGACCACGTCCGAGCGTATTTTATTTTACACGGGTATGACTCACAAGATTGGTGAGGTACACGAGGGCGAGACGGTGACAGACTGGATGGAGCAGGAACGCGAGCGCGGCATCACCATTACCGCGGCGGCTATCACCTGTTTCTGGAACAAGACGGATGTTAAAAAGGCGCATGAGAACATGTACCGTTTCAATATTATTGACACACCGGGGCACATCGACTTTACCGTTGAGGTAAAGCGTTCTCTGCGTGTGCTCGACGGCGCGGTGGTGGTGTTTGACGGCGTTGCCGGCGTGGAGCCGCAGTCAGAAACCAATTGGCGCTATGCGGACGAAGCAAAAGTGCCACGCATCTGCTTCATCAACAAGCTCGACCGTACGGGCGCGTCTTTCGAGCGTTCATACGCATCAATTCTTGACCGTTTGAATACAAAAGCGGTTCGTATGCAGATTCCCATGGGGCTTGAGGATGAATTTGAAGGAGTGATTGACCTACTCAAAATGAAGGCGTTTAAGTTTGCAGGAGAGATGGGCATCAATGTTGTTGAGGAAGAAATCCCCGAGAAGTACAAAGCCGAGGCGACAAAGCTTCGCGCGGAGCTTATCGAACGCATTGTTGAAAACGATGAAGTGCTTATGAACGACTACCTTGAAGGTAAAGAGATCCCATTGGATGTTTTGAAAAAAACGCTCCGCAAAGCGGTTATCGCGAACGAAATTTTCCCCGTGTATGCAGGTTCGGCGCTCAAGAACAAAGGTGTACAGCTAGTGCTTGACGCGGTGGTAGACTACTGCCCATCACCGCTTGATATTCCTGCGGTTCATGGTATTGACCCGCGCACGGATGAGGCGATTGAGCGTCACCCGAGCGACAAGGAGCCGTTTGCCGCGCTTGCATTTAAACTTCAAGCAGACCCGTTCGTCGGTCAGCTTACCTTCTTTCGCGTGTACTCCGGTACCGTAGAAGCAGGTTCTTATGTATACAACGCAACCACTGGCGACAAAGAGCGCGTTGGTCGCATGGTGCGCCTTCAGGCAGACTCACGCGAGGAAGTGAAAAAAGTTTTCGCCGGTGAAATCGCCGCGATGGTTGGACTCAAAAACACTAAAACTTCGCACACGCTCTGCGACGAAGCAAACCCGATTATTCTCGAGGAAATTAAATTTCCAGAGCCGGTTATTTCTCTCCGCATCGAGCCGAAAACAAAAGCCGACCAAGAGAGAATGGGTATGGCGCTCAAGAAACTCGCGGATGAAGACCCAACATTCCGTATTTCAACAGACGAAGAAACTATGGAGACCATTATTTCCGGCATGGGCGAACTTCACCTTGAAATTCTCGTTGACCGCATGAAGCGCGAGTTTAACGTGGAAGCAAATGTTGGCAAGCCGCAGGTGGCATACAAAGAAACAATCACGCGCGAAGCGGAAGCGGAATGCAAGTACATCAAGCAGACGGGCGGTCGCGGTCAGTACGGCCATGTGAAGATTCGCATCAAGCCGATTGACAAGACTATTGCGATCGAAGACCTTCCAAAACAAACAAAGCGTCGCGACGATCATTTTGAATTTACCAACTCTATCAAGGGAGGCGTTATTCCGCAGGAATTTATCGCTCCGGTAGAAAAGGGTATCATCGAGGCGATGGATCGCGGCGTGCAGGCGGGATACAAGGTGGTGGACATTTCCGCAGAGCTTTATGATGGTTCGTTCCACGATGTCGATTCTTCGGAAATTGCCTTCAAAATTGCAGGTTCGCAGGCATTTCAGGATGCGGTAAAGAAAGCAGGCCCCGTTATTCTAGAGCCTATTATGAAAGTGGAGATCGTGATGCCAGAGCAGTTTATGGGTGACGTTGCCGGCAATCTCTCATCAAAGCGCGCGCAGATTGAAGGAATGGGCGAGAGGGGTATGATGAAGGTGCTTACCGCGCAGGTTCCGCTCTCGGAAATGTTCGGTTACACCACATCTCTTCGTTCAATGACAGAAGGCCGCGCAAGCTCAACGATGGAGTTCGACCACTACGATATTGTACCCTCTAGTGTGGCAGCTGGAATTATTGAAGCAAGGAAGTAGTATTATAAATAACAAAAAAGGGCTGTCGTTCTTCGGACGACGGCCCTTTTCTATTGCATTGTTTTTCGTATTACATGGTATAATTAAAACGCTATGGACGAACACAAGAAAAAGATACTTATTATCGAGGACGACGAGCATATCTCCAAGATTTACGACCTTAAGTTTTCCAAAGAGGGTTACAAAACCATCTTTGTAACGAACGGCGAAGAAGGGATGGAAAAAATCATTACCGAAAAGCCAGACCTTGTCATCCTCGACCTAATGCTCCCCAAAAAAGACGGCTTCATGGTACTTGAAGAGGTTAAAAAGAATCCGGAATTTGCCAAGATTCCCATTTTGGTCCTCTCAAACCTCGGACAAAAAATCGACCAAGACCGCGCTCTCGCCCTCGGCGCAAAAGAATATTTGGTAAAGGTCGAGTATTCAATGCAGGAAGTGGTCGATAGAGCAAAGAGTTACTTGCAATAAAAACCCAAATCAATATGAAAATACTCGCACCTTTTGAAAAATTGTTTACCCCGTACGCGCTCATCGCGTTTAACCTCGCTATTATTTTTGGTGCGGGGCTTGTCGGCGGCGGAACATTTTTTGCCAAAACCGGTCTCGTGCACGCCATCGCCTTCCTTTTTGTGGCGCTGATTATTGTAAGAATTTTTTCAGACTACGCTTTCAGTGACCATATCCTCAAGGGTTTCTTGAAAATCCAACTCGCATTCTTTTTATTTTTGGGTTTTATACATATTTACGAGTACCTCGGTCTCATTGTTTTTCCTTTTAATGATGAGGTTGTGGAGCTCTCCGCAATGGGGAGTTATTTGCTCTGGATTCTCGGCGCTCTTTTGTCCTTTGAATTTGTATTTCGTATTTATTATAAAAAAACATTTCTTCTTACGGCTATATTGAGCGTCATTCTCGCCGTGGGCTTTGCGATGCTTTTGGCGGTAAACTTGTCGAGCGCATTTGCAGAGAGTTTGTCGGAATGGCTTCCTTTGGCAATGCTCGCAAGCATTGCCGTTTTTGGAATCGGGGGGATTTTGTCCATTAGAAAAATAAGAGATATTATGCCGGTTTTTCTGGAGTATTCATATTATGCGATTCCCGCCGGGATTCTCGTTGTTTTGACGGCGTTCTCCGAATACTTTGAGTCAACCGGTTATTTGCAAGTATTCGGCATCTCGCAAATTCAAAACCTCTACATTTCACATTTCCTCATATATGCCGCGCTCTCACTCCTCCTCATCGGTTTCGGCAAGCTAAAAAAGCCAAGAGGCATTTACTCAGAAATGTAATCTGGCAAAAAAGAAAACCCAGCCTCATAAAGAGACTGGGTTTTTAATTTACTGCTTCAATCGAGTGAACGGCAGGTTAGAATCCGGCAGGGGCGAAGACGATATTGCCGACACCGTACCCAAGCCAGATACTGTTCAGGTCGCTTGGAATAGGAACCTGCATTTTCCCAGTGCCATCCGGGTTTATTGCGAACAATCTCCACAATGAACGGTCGGTAACCTCCAGTGTGTGGTTGGAAGTAAACAAAATTTTGTTACTGCCGTCAACCGCCCAGTAAGGGAGAGAACCCTCACCGAGGTCAACTTCCGCGCCACCAGCCAAAGGCACTACGGCAATGTGAGATATTCCACCCACATTTTTCATGAATGCCACTTGCGTGTAGTCTGCGTTGACCGATATAGTTCTATTCTCAGTGCTATAGAACTTTAATTCCATTACGTCGGTTGTTAGATTTGTCACAATTACCTGCGGTCCGACAAGCAGACCACTCGTCGGGTTAATAGCCTGTTTCCATACCCCGCGCATTCCGGACTTATTGCTGACAAAACACACAAACACATTACCGCTTACCGCATCCGTTCCGCAAAACGCAGGAGAATAATCCATGGCATAGTCATCAGTGACACGGATAATGCTAGAAAGCAACCCGTCCATTTTCACAAGAAAAATGTCTCTGTATCCAACCAGCCCGTCGGCGCTTACGCAACCGTTTGAAAAAACCGCATAGTCGCCAAGCGGACTGACGTCGAAGCTTCCTTTTGGAACAGTCGAGCAGTATTGGTTCAAACTAGGATAACCCGGTATACCTATGGAAAGGACTCCTGTTGGCATGGATAGGGACATTATCATTCCGTTAAGGTTCGATCCCATGAATGAAACTTTGTTCCCTGCACGAGCCGGAACTATTCTTTCCGCATAAGCAACTCCGCCGTTCCAAAGCGTAGTCGTTGTTCCTGTAGATAAGTCTTGAAGACGTATCGCTAACGCCGGATAAGGATAAGAAGGATACAAGATCTTCCCTGTCGTAAGCATCGGCACTGGCGTTGTGAAATTCACGCCGGTTACATCTGCCCCGTTCAGCACCACAGGAGCATTAAACGGAGTAAATGTATAACCCGCAAGCGACGGAGTAATCGTGTATGGCACCGCACCTCCGTACGGAATGCCAGACAAGACATAACTCCCATTTGAGGTTGTTACAGTTGATTGACCTCCAGGGCTCACGGTGATTGTTACACCAGCTTGAGCCCCACCGCTCACAGTACCGGAAATGCTGTAAGTCGGGAGCGGCGGAGATGAACCCCCACCGCCGCCACCCCCACCACCGCCACCGCACGCGGTGGCAACAAACGCAAAAGCGAAAATGCAGAGCAAATTCAGAAGGTTTTTCATGACGAGACTCCTCTTGTAGGTGAAACGTAAGATGCCAAAACTCAATCAACCCAATGTTGACCGAGAAATACTCGATTGACAAATAACTCAATCTACTGCTAATAATATACCCCTTAATTGAATTTGTCAACCCCCCCCATTCACGATACATTCAACAATGAAGTGCACCCACTTGACTATTATCCTTGATTTGGTAGTATGGTTTTTGTATCGCACAACTTCGTATTTTGCGGTACTTTTGTTTCTTTATCAGCATTATTTTACTTAATTTCTCTTATCATAAAAGGCTTTTGGATTCCTCGTGTACGAGCCTTTGATGATAAGAACCAAACATTATGGCAGAAGCATTTGATCGTTCCAAGCCGCACGTCAACGTCGGCACCATCGGACACGTTGACCACGGCAAGACCACCCTTACGGCGGCAATCTTGCATGTGCTCCACCTTGCCGGAAAGCAGGTAAAAATGAAGTCAGTCGACCAAATCGACTCGGCTCCGGAGGAAAAAGCACGCGGTATTACTATCGCGCTTTCTCACAACGAGTACTCGACCGACGCGCGCCACTACGCGCACATCGACGCTCCAGGTCACGCTGACTACATTAAAAACATGATCACGGGTGCCGCGCAAATGGACGGCGCTATCCTCGTGGTTGCAGCAACGGACGGTGTGATGCCCCAGACACGAGAGCACATCCTCCTCGCAAAGCAGATTGGCGTGCCAAAAATCATCATTTTCCTCAACAAGTGCGATATGGTTGATGACCCTGAAATGATTGACATGGTTGAAGAAGAAGTTCGCGACCTTCTTACGAAGTATGATTATGACGGCAAGAACGCTCCGGTGATTCGCGGTTCGGCGCTCAAGGCCCTTTCGGCAACATCTGCTGATGATGAATGGGCAAAGAAAATTCTTGACCTTGCAAACGCGCTCGACACATACATTCCCGTTCCGGTACGCGACATCGCAAAACCATTCCTTATGCCTATCGAAGACGTCTTCTCTATTGAAGGTCGCGGCACGGTGGTTACCGGTCGTATTGAACGCGGTGTTCTCAAGGTTGACGAGGAAATCGAAATTGTCGGTATCAAGGACACGGTAAAGACAACCGTTACCGGTATTGAAATGTTCAACAAGTCGCTCCAAGAGGGTATGGCGGGCGACAATGCCGGCATCCTTATTCGCGGAATAAAGAAGGACGACATTACCCGCGGGCAGGTTCTCTGCAAGCCGGGTTCCGTTACTCCTCACACGGAGTTTGAGACAGAGGTTTACATCCTTACAAAAGAAGAAGGCGGACGTCACACCCCATTCTTCAACGGTTACAAGCCGCAGTTCTACGTTCGCACGACGGACGTAACAGGCGACGCTACGCTTCCAGCAGGCACCGAAATGGTTATGCCGGGAGACACCGTAAAACTCAAGGTTAAGCTTATTGTGCCTGTTGCTCTCGAAGTGGAACAGCGTTTCGCTATTCGTGAGGGAGGCCGTACAGTAGGCGCCGGCGTGGTAACAAAGATTATCGCGTAAAGGTCGCTCGCTACTTTTTTAGGGTACGGATTTTTTGAAGCTTAAAAAATCCTGAAATGCTCGTGTCGTTACACTCGCAACCCCCTAAAAAGAAAGCCAGCTCGCTTAAAGGTGGAATCCCTATAACTTATGACAACAACATTAACAAAAAAAGCACCTGCGAAAAAGTCTGTAGCAAAGAAGGCCACAGATAAAGAAGTAACACACAAGCTTCGTATCCGCGTCCGCGCGTACGAAAACAAAGTGCTCGACAATTCCGTAAAGCAGATTGTCGATACTGCTCTTCGTTATGATGCCGAAGTCATTGGGCCGATGCCTCTCCCCACGGAGATCAAGAAGTACACGGTGCTTCGTTCAGCATTTATTTACAAGAATGCGCGTGAACAGTTTGAAATGCGTGTTCACAAGCGTTTGATTGACATCCTGAATCCGAATGCGAAAGTTGTTGAAGCTCTCACAAATCTTTCACTTCCATCAGGCGTCAATATTGATGTGAAGATGATGTAAGAAGGGGAACAATTGACAAGTGACACCGCTACGCGGACATTTGACAGGAATTCAAGAAGGAGAAGAAAAGTTTATTCAGTTAATTAAAATACCAACAACCCTATGAGGTTGCAATGGTTACCGTAAATTACCGATATGAAATTTATTCTAGGAAGAAAAGAAAATATGTTTTCGTTCGTCGGAAACGACGGGCTTGCAACTGCCGCGACACTTCTTTCTGTGGGAAAAGTGGTTATTACGCAGGTTAAATCGAAAGAAAAGGACGGATATGAGGTTGTCCAAATGGGCTTTGGCACGCGCGCCGCAAAAAATATCTCAAAAGCGGTTCAGGGTCACACAAAGGACCTCGGTTTATTTGCCGTTATTCGCGAGTTTCGCGTGGATAATGCAAGCGCGTGGAAAAAAGGCGATACGATGGACGCATCGCTTTTTGAAATTGGCGACGAAGTAACAATCTCCGGCACTTCAAAAGGCAAGGGCTTTCAGGGTGTGGTTAAGCGCCACGGATTCCACGGAGGACCTCGCTCTCACGGACAAAAGCATTCGGAGCGCGAAGCGGGTTCTATTGGTTCAACTGGTCAGCAAAAAGTTTCAAAAGGTCGTCGTATGCCGGGGCGTATGGGTGGTGATCGCATTACCGTAAAAGGTTTGCGTGTGCTCGGAGTAGATACAACCAACGGCAAGATTCTTGTGTCCGGGTGCGTGCCGGGCATCAAGGGCGCTCTTCTTGAGATTAAGTCGCAAAATAAATAATATGGAAGCAATAATTTACAATACAAAGGGAAAGGAATCCGGGAAAGTCGCTTTGAACGAAAAAGTATGGGGACTCTCGTGGAACGGAGACTTGGTGCACCAAGTTGTTGAGTCAATGCGTTCAAACGCGCACGCGGCGACCGCAAGCGCAAAGGACCGCAGTGATGTATCCGGCGGCGGCAGGAAGCCGTGGCAACAAAAGGGTACAGGCCGCGCTCGCCACGGCTCATCTCGCTCCCCGATCTGGCGTCACGGAGGTGTTACTCACGGCCCACTCTCCGAGAAAGACTACACGAAAAAGATTAATAAAAAAATTCGCGCAAGGGCGCTTTACACCGTGCTCTCGGAAAAGCTCCGCAAGAACGAAATTCTTTTCATTGACAGTATTTCAATGAAGACCCCAAAAACTGCCGAGGCAAAGGGTATTCTTTCCGCGCTTTCCGGAGTAAAGGGTTTTGAAAAGATTCTTACCAAAAAGAAGAATGCGGCGTACTTTGCAACGGGCGAGAAGTCAGAAGCGGTGAGCAAGAGCTTTGCAAACCTCGGAAACATCGACTTCGATGCTGTCCAAAACATGAACCCAATGGACCTCTTGAACCACAAATATGTCGTGATTGTGGCCCCGGAGAAATCCGTTAGTTTTATCGAAGGCAAACTCGCAATAGCTAATACAGATAAATAATTCCCACCATCATGGCTATTTTCAAAAAAACAACAAAAGAGGTTAAAGCAAAAAAAGGAGAAAGCGCTCTTGGTTCACGCGTGAATGCTCTCGTCTGTCCGCATATTTCCGAGAAGGCGGCAATCCTTGCCGAAAAAGGCACTTATGTATTCGAGGTTGCTCGCGACACAAACAAGATTGAAATCGCAAAGGCGGTTGCGACGCTTTACAATGTAACTCCGGTGCGCGTGAACATTATAAATCTTCCGGACACACGCGTCTTTGTGCGCAACAGAAATGGTGTTAAGGCAGGTCTTCGCAAGGCGCTCGTCACGCTTAAAAAGGGCGACAAAATTGAAATCTTATAATATCTCATAGTATGAAAAAGTTTAAACCAACAACGCCATCAAATCGCCACACCGCCATCGTTTCGTACCGCGGCGTGCTCACTACGAATGAGCCCCTCAAGCCCCTCACAACCGGATTTCGTCGTGGTTCCGGACGCAATGCATTTGGCCGCATCACCACGCGCCATAAGGGGGGCGGACACAAGCGTTCATATCGTGAAATCGATTTTCGTTTTGAAAAAATCGGCATTCCCTCAAAAGTTGAGACTATCGAATACGACCCAAACCGCTCCGGTTTCATTGGTGTAATCTGCTATGCGGATGGCGAGCGCCGCTATAACCTTCTTCCTCAAGGAGTTAAAGTTGGCGACAGTATTCTTATCGCCGAGGATGCTCCGCTCAAGCCGGGCAACCGCACAATTTTACGCAAAGTTCCTGTTGGCACATTTGTATACAACATCGAGCTCCAGCCAAACGGCGGCGCGCGTATCGCGCGCTCGGCAGGAAACTATGCTGAAGTGGTTGCAAATGACAGAGGACAGAGCCATTTGAAAATGCCATCAGGCGAAATCCGAGAGGTTTCTGAAAATATATGGGCATCAATCGGCGCAGTTTCAAACGAGGAATACAAGCACCGCAATATCGGCAAGGCGGGACGTAATCGCTGGCTCGGTATTCGCCCAACTGTCCGCGGTACAGCTATGAACCCTGTGGATCACCCATACGGCGGCGGAGAAGGACGCCAGGGACGCGGCACAAAGCGCCCAAAGACCGCGTACGGCAAGGTTACCGGAGGTCGCAAGACACGCTCACCAAAGAAATACTCAAACAAACTCATCGTTTCAAGACGCAAGAACAAGCGCGCGAAATAAGGATAAGCAAAAGCCCCGCCGAGCACCAACACTGGTGCTCGGCGGGGCTTTTGCTATAGACATTCACTTTTAAGTAGCGCATTGTGTCTTAAGAAATAGTTATCCACAGTGAGTCTTTGAATGTTAGCTAGGCATACTATGCAAAAGGCAAGTGCAGGAGTATACTATTTCTATGAATATGAAAATGCTATCAATCCACTCATTGCGTAACATTCTTGCTATTGTAATTATTACCGGAATTGGATACATGGTGTATACCGCAAATCCGAGTTCAGTAGTGACACCAAAAGCAGAGGCGGGAACAGGTGAAAATGTTTCCGGTTATATTTGGAGTGAAAACATTGGTTGGATAAGTTTAAACAGTACAACCGACGGCTCCGCAGTGTCGTATGGGGTGAATATAAGTCCTATGACAGGCACAGGCACTTTTTCAGGGAATGCTTGGAATTCAAATATTGGCTGGATAAGTTTTGACCGTACTGCGACTGGCAACCCGCCATCGGCACCGTTTAACGGCGGAAGCGGGCCGATTGCACAGGTGGATTGGTCTACCGGCGCCGTGACCGGCTGGGCGCGTGCGCTATCGGCTTGTCAAAACAACCTCGTAGACGCTTTCGGAAATTGCACGGGTTCGGGTGCAGGAAACGCGGCAGGCGGTTGGGACGGATGGATTCAGCTTTCCGGCACATGGGCAAACGGAGTCGTTGTCAATACCGTTACGGGAATATTTTCCGGCTATGCGTGGGGGGATATAGTGACTGGCTGGATTGATTTTGCCCCACTTGTAGGTGGACTCCCTATTCCAGATATGGCAATTGTTTCCGGTTTGTCATGCACCCAATCAAACCCCACCTTTTTCTGGGGTGCCTGCACCGCATCGTGTGTTGGTAATCCGTCGCCGCGTAATGTTGTGGGTACACAAACAGGAGCATGTTCGGATGGCACTATCCCTGCCGCTCCTATAACACAATCGTGCGGCACTCTTCTAACGACCTGCACAGCTACTCCCGGGAACCCTGTTTGCGGCGATGGAGTATGCAGTGTCGAAGAAACAAGTTCTTCCTGCCTTCTGGACTGCAAGCCAAAGACAAAATTCTGGCAGTTCTAAATGAAAAGTAGCTTAAAATCGGGGGTGGGGGGGAAAGCCCCCCACCCC
>JACRKU010000026.1 GCA_016215205.1 Candidatus Yonathbacteria bacterium | reverse complement strand
AGCACCTTCGATCACACCCGAGGCAATCGGCCAGCCACGCGCGAGATAAGTTGGATAGTCCATATAGGGCAGGTTGCGTTCAAAATAATTGGCAGTGGCCAGTAGCTGTGCGCGTGCGGTTTTGCGGGTCTGGGGTTGTTTCGCCAGTCTGCGAAATTCGGCAATCAGCCGCTTGGTTTTGCCTGAAAGCAACTGTAGGGTATGTTGTTTCATCCACTCAAAGCGGCGCTCGTCGGTTTCTCGAAACAAAGTGTTGGCAACTTTCCAGAGATATTCGTTAGCGTGAATGAAATCCAGGATTTGGATAAACTCGGAAAAGTATTTGGCGAGACGCGCTTGCAAAGACGGACAGCCATCACACAACGCGATTTTATAGCGGATATGTTTGCCCACGCGGAGGTCGACTTGTGAGGTCAAACGGCGCAAGGCAACGTCTTTGCCGTCCAAAGTAGCCCAGAGGTGTTTGTTTTGCGGTTGGGAGGGCTTGGGCAGGCTGATTTTGTCCTTCCAAGATGCTTCGCGATCATAATAACTGGCAATCACCTGTTCGGGAGTGCGCGGAGCAGGCTCAATGCTGTAGACGCTGGTAACAATGGCTTCTTTCTTGTGTCCATATTTTTCGCCTTTTCCAAGACGCACTTTGTCCGGCTTGGTTTTTTCCGAGATCAACGGTACCCCTTTGCCGTCTGCTTGGATGACTAAAATTTCGGCTTCGCTGCTGGGCACGGGTGCAGGTTTTTGGTCATAGTAATTTGAGACGTCCGCCGCATCTTCTGCCAAATTGGTTTGAAGCGCACGTGTTGAAAGCGTCAAACCCAGTAAACGTCCGACAATTTCACAAGCTTTGTGATACACACCATGCACGCTCAGGTAATCATGCACTTCACGCACCAAGTCCGAATAACAATCTTCGCCCAAACTCAATTCCGCGTCCAAAGGCGCTTGCCCGCCCAATCCACTGCGATAAAAATAGGGCCGCGCAAAACGCAATTTCCCAAAGATCGAGACGTAATTCCTTGGCGTATCACGATGATAATACATGACGCTCCCGTCCGTCATTCTCAGGTGCTCGCGGTCTGCATTTTGTGAACGCATCTCAAAAAACAAGCTCAATAATTTCAGACCCATTTCGATGAGCATCTTGAACAATCCTCTTTCCGTTGCGTCTGCCATTGCCCTGCGCGCTTCTTCGCCAGTGACGTACTCCAGCATTTTCTCAAAGTCTGCGCGGATGTCTTGTATAATTGCTTGTGAGTTGGAAGTCATGGTTTTCTCCAAAGTGGTTTCTCTGACCAACTTTATTGATACCAGACTTTCAACTCATTTGAAACACACCCAAATCATTTCTACTGAAGAAACCCTGGCAATAGACGCCTCCCAACATTCACTTTTTTAGGAGGCGGCTATGGAATATAACAATAATCTAACTCCCACAGGGTTAGCCCATAAGCTCATCCATGAACTTAAGATACTTGGTGATCTGCTTTCTACTACCGTTCAAAAACTAATCATCAAAAAGTTTTACGAATATATCTTAGAGCACCGTTCCTCCATTGCAGAAGTCACTAACCTTTTGCCGCTTGAAGCGGCACTTGTAGTTATCCTCGTACGGGAACACCAGGCTTTTTATCACGAGATTAGTGAGCTTCATAAACGGATGGATGAATTAGAGCGGGAAAATAAAGAGCTAAAAAAGATACTGAATGAAGAAATATAGTGGCTGGTTATTTGACCTATATGAACATCCTACAAAAGGGGTGGTTTTGTGGTTGGTTGGAGAGGATGGAAAGCGATCTTCCTTTTATCAGGACTTCGAGACAGTATTTTATGCTCGCGGGCCTGTAGAGAAATTACATGACTTGGGGATATTCATACGAGGGAAATACTCCAAAGAGATAGTAAGGCTTGAACGTGTCACTGACAAGGAAGACTTGTTTGACGGTCCTCAAGATGTCATGGGTATTGGGTTTTCCAAAATTAGATTATTTAAAAAACTATTTCGAGAAGTTCATGAGAGCTTTTCCGATCTGATTTTTTACGATGTCGATGTTCCCCTGACTGTTCGGTATGCCGCGGCTCACAACGTTTT
>JACRKU010000027.1 GCA_016215205.1 Candidatus Yonathbacteria bacterium | reverse complement strand
TAATCCTGACCATCCTGTATATCCATGTTAAATAATCTTTGCTTTGCGCCCTTTTGCAAATACAGTTTTTTTGTAACAGTAATCACTTAACAAGTCCTTGGTACACGTTTTCGCAAATACAATAACGTATTGACATGAATGTCGTGGTTTTTGTAGAGACGCATTGCATGCGTCTCTAAAAACACCTGCATTATTTTTGCGCTCTACAAGATACATTTTGAAATACGTTTGTGTATTTGCGAATCCATGTACTTAGTATCAAATTGTTGCGACTTCGGGCATTTGCTCTATATCACAAATAGTAACATTCGTGAATTTTCGTGTCAAAGTAAATCAAAGTCAATGTTGGGAGCAAGCAATCTTTCCGTTTTTATGGTTTCAACACCATTTGTCCGATCAATCCGTGAAACCGATGGAATTGGATTTAGGTTTGAAACGCAGTTCTTCTTCCAGGGACTCGATCAAAGCTTTATCCCAAATAATGCAGTTGAAAGCAATACTGTCCCATCGCCCAATGATAAAGGGCGATAAGCCATTTCTTTTTTTGAAATCCAGTCAGGTTGCGGGTCTCATGGGCTTGTTCAAATCCTAAAATTTTTCCATTTTACGATCCTCCCAAGGCAACTGCATTGCAGTTGAGACGATGCGGGATTTTTATTATTCTTTCAAGAAGATGGCGGATTTTCCCACGCTGTTTTTTACACTGAACGCCTAACCGTAAAATCCAGGTTCTGGCGGATTTGCCTAATAGCGCGGGCAGAATGAAATGTTGCGAGCGCAATGTCTTGAGTTGTTTTTGGGGTTGCTTTGGATTCAGGATATTCCGGTTAAGATAATGCATCAAATTGTGAAACACCAATGTGTTCATCACCATGACCGCCTCGGTGGCCCAGAAGTTTGCCAAGCTGAAAGCAGAAAAACCGTAGCCTTCCTTGAGATCCTTGAAGATGTTTTCGTCATTGGCGCGGGTACGATATTCGCTCCACACCTCCTCTGCGGACAACCCACGATCATTGGTCACCATGAAGCTGTAGCGGTATTTTTTACAATCATCGAGTTCCTTGAACAATGAGAGTTGCTTGCCCGCCGCTTTGGGTTTCCGGCCAGTGTCCTGGCGCACCACCACAAAACGCCGCAAGTCCCTATACGGGCCCTCTCCGCAGACCATCTCAAATTCCGCAATTTCGATCCCCCAACACAGACGGCGCCAATCCTGAATCTGATAAATCCGCTTTTGTGAAGAGGTCGACAGAGGGGCGGAGATGATGTAAAGGTGTTTCTGCGCCTCTAAATGCGCCATGAACCGGCTTATAAAAAAACCCGCATCACACAATATTCTCTTGATTCGAAATCCGGAACCCAACGAAGCCACGGTGGCATCAAAAAACTCAGTAATCCGGTGAGCAGAACTGACATTGCCGGAACGGTTCCACAGGTTGACGATATAACCTGATCCCAAAAATGCCAGAATGGGATGATGGCTGTTGCGGCCATGCTTTTTAGGGTTATACCCCTTCTTCGCCCCTGGCTGATCGCCGTAGCGGGTGAGAACGCTGGAGTCAAAGTTCAAATTGTCCTCCCCGATGGACTCCCACTCCCATAGGGTTTTGGCGAGTTGCCGGCCCGCATCTCCCATCTTTTCCGCCATCCCCTGGGTTTTGATTTTTCCCCAAAACCGCGTCAGCGTGGATGCGCTACACGGCAACCATGCCACATCAAACATCTTGCTTACCGCCTCTATCCCATGACCCCACCATGATAAATGGCCAAAACGACTCCCGCCCACCAGTACGGTCAAAAACTGTCCTAGCGCCTTCTCGTAAATACCCTTCGCAAAAGGCGATGTCTCCGTTATCGGAAAATGGTTCTCAACCCAGCCCCGAAAATCAATGACCTCCAGATATTTCCCTATCTGGCAGGCCATTCCTCCCCATGCCGTGATGGATTTGTTCGTAAACTCAATTTTCACTTGATTCACTTCTTGAACTTTTTTACACTGTTTCTGTTTCATTTTTCTGTGCTCCCTTTTGGTTGACGTGGCGTTTCCCTTAAGGGCTTGTAAAAAAATAAAGTATTCACTTCCTCGGTTTAATCGCGTAATTCCACTCGCCATGAAATGCATCCGGTTCAATCTGCAACGCCTTCATTTCCTTGTCTGTGATTTTCCTCTTGAGTTGATACGTGCGCTCGTCGAGCGTAGCATAGACCTTGAGTCCACTGGCTGTTTTGGTGTTCGCGATCAAGTTTACGATAGTCTCATAGCTCATCAAGGGTCTCCCTTTCCAATTGATACTGATGAACGAGAACAATTTGTGTTCGATCTTGTTCCATTTACTGGTGCCCGGTGGAAAGTGACAGACCGTAATTTCCAATCCGCTTTCATCCGCGAATGTTTGTAATTCCTTCTTCCACAATCTCAGCCGATATCCGTTCGATCCTCCCGCATCCGCGGTAATGAGGAGTCTTTTTGATTGCGGATACCGTTCCTTTCCCAGGTTTTCCCACCACCGACGAATACTCGCGACCGCAAACTCTCCCGTATCATGGTTGATCCCGACGTTCACATACCCTTCGTTCTTGCCGATATCGAACATGCCGTAGGGAACCGCTTTCCCGAGATTTGGATCGGGAAAATCATGGGTGCCCACTTCGACAGGCTTGCCTTTGGGCAACCACCGTTGTCCATTATTCTTGTAGTTTCCCACCAGTTCCTTCTTCTTGGTGTCAACCGAGATGACCGGGTCTCCCGTGTCGAGACGTTCTTTTGCGTGTTTATTAATATGCTTGAATTGTGCGTCTCGATCGGGATGATCTGTTCCTTCCTTGTTTTTCTTGTTTCCCTGGAGGCGGTAATCGTTCGCTTTCAAGATGTGCCCAGTTTGGGTATGGCTCACGGCATGGTCCTTCTTGACCAGTTCTTTTGACAAGGTTCGCAGGCTCTTGTTCGTCCATTTGAGCGGTGATTCGGGATCTCCCCGCGAAGAATCCTCGACCAGCGCAAGCAGATCTGTTTCGAGAGTCTTATCCTTTTCAGTTATCTTTTTTCGTCCGCCGCCATCTTTTCGGTTTCTGTCCGCCGGCAGACTGGCTTTTTCCGCAACCTCTTTCATGCCTTTCCAAATGGTTTTGCGGGCCAGGCCTGACGCTTTGTGGACGATCGCAATGCCTCCTCGTCCCAGCATCTTCGCATCCGAGCCAACCACTAATCGTCTTGCTCGCTCCGGTAGATTCGGAAGGAGCTTTTTGTATTTTTTGGCATATATCGCTATGCGATCCATGCTACTATGATAGCACGTTCTGCGGCCATTGTATATGTTATTGTTTTACAACGCCTTA
>JACRKU010000025.1 GCA_016215205.1 Candidatus Yonathbacteria bacterium | reverse complement strand
GTAGTTGACCCGTCGCTCTAGGATTGTTAGAGTGCCCTAATAGAATGCCCCTGTAGCATAATGGATAGTGCTGCGGACTTCTAAGCCGTAGATCGAGGTTCGATTCCTCGCGGGGGCACAAAGCGGACAAAAACACCGAGAGGTGTTTTTGTCCGCTTTGTGCGGGCGCAGCGAGGAAGCGTCCTCTCTGCCGCTTTTATTTTCACCGCAAAGAGGTTAATATAAAAGCTATGCTTTTGATAAGGACAAAAATAGGAGAAAGTAAAATTCACGGTATCGGCTTATTTGCCGATGAAGACATACCCATAGGCACTATTATTTGGAGGTATTTCCCGAAGCTCGACATTGCGTTAACTGCCAAAGAGGTAGAGGAACTGCCAAAGGTTGCACAGGATTACATATACAAACATACATGGCTTAGCAGGAAACTAAATAAATACATTTTGAGTTTTGATGACGACCGGTTTGCCAACCATTCAGGTAACCCGAATGTGTGCGAGAAAATTGTGAGCAAAGAAGATGAGCCGTCCGTCGTCGCTTTAAGTGACATAAAAAAAGGAGAAGAAATAACTTTTAATTACCAAGACATTGATTCTGACCACAAAAGGAAACTTCTGCCGGAAGTAAAATTTTAAAAAACAAAAAAACCGCCGTACGGCGGTTTTTTTGTTTTGTGGGAGATAGAGGACTTTGTCACGAGTTACTAAGTCGCTTTGCTTCTATGGAGTACCATATAAGCTCCTCGGCTCGGAAATGCAAAAGATTACTTTTCCATTTCCCTCACTCTATGTCGCTTATATGGAGTACCATATAAGCTCCTCGGCTCGGAAATGCAAAAGATTACTTTTCCATTTCCCTCACTCTATGTCGCTTATAAGTACTCTCGACCCCGGCTCGGCGACCTTTCGAATACTCAAGGTGCCCGCCTCCGCCATTCAAGTCCTCTATTGCCACACAAACAAAAAGGCAACAATGCTTCGCATTGCCGCCTAATGTTTGTGGGAGATAGAGGACTTGAACCTCTGACCTTCTCAGTGTAAATGAGTTGCTCTACCAACTGAGCTAATCTCCCGTATGTTTAATTTTAACCGTACTCCGCACAGTATACACAAAGTGCCAATCTTTTGATTTCTACCAAAACAGCTAATCTCCCGTATCTTTATTTGATTTCTACCAAAACAGCTAATCTCCCGACTTGCACACGATATCACGAATTGAGTCACCCTTCAAGTCCTTGCGTTTTTGGTATAAGAGCGTTAGGGTAATCAATATGCAAAAACGTCTTGAATGTGAAGTATCTGGGCGGGTCCAACTCGTGATGTTTCGTGATTTTGTAACACGAGAGGCACGCTCTCTCGGTATCAAAGGTACGGTAAAAAACAATCCCGACGGGACGGTGTCTATCGTTGCCGAAGGAGATGAGGTGGTACTCCATGCGTTCCTAGAGCTTGTTGGTAAGGGTCCGATACTTGCGCGCGTAGATAAGGTGAGGGGAGACTGGTCCGAGCCCTTGGGGGGTTACAAAAATTTTGATATCCTCTACTAATATGTCTGGAAACCCTACACAAGTTATTCAGTGTGTTGGTATTATCATGGACGGCAACCGCCGCTGGGCTCGCGCGCACAATAAACCCGTTTTCGAGGGTCACAGCGAGGGATATAAAAAACTTCAAGAGGTGGTAAAGTGGTCGCGCGAGGCGGGAATTCCCAATGTGGTCGCGTACGCGTTTTCTGCGGAAAATTGGCAACGGAGCGAAGAAGAGGTCGGCCATTTAATGAAACTTTTTCGTTTTATTCTTGAGAATGAAACAAAAAAAATGCTCGACGAACATGTGCGCGTGTGTTTCGTGGGTGATCGCTTGCGCTTTGCGGAGGACATTCAAAATGGAATGAAAAAAATGGAATCTGCAACCGCGAAAGATTTTAACATTACGCTCTATCTTGCAATGTCGTATGGCGGGCGCGCGGAGATTCTTTCCGCAATGAACGCACTCATCGCCGAGGGCGCTCAATCTGTCACTGAAGGAGAATTTTCAAAAAAACTTTGGTCTTTTCCGTGCCCTGACCCGGACATCATTATTCGTACAGGCGGGGAGCAGCGTCTTTCAGGATTCCTCCCATGGCAGTCGGTTTATAGCGAGCTCTTTTTTGTGGATGCGTGGTGGCCAGAGTTTCAGCAGGAAGAGTTTGTGAAAATTATTGAGAACTTTAACGCGCGTGATCGGCGTCACGGAAAATAATTTGTCATGGCAATTGATATCCCAATTTTATACGAGGATGACGAAGTACTCGCCGTCAACAAGCCAGCGGGTCTTGTGGTGCACTCCGATGGGCGCACAAAAGAGCCGACACTTGCAGATTGGTTGCTTGAGAGAAACCCCTCCATTCGCGGCGTGGGTGAAACAATTTCGCTCACGAAAGGCGGAGTTATTGAAAAATGGGGCATCGTGCACCGCATCGACCGCGACACTTCCGGCGTGCTTCTTGTCGCAAAAACGCAAGCATCGTTTTTAAATTTGAAATCGCAATTTCAGGCGCGCACTATTAAAAAATCTTACCGCACCATCACGCATGGATTTTTCAAAGAGCCTGCCGGCACCATCGACAAGCCCATCGGGCGTTCCACAAGCGATTTTCGCAAGTGGTCTGCCGAGTATGGCGTGCGCGGGGACTTGCGCGAAGCGACGACTGATTATCGTGTACTTGGCGCTGGTGATAGAGAAGGCGTCAAACTTTCATATCTTGAGGTAAATCCGCGCACGGGGCGCACGCACCAGATTCGCGTGCATCTAAAAGCGGTCGGGCATCCGATTCTTTGCGACAGACTTTATGCGCCAAAGTCTCCGTGCGTGCTTGGATTCAAACGCATCGCGCTTCACGCTTTTTCAATAGTGTTCAAGGGTTTGGATGGGGCGGAGCATTTGGTTCTGGCGCCAATTCCGGAGGATTTTTCCCATGCTATTGCAGAACTCGGCCTCGTATGATAGAGTAGCGGGTACTTGGTTATGGAAAATACAACGATACAAATGAGCCCCGTAGTCACCGCAAGCCGCAAGGATTTGCCTATTCGCGCTGGGGCAACTGTCAAAGTTCACCTCAAAATTGAAGAAAAAGGAAAGACCCGCATGCAGATTTTTGAAGGTCTCGTACTTTCAGTAAAGGGCGGTACCGGCAACGGCGCCATGTTTACCGTTCGCAAGGTTGCGTCCGGCGTTGGTGTTGAAAAGATTTTTCCCCTCTATTCGCCATCAATCGACAAGATTGAAATCGTGCGCCAGTCGGAAGTTTCCCGCGCAAAACTTTTCTTCGTTCGCAACAAAGTTGCTCGCGATGTAAAACGCAAGATGCGACACACAGAGAGCGGCGCAACGGTTCCGATGCAGGAAGAGGATACATTCGAGACAATAAAAGAAGAAGTGCTCGCGTAACAAGTTTTCAAAAATTGCAAAAATCTACCTGTTGGGGTATGCTCATAAAACCTCAAAGTGGAGCAGAAACGCGCAGGTGGCGAAATTGGTAGACGCACTACCTTGAGGTGGTAGCACCCGCAAGGGTATGGAGGTTCAAGTCCTCTCCTGCGCACCAGAATAGAACTCAAAGGGTTTGAAGGAATGGCGGAGTGGGCGGCGCAAAGCGCCGCCCACGCTGTTTGTCCTGATTTTGCGGGGGGATTCGGAAAATTCGGCGCGCTTGCGCGCACTGTTTTGTTTTGGAGGAGGAGGTGCGAGCCAAAGATTTCTTTAGCCCAGACCTTTTTCGCAAAAAGGTCTGAATCAGAAGCAATTTTGTCCAAGGATTGAGCGTCTTTTAGCCAGTTTTGGAAAGGTGCGAGCCAATCATTCTGCTTGTGTGAAAAGTTAAAGATTTCTTCTTCGAGCGACTTCTTTTCGGAAAGGAGTTTAGCTTTTTGATTACGATAATCTTGCTCATCAATAACTTGGTCTAAATATCCCGTAAGAAGTCGCTCTAACTTTTCCGACAAAGAAGAAATCTTTTTCTTTTTCTCTTCCACACAAGCAGTCAAAGACGGGGCGGAATTTTTGTAGTCTTGCAAAGCAAGACGATTCAATTCCTCCGCCCAGTCTTTGGGCAAAGAAACTTTTTTGATTAAGGATG
>JACRKU010000024.1 GCA_016215205.1 Candidatus Yonathbacteria bacterium | reverse complement strand
TTAAGTGGGTCAACGAAAGCAACCCTCGTTGTCTGTTATACGTGTCAGACGAGACTGCCCCCGCCTTTGCACAGTAGTGCAAAGGCAAGTCAAAAGTAAAAAGTCAAAAGTAAAAAGTAAATGCAAAATGCACCCACTTTCAACTTTACACTTTTCACTTTTAACTTGCCTTTGTTCACTAGTGAACAAAGGCGGGGGAGGAAGGAGAGGATGACGCCAGGTCAGCATGTCCCTTTGATACCCTGGGCTGCACACTTGATACAATGGTCACTACAACGGGTCGCGACGGGGTAACCCTAAGCTAATCCTAATAAAGGTGACCCCAGTTCGGATTGAGGGCTGAAACTCGACCTCATGAAGTTGGAATCGCTAGTAATCGCGGGTCAGCTATACCGCGGTGAATACGTTCTCAAGTCTTGTACTCACCGCCCGTCACGTCAGGGGAGCCGAGAGTACCCAAAATCCCATCTTGTATGGGCTTAAGGTAAGCTTGGTGACAAAGACGAAGTCGTAACAAGGCACGGCTAGCGGAAGCTGGTCGTGAATCAATTCAAAATATAAAATGTATTGTGACCCTCGGATTGCATACAATGAATTGGTCGGTTTTTCCGTAAGGAAAAAGATGAATACCCTCCCATCTCAAAAAGGGGTACCATTACTAGAAGGGTTACTAGTAGAAAAGACCCAGCCTCACTTGCATATTTTTGCAAAGAATTTCTTGGTTAAAAAATTTGAAAAAATTTTTTAACCCTAGAAATTCAACAGCAAAAATGTACAAGAGAAGCTGGGCGAAGAACGGAACAAAAGAAAGAATACTCATAATATTACAACTTGCAGTTCAATCAAAAGATTTTACATATTGTAGTTGAAAAAGCCCAGCAAAAACCCGCCTCAAAGGCGGGTTTTTGCTGGGCTTGACTTGTAAACTATAAGGTGGTATAATTTATTTGGTTTAATTAAGCAGGAGTTTATCATGAGCAAGATAGGATTTCTTCGTTTGATTATTTTTGTAACTCTGTTTGTTTTTGTGCTCTGGAACATTAGTGTGTACCTCGATCGTCCGACAGTTGAAGTAAGTGTTAACACTGGAAAGTGTCTCCGCGCATATGGGCCGCACGGTCCGATGCCGTGCAAGGAGGCAATGAAAGGACGGTATGAAAAAGTGATTGTCGATTTTTGAAAAAAGACGACAAAAACAAGGCCGAACTTGCGTTCGGCCTTTTCTTTTGCTTATTGCTAGGGTTACTCTGGCGCCATCATCAGTGTTTCTTTTTCCACCTCCGGCTTCCACCAGGCAGTTTTTTCACATCTTCTTTTCAAAGTGCGCATGCCAGGACTCGAACCTGGGACCTCGTCATTATCAGTGACGCGCTCTAACCACCTGAGCTACACGCGCTTTTTGTTTTTCTTGCTCGAGAGTAAAAAACGTACGCTTTTTACTGCTCTCGCTCGCTAGAATATATCAGAAAACAGTATATTTCGCAATGGTTCCCGGCTTCTGCTATGATTGGTTTTATGAGTGAAATGAACTATAAAACTTACTTCAAGGGCAAGAAAATTACGATGCTTGGCTTAGGGCTTCTGGGGCGTGGGGTCAATGTGGCAAAATTTTTGGCAGAGCTCGGCGCGGAACTTACGATTACCGATTTGAAATCTGCGGAGGCGCTTGCGTCATCAATCAAGCAACTTACAAAGTTTAAAAACATTCGCTATGTGCTAGGTGAACACAGGCTCGAGGATTTTAAAAGTTGCGACATGGTCATCAAGGCGGCTGGCGTGCCGATAGATTCGCCATTTATTGCCGAGGCAATGAAAAACAAAATTCCTGTGGAGATGGACGCGTCACTCTTTGTAAAGTTCACACCAGCGACTATTGTCGGGGTGACGGGGACAAGGGGCAAGTCCACAGTTACCCATCTTCTTCTGCACATTCTCGCGCGCGTGTACCCGAAGCATGTTTTTGTTGGCGGCAATGTGCGCGGAATGGCGACACTCCCGCTTCTCAAAAAAACAAAAATAGGGGATATTGCTGTTCTCGAGCTTGACTCATGGCAGTTGCAGGGTTTTGGTGATGCAAAACTTTCCCCGCATATTTCAGTGTTTACCAATTTTTTGCCAGACCATCTGAACTATTACAAAGGAGATATGAGTAAATATTTCGACGATAAGGCGAATATTTTTAAATTTCAAAAGGAAGATGATGTGCTCGTGCTTAGCGAGCAAGTAACACGGGTAGTCAAAAAGTTTTCATGGCCGAGCTTGCGTCCGGGACGTGAACCTGCTGGTTCAGAATCAGCTGATTCGAAGTTAAAAGTTAAAAGTGAAATGCTTGTTGCGCGGAAGAGTATTGTTCCAAAAGCGTGGAAAATTAAAATTCCCGGCGAACACAACAGAGCGAACATCGCATGCGTTATTTTAGTATGCCAAGAACTCGACGTGCCGAAAGATGCAATAAAAAAAGGCGTGGAAAGTTTTCTTGGAGTACCCGGTCGCCTTGAGCTTGTACGCATTGTTGGTGGCGTGATGTACTATAACGACACTACAGCGACAACCCCAGATGGCAACAAGGCCGCACTTGAGGCGTTGGCTTCAAAAAAGAAAAAGAACATTGTTTTGATTGCGGGCGGTGCGGATAAAAATCTTGATTATACCGATATGGCGCGACTGGTTCACAAGACGGTAAAAGGCCTTGTGCTTATTGAAGGCGCGGCAACAGAGAAGCTTCTTTCTTTAATTCCGAAAAAAACTTCGTACTCGGTGTACATTGTGTCGTCAATGAGAGGAGCACTGGACGCGGCGCGCGTACTCGCGCGCCGCGGAGATACCGTCCTGCTCTCTCCCGGCGCGGCGAGTTTCGGCGTATTTAAAAATGAATTTGACCGCGGGGACCAGTTTGTGGGATTGGTTAAAAATATCGCGTAGCGGATACATCAATTTTTTGATATCATTGCAACCAACATGAAAGCTGTTATTTTTGCCGCAGGGGAAGGGAAGCGTTTGCATCCGCTTACCCTTGATAGACCAAAGCCGCTTGTTCGGGTCCTCGGTAAGCCGCTCATTGCGCATATCTGGGAAATTTTGCCGAAAATAATCGACGAGGTGGTGGTCGTGGTTGGCTATAAGAGTGAGATGATGCGCGCTTTTCTTGGTAATGAATTTATGGGGAAACGGGTAACGTATGTTGAGCAAAAAGAACCGCTCGGCACCGCGCATGCGCTCAAAATTTGCCGCCCGCATCTTCTGGAAGAAAAAAGGTTTCTCCTTATGTACGCCGATGACGTACACGGCAAAACGGCGGTCGCGAAATGTGTTGAACACGACACAGCCATCCTCGTTTCGTTTGTGGATGATCCGCGAGATTTTGGTGTCGTTGTTGTAAATGAGGATGGTACGATTAAAAATATTGAAGAGAAACCAGCGAATCCAAAATCTAACCTCGCCGCGACCGGCGTGTACGTCCTTACTCCAAAGATTTTTGATTACGATGTTTCCAAGACGCACATGGGTGAGTATTATCTCACAGACATGATTGAACGATATGTGCGTGACCACCATATTCCGGTTATTGAAAGCGATTTTTGGATTCCCATTGCATATCCGCATGATATTAAACGGGCGGAGGAAATCTTGTCTAACCTGAACCCATGAATGAAGAATTTTTAAAAGATATTCATGCCGCACATTTTATCGGCATCGGCGGCATCGGTGTTTCAGCAGTAGCGCGCATGATGCTCATCCGCGGAGTTTCTGTGACAGGTTCAGACCGCATCTCTTCGCCAATTACAGAAAAACTTGAAACTGAAGGCGCAAAGGTTTTCATTGGTCATGATGCGGCGAATGTGCCCGAGGTGTGCGACCTCGTGGTATATTCGCCTGCAGTACCGGAAAACAATCCGGAGCTTCGTATTGTGCGCGAGAGAGGAGTGCAAATACTTTCGTATCCGGAAGCCCTCGGCATGATTTCGCGCGGAATGCGCACAGTTGCAGTGTCGGGAACGCACGGAAAGACAACGACCACTGCGATGATAGCGGGGGTTCTTGCGGGCGCACACAAGAACCCGACTGTCATTGTGGGTAGTCTCATGAAGTCCGGTTCGAATTTTATTTCAGGCACAAGTGATATTTTTGTGGTTGAAGCCTGTGAGTATAAACACTCTTTTTTGAATCTCTCTCCAGAAATTTTAGTAATCACGAATATCGACAATGATCACCTCGATTATTACGGGACATTAGAAGGAGTGCAAAAGGCGTTTGGAGAGCTTGTTCAAAAAGTCCCCGTGGGCGGTGCAATCGTGTGCGACCCCAGTGACCCGCGTGTGGCGCCCGTGCTTACAAAAGCCGTCGCAAAAATTGTCGACTATCAACTTGGAAACCCGACGTCCAAGTTGGTGCTTCAGGTTTCGGGGGAGTATAATATTAAAAACGCCAAAGCGGCGCTTGCGGTCGCGCGTATTCTTGCGGTCGATGAAGTGGAGGCGACGAAGCTTCTCGCGAAATTTGAAGGTACATGGCGTAGGCAGGAACTCAAAGGCAAGACAGAAAACGGAGCATTTGTGTACGACGACTATGCGCACCATCCGACAGAAATAAGAGCAACTCTCCAGGGGTTCCGTGCAAAATATCCAACTGGTAAAATTCGCGCTATATTTCAACCGCATCTCTACTCACGCACAAAGCTTTTACTTAATGAATTTGCGGAAAGTTTTACTGACGCTGACGAGGTAATTATTGTGCCAATTTATGCCGCGCGCGAGAAGCCTGACCCGGAAATTACCGCGGAAAAACTTGCGCAAGCTATCAAAGCGCATCACAAGAATGTGCGCGTCCTAGGTGAATTTTCCGCTGTTGAAAAATATATCCGCACGACCATCCAAAAAGATGATATTATAATCACCATGGGAGCGGGCGATGTTTTTAAAATAGGGGAGTCACTCATTAGGTAATTCATGGCAAATTTTTTTATTGTCGGTACACCAATAGGCAACCTCGAGGATATTACCTTGCGTGCGCTTCGCGTGCTCAAGGAAGTCGATATGATTTTGTGTGAAGACACGCGTGTGACAAAACGCTTGCTTTCAAAATATGAAATTGATACGCCGACCTTGAGTTATCATGCTCAGTCAAAACTCTCAAAAGTGGATAAAATTTTGACGCTCCTTGAAGAAGGGAAGAATCTCGCGCTCGTATCTGACGCGGGGACGCCGTGTATTTCTGACCCCGGCGTGCTGATTGTTTCTCAGGTGCGTGAGAGATTTGGCGACCAAGTCGCTATCGTCCCTATTCCTGGACCATCGGCTCTGGTGACGGCACTCTCGAGCGCGGGCATTTCAGTCGCAGAGTTTACATTTCTCGGTTTTTTGCCGCATAAAAAAGGAAGAGAAACTTTGTTTAAAGAAATTGCCAACTCCGCGCGCGTTATGGTTTTTTACGAATCACCGCATCGAATTCTGAAAGCGCTTGAGTCACTCGAAAAATTTTGCGAGGCGGAGAGGGGAGTAATTGTCGCTCGTGAACTAACCAAAATTTATGAGGAATTTTCGCGTGGAACAGTCGGAGAAGTCCGAGCTTATTTTACTCAAAACCCCGACCATGTTCGCGGGGAATTTGTAGTAATTGTGAGAGGTAGAAGTTAGAAAATAGAAAGTAGAATAGCAAAAACGGGCAGTGCGACCGTAGGTCGCACTGCCCGTTTTTGCTGAGTTTATCCCAGATTCTATTTTCTATTTTCTATTTTCTATGTATACTGTCCCTATGACCAAACACACCGTAATAATATTTCTTAGCGTTCTCATTGTTGTCGTGGCCATCGGCGGTTTCCCGGCATGGGCGCGCACGACAATTCTAGTTTTAAGCGGAATAGGCATTGCTGTCCTTGCCTATCTTTCGTCGGTTGTATATTGCAGTAATTGTAAAAAGCTCATTTTAGATGCCGAGCAAGCGCTTCCCAAAACTGACGCTCTCTCGGAAGGAAGTTCTGCCGCTCCTCCGCAAAATATATAATGAATCTCAACCACAAGCATCTCTTTGTAGCGGGCGCTGTTTTTACAGCCGCGTTCTCTCTTTTTTATTTTTTTATCCCAGCATTTTCTTCAGTGGCATATCGCCCTGACAATATGATGGCATCTACCACTTCGCCGGCAGTTGAGGCAAGGGAGACTTTTTTGGAGCCGCAAATTATTGTTACTCATATGCAAACCCCAGAGCCCCTTAAGGCGATTTATATGACAGCATGCGTTGCGACCATGCCGTCATTTCGCAACAAACTCGTGAATATTGCCGACACAACCGAAATCAACAGTATTATCATTGATGTGAAAGACTTCAGTGGCACGATTGCATTTACCCCCAAAGATTCTCTTTTGAAAAATAACGAAGGGAAGGGCTGTCGCACCAAAGACTTGCGAGAGTTTATCGCGGAGCTTCATAAGAAAGGAATTTACGCGATTGCGCGCATCACTGTTTTTCAAGACCCATATTACACGAAAGTTCATCCCGAACTTGCTGTGCACAAAAAAAGCGATGGCAGTGTTTGGAGGGACAGAAAAGGTTTGAGTTTTGTGGATGTGGGCGCGAAGCCGTATTGGGAATACGTCGCGGCTCTCGGCAAAGAATCGTACGCGATGGGTTTTGATGAACTCAACTTTGATTACATACGGTTTCCGTCGGACGGGGATATGAAAGATATCGATTTCTCATTGAGCAAGGGAATGAGCAAAGCCGAGGCGCTTGAACATTTTTTCGCGTACCTTCATGATTCTTTCAAAGATACCGGCGCAAAAATTTCCGCTGATTTGTTTGGGATGACAGCGACAAACAATGACGATTTGAACATCGGGCAAGTGCTCGAGCGCGCGCTTCCGTATTTTGATTATGTTTCGCCCATGGTGTACCCGTCGCATTACCCTCCTCTTTTCAACGGATGGAAGAACCCAAATGACCACGTGTATGATGTCGTAAATTTTTCAATGAGTCGCGCGGCTGTTCGCGCCATGGCTTCCACGACACCTGTGTTACACTTTGGCGGCGAACGCATCGGCACGTCAACGCCAGCTGTTTATACAAAAGATGTTTACGACCGAAACAAACTCCGCCCATGGCTTCAGGATTTTGATTACGGAGGAGACTATGATGCCGCGAAAGTGCGCGCCCAGATACAAGCGACATACGATTCCGGCCTCACTTCGTGGCTCTTGTGGGACCCAAAGAATGTATATACGCCGGCGGCGCTCTTGGCGGAGTAAAAACACAGGTGCGATTGGCGTAGCCAATCGCACCTGTGTTTTTATTTTGTTTATGATTGGTGATATACTTTATCGTATCTGCTATTCACTATTGGCTATTGACTAGTGGCTATCAACTCCCCCATGTATCTCTACGATAAAAATCGCATTACATACTTTGCGGAGACAGACCGTCGGAACAAGCGCGTACCTTTTGGCATCAAGGCCGAGGATCGCACGCGCCACATGTACATCATCGGCAAGACCGGCATGGGAAAGTCCACGCTCATTGAAAATATGGTGGTGCAGGATATCAGAAATGGCGAGGGGTTTGCGTTTCTTGACCCGCACGGAAAGTCAGCGGCGATGATCCTCGATTACATTCCGCACGAGCGAGTGAAAGACGTTGTGTATTTCGCGCCGTTTGATATGGACAATCCGATTTCTTTTAATGTGATGGAAGATGTGGGACCCGACAAGAGGCATCTCGTAGCCAATGGACTTATGAGCGCATTCAAAAAGATTTGGGGACCCGAGACATGGTCGGCGCGCATGGAGTATATTCTTATGAACACGCTCCTGGCTCTTCTTGAATACCCGGAGTCGACGCTCCTTGGCGTGAATCGAATGCTCACCGATAAAGTGTACCGAAAAAAAGTCGTCGATAACATAAAGGATCCATCGGTAAAAACGTATTGGACTGACGAGTTTGCAAAGTACAGCGAGCAGTATGCAAAAGACGCGACCCCCGCCATTCAAAATAAGCTTGGACAATTTACTTCAAACCCGCTCATTCGAAATATCATCGGCCAGCCGCATTCGAGTTTTGACTTGCGCAAAATGATGGACGAGCGAAAGATTCTCATCGTGAATCTTTCCAAAGGTCAGCTCGGTGAAGGCAACGCAAATCTTTTGGGCGGAATGATCATTACAAAAATCTATCTCGCAGCTATGTCGCGCGCGGATTTGAACGAAGGCGAGCTCAAAAAACTCCCCAATTTTTATATGTATGTGGACGAGTTCCAGTCGTTCGCAAACGAATCCTTTGCCGATATTTTGTCAGAAGCGCGCAAGTACAAACTCGCCCTCGTGGTGGCGCATCAGTACATTAAGCAGATGGATGAAAAAGTTGCGGACGCGGTTTTTGGCAACGTAGGTACGCAAATAATGTTCCGTGTCGGCGCACCCGACGCCGAGGTTTTGGAAAAAGAATATGCGCCGGTATTTACCGCAGAGGACATGGTGAGCCTCGGCTTCACGCAGATCTATCTGAAACTTATGATTGACGGAGTTGCTTCTCATCCTTTTTCATCAGTGACTCTTGGGCCTATCGCTCCGCCTAAAAAATCGCTTCGTGAAGAAGTGATAGCGTCATCACGCGCTTTGTATGGGCATCCACGCGCGGAAGTGGAAAAAAACATAGCCGAGTGGTATGGAAGTGGAGCTGAAATTCCTCCGCGCGAGTCTGCCCGCGAATATCCCGCACCGCGCGCCGACATTTCGCCGCGCCCTCCCGTTGTACGCCGTGACAGCAATGCGATGTTTGAACGACCCCGCCAGAATTTTTCTCCACGCCAAAATTTCACAGAAATTGAGGCGGGCAAGGAGAAAAACTCAAGCGGGCAAGCCGCAAAACCAGAAAAATTGGAAAAGCCATTTGCGCAGGCGTTCAAAACTTTCCCGAAACCAGAGCAAAAACAGCAGCCGAAACCTGTTCCAGAGAGCGCTAGCTTCTCAACGCTCACACAAGCTCGACCGGCGGCCAGAGGCGTAATTTTACCAACCAAAAGCAAAGGTCCTACCACAGCGGGTTTGAGCGGCCTCAAAGCTGCTTTGGCAGGTGTTTTAGAGGCCCTGCCCGCCACTGCTTCATCGAACACAAGCGGAGCAGATAGGCGATGGCAGGCGTGGGAAAAGAAAGAATCGGCGGCGGAGCCAAAAGTCCTCCCCGTGACTCCAAAACAACAACCACTACGCGAACGAGACCGCGAGACTCCTACAAAACTCAAAGAGGTCCCCGAAGATGTGCTTACGGCTATTTTAAGAGGAGATGAATAAGATGAAGTATTTATTTCCGTTTCTTGTCTTATTTTTCGCGCGGACCGTCTCCGCGCAGGTTTTTATTTCGGAAATAATGTACGACCCGGAAGGGGCGGATACCGGACATGAGTGGGTGGAGGTAGTGAATCAAGGAAGCGCGTCTGTGGACATTGCTCAGGCGAAATTTTTTGAAGAAGGAAGCAACCATAGTTTGGTATCTGTACAGGGGAGCACGAATCTTCTTTCAGGTGCGTATGCAATTATTGCCGACAATGCGCAAACATTTTTAAGCGACCATGCGGGTTTTTCCGGCATTGTTCTTGACAGTTCTTTTTCATTAAAAAATACCGGTGAGACCATCTCATTCAAAATGCCTGATGGCTCTGTTTCTGACACGGCGGTTTATACAGGAGACCAGGGCGGCGCAGGCGATGGTAATTCCATTCATAAGATTGACGGCGCGTGGCAAGGAGCGGCGCCAACTCCGGGGAATGCAAATACGCCTTCATCAGAGGCAAGCCAAACGCCTAGAGGAGCACAGGCAAAAACCCCTGCATCTGCCACAGGAGGCGCGGCAGCTTTCGGAGAACCCGCAACCGCGCGCATAATAATACAATCAGGCAGTACTGTTTCCGGAGCGCCTATATTTTTTTCCGGAGAAGCGGTTGATTCAAACAAGAAACTGCTTGATGGCGCATACTACTTGTGGACATTTGGCGATGGCGAAACTGGCTCGGGAAAAATCGCATCGCATGTGTTCCGCTATCCGGGGACGTACAGTGTCGCCCTTGATGTATCGACCGGGTACGGCACACCTTCCGTAAGTACGCGTATAAAAATTGCTGTGTCGCCGGCATTTCTCCGTGCGTCCCTGCACGCCACTACTTCTTCTGCGGTGGATATTGCAAACGACGGCGCGAGAGATATCGACCTATCATCGTGGATAGTTGAAGCCGATTATAGGCGTTTTACTTTTCCGGAACACACAATGCTTCTTGCCGGCTCTGTCATAACTCTCGCGCCCGAGACGACTGGCTTTCGGGCACCACTTTCGTTTATCAAGATTTTTTATCCAAATGGTCTGCTATACGAGCAAGCTTTGAAAGATGTACAGAAGAACATTCAAGCGCCAATAGTAAAACCCGCAGCGCAAGCGCGTCTTCAAGAAAAAGTCGCTTCTGTGTCGTATAAACAAACTGCTAGCGCAGCAGATGCATTTATGCCAATTGGAACGACAACGCCTTTTACTGTTCCGAAAGAGGGAAGTATGTGGCCGTGGTACATCGGCGCGGCATTTCTTGCCGCTCTTGCGCTTCTCGGAATTCGTCTCACCAGAGAAAAAGAAGAAAAGAATACCATTTCTGCCGAAGATTTTGAAATTACTGAAGACGAGGAGCCATATTGAAATAGACCTTTGCCCGCACTCCCTATCAGTGTTATACTGCTGAAATTATGGATAAAACAGCTAAAAAGACAATTCTCGTCACTGGTGGCGCGGGCTTTATTGGGTCAAATCTTATTGAACGCTTGGTGGAGGCAGGGCGGTACAATGTTTACTCCCTAGATAATTATTTCACCGGTAAAAAGGAAAATCATATTCTAGGCGCAACGTATATTGAAGGGCATACAAAGGATATTGCGAAGCTCATCAACTTTATTCCTGACCTTGTGTATCATCTCGGTGAATATTCCCGCGTGGAGCAAAGCTTTGCGGACATGCCCATCGTGTGGGAGTCAAACAAGCAAGGAACTTTTGCGGTGCTGGAGTTTTGTAGAAAAAATAAAGTAAAGATTATTTATGCTGGCTCTAGCACCAAGTTTGGCGATGGCGGACTCGGAAGAGATCAGAGTCCTTACGCGTGGACGAAGGCAAGCAATACAGAGCTAGTCCGTAACTACGGAGAATGGTTTGACCTCCCGTATGCAATCATTTATTTTTATAATGTATATGGTCCGCGCGAAATTTCTACAGGACAGTATGCAACGCTCATAGCGCTTTTTAAAGAAAAGTTTAAGAAAGGTGAGTCACTCACGGTAGTTGCCCCAGGAACACAGGTGCGAAACTTTACACATGTTGATGACATTGTGCGCGGACTCATACTCGTCGGAGAAAAAGGGGATGGTGACGACTATGGACTTGGCGCGGAAGATGGCTATAGTATTCTTGATATTGCGAAAGCTTTCGGTGGCGAGATCACCATGCTTCCTGAGAGGAAAGGGAATCGCATGAGTGCTTCAATTGACCTTGCTCGGTCAAGGAACGAGCTTGGCTGGCACACAGAGAAGAAGATCATTGATTACATTAAAGAATTTGTTGCAACGGTTCGGTAGGAATTATTTTTTAGATAATAAGACCCTTGTGTAGCTTTTCTTTCGCTAGTTGATTAGCTTTCAACAGTGAATCAAATGTTCCTGCGTCAATCCATTCTCCTGAAATTTTCTTTACATCAAGTTCGCCAATTTCTAGATATCGTTTATGCAGATCAGTGATTTCGAGTTCACCGCGTTTGCTTGGTCTGAGTTCTTTCGCAAATTGAACAACCCGAGAATCATATATAAAAAGCCCGGGAATAATAAAATTGCTCTTCGGATGTTCTGGCTTTTCCTCAATTGAAAGGACTTTCATTTTTTTATCAAATTCAACGACACCAGAGCGTTCGGGGTCTGCCACCTCAACCGCGAATACGCGCCCTCCACTTTTGAAAGAACGAATGTGCTCAGAAAAATCCTCTTCAAAGATATTATCTCCTAAAATCATAGCCACATTATCATTGTCTAAAAACGACTCTCCAATGATGAATGCTTCAGGGAGCCCTCCAGGCTTATCTTGAATTTCGTATGTAAATTTTACACCGAATTCTTTTCCAGAACCAAGTAAGTTCAGAAATTCCCCAGCTTTTTCTGGGGCGATAATGATTAGGATTTCTTTTACGCCTGCCTTAATGAGTGTATTGAGAGGATAATAAATCATTGGGCGATTATAGATAGGCAAAAGTTGCTTAGACGTGATGCGTGTAAGCGGACTTAATCTTTTTCCTGCACCTCCAGCCAAAATAATTCCCTTCATATTTGTATATCTTACTCTTATTGTTAGTGTAAAGCGAGCCTTGAAAAAGTAGGTGATTTCCCCTATACTGCCAACGGGTAGCACTTTTCTAATTTGGGCATATATAGCAGTATCATTATCACTCTGCGAGGTTAAACAAAATGAAAAACAATATATTAATAACCGGCTCAGCTGGTTTCATGGGCTTAGGTTTAACCTCTCGGTTGCTTGAGCTTAATGATAATAAAGATAGAAAAATTGTTTTATTGTATCACCACGATAAGCCGACAAGTCATCTTTATGAGCCCTGTATCGTTTTCGTGAAAGGAGACCTCAACGACCACACTTCTTTATGCGACATCATAAGTAAGTATGAAATTAATACTATTTATCATTTTGCGTCCGATTCAATCCTCAAGAGATGTTTTGATAATCCGATAAATGCGTACGAGGTTAATGTTATGGGTACTGTCAATTTGTTGGAGGCTGTGCACAAAGTAGGGATGGAGACAGTTAAAAAAATTATTGTCTCAACTTCTTCTAAAGTGTACGGAGATGTTTCGGCGCCTTATGATGAGAAGACACTTCTGAAGCCTAAGTATACGTACGAAAGTACCAAGGCCTGTCAAGATATCGTTGCGCAGAATTATTTTTCCAGTTATGGCTTGCCGATAAACATTGTTCGGTGTTCAAATTTGTATGGCCCGAATGATCCAAATGAAAGCAGGATTATTCCGACAACGATCAAGACAATCAACAGAAAGGAGAAACCGCAGGTATATTCCAGCGTTAGAGATTCAATTAGGGAATTTGTTTTCATTGATGACCTGATTGATGCAATTCTTCTTATTGAGGAAAAGGCAAACAACGGAGAAATCTTTTGTGTTGGAGGCCCTGAAGCTATCTCTATAAATGCTTTGGTAAGAAAAATTTGTTTGTTAATGGGTTACGATGGAGAGATTGAAACAGTTGAAAAACTTGCATTTTTTCATGAAAGCAAAGATCAGTCCATTGATGATTCAAAATTAAGGAACCTTGGATGGAATCCAAAGTTTACTTTAGACCAAGGGCTTTTGGAGTGTATCAAATCTAAAGCCTATAAGTAATATTTTTGTTACAAACAAAAGCCCGACACTTCGTGTCGGGCTTTTTATATACTATTGAGTCTTAATACACAATCTCACGAGGCGCATAAAGAGGTAAATGAGAAATGTCGGATGGTGCAGAAGATGGAGCTGGTTCCCTTCTCTGATAAGAGTGAGCAATGTTTTAAATTGCTCAGAGCGAGAACGCTTACGAAAATTGAGCCCAGAAACTTCATCATATCCGTCAGTGAGCGTGCTGTTGTGATTATGATAGTACATTTTTTCATGGAGTTCTATTTGATAATAAAATAGCCACTCTTCACCTTGTTTTACGCGTTTTGAAAATCGTATCCCGTTTATGAGTTTAGTGGATATACACTGAGTCATCTCGCCCTTACCGCGTTTGAGTATTAAATATTCCCAGATAAAAGAATATTGAGTCTCTGGTCTTCTAAACCTTGTTTCTAGTATTCCGTCTGCGTAGGCGCGATTTGTCATAAACCATTTTTTATCAGGAAAAGCTGTAATGAGTTTATTAAATTCTGCAAGCGCATCTGGAACAAAATAGTCGTCATCATCTAAAAAGACAACCCAGGCTGAATCCCTGGAAAGATTATCAAGCGCGCGGTTCCGCGAGTAGTTTACGCCGCTGTTTATGTCATTTACATAGTAACGAATTCGTGGATCGGTAATCGACGAAGCAAGATTTTGATACTTCGGGTCATCTGGAGAATCATTGACTATAATCATTTCCCAGTCAGTGTAGGTTTGAGAAAGCACCGACTTGATTGCGCGCTCAAGTAAGTCTCTTCGTCTGTATGTTGGGGTAATTATGCTAAATTTCATAGGAACTTATATTATATCCTATTTCCTCTAATTTCAGCTATAATGGGGAAGATAAAGAAACCTTGCAAATGAACGCCATAAATATAAAAGAACGCGCCCTCAAAAATATCTCGTACAGCCTGCTTTCTTTTGGGGGGCCAGTGCTTATTGCCATCTTCGTTACACCAATAATTGTTCACCATTTCGGAGTCAAGGAGTATGGTATTTATATTTTTATTAGTACACTTGTCAGCCTAGCAGGTCTTTTAGATCTGGGGGTTTCTGTCGCACTGAGCAAATTTATTGCCGAAAAGCATGGTAGTCAAGACAAGGAGGGGATAAAGGATTTATTCAAGACCACTAATACTATACTGGTCATTATTGGGCTTACTGGAGCCATCTTTATTATTTCTTCTATTTTTATAGGGTTAGTATCATTCCCCGGGGAAACTGTTGGCGCATATCGGGCATACATTCCTGCTTTCATGTATGCAGGTGTCCTGTTTTTTACAAATAGTATCAGTGGTCTTTATGCATTAATTCCTATAGCGTATCAGCGCTTTGATATAAGTTCTAAGATTGGCATTAGTTTTATAACGATTCAACAAGCGGGTATTTTGGCAGTTGTGTTTCTTGGTTGGTCCATTAATACTCTTTTTCTTTTGCAAGCACTTCTTGCTCTTGTCTTTTATTTTGTATACAAGAAATATTCTATGACGATATTGAACCCAGACGAGTGTTCATATATTAGAATGTATGGATGGAATAAATTGGTAGCCATTAAATGTTACAGATTTGGGATAGTTTCATTTTTAAATAATCTTGCGGGGTCATCACTCACCTATCTAGACCGTATGATTATTCCGCTATTTCTTGGGCCGTCAAACTTAACATTTTATTCTCTCCCGGGAAGCATTACCAACAAGGTGCCATCTTTATCGACTACTCTTTCTACTGTTGTTTTTCCAATGACCGCCCACTTTGAAGGGGGAGGGAACAGAGAAATGACAAAAAATCTTTATGTGAGGTCTATGCGGTTAATAACTATTATTTCTACGGCAGTTACCATCTCGTTTATAGCATTCGCTTATCAAATGCTGGAGTATTGGATTAGTCCTGAGCTTGCAGAAAAAGCCACGAGTGTACTTGTAATTTTGGCGCTAACAAACCTTGCTCTTGCAATCACCTACCCACTTAATAATTTTCTTTTGGGTATGGGTAAATTGAAAGCATTGAGTATTACCTCAGTGAGTACCGCAGTGCTTAATGCCATTCTTTTGGTCACACTACTTCCTCGTTTTGGTCTCGTTGGCGCGGCTTGGGCATATTTTCTGGCGCTCATTCCGTACATATTCCTTATTTACATAACAGAAAAGTCATATTTAGAACTCACGTTCCGACGCGCTCATTATTTGAAACTTATGAGACAACTTTTTATAACATCAACGATAGTTTTTTTGGTAGATGTATTTTTTATAAAACCACTTATCAGCAGTTTCCCGCTGGTTATCGTTGGTTTGGGGATTTCCGGCATTTTATTTATGTCCACCCACTATCTCCTTGGTTTTTTTGAAAAAGAAGACTCTCACGATATTTATAATTTCATAAGGCAAGCCATCGCTACCTTAAATAACCGTTTTTAAAATAAGGTACCAGTTCACCATTTCTTAATGTCTTTTCCCCTTGTTGATTATATGGTGTTTGCTGTAGGCTTGAGATAGCTACGCATAGATTTTGAGCAATAATTCAAATTGCAAAACGTAGCTTTATGGTCTATAATCGCGTTTATGAACGGCAAACAAAAAGTAATAAAGAATCTAATTCTGGATGTTGATGGAGTGTTAACAACGGGGCAGTTCCTATACACGAAAGACGGTAAACTCGCAAAAGTCTTCGGGCCGCATGACAATGATGGCGTCAAGCTGATAAGTAAATTAATAAATGTCTGCGCAATTTCTGCAGACAAAAGAGGGTTTGAAATAACCGAAAAAAGGGTTGCTGTTGATATGGGACTAAAACTCAATCTAGTAAGTGAATCCACAAGGCTCTCGTGGCTTCAAGAAAATTTTGATCTTAGTGAATCTGCATATGTCGGGGATGGTATTTATGATGCGATGATTTTTGAGCACGTAGCATACAGTATTGCGCCTGCGAATGCTTTTTATTTAGCACGCAATAAAGCAGATTTTGTAACTAGTGCAAAATCTGGAGAAGGAGCGGTCGCAGAGGCGTGCCTGCATTTAATGGAAAAGTTTTTAGAAGTACCCCGTAGTCTTAAAAATATTCTCTAGTAATTGATTGTTATGAAAAATATTAAGATTACAAAAAATACGGAATTCTGCATTTCAATTGCGTCTGCTCCTGGAAATTTTGGGAGCCTTATTTTTAATAGAACTTTCAAGTCTCTGTCTCTTGATTTTATTTATAAACCATTTCGTGTCACTCCTGATAATTTAAATAAGGCAATATTGGGAATACGCGCGCTAGATATTCGTGGTTGCGGTGTCTCAATGCCGCATAAAACAATCGTACACAAATATGTAGACGCAGTAACCACTGTCGCAAAAGAAATTGGAGCTATAAATACTATTGTGAATAAAAAAGGCGTCCTTACCGGACATAATACCGATGTCGTTGGCGTAGAAACGGCCCTTAAAAAATACTATCCAATTAAGGGTAAAACTGCCCACATCATTGGAGCAGGTGGCGCATCAAGGGCAATAATAGTAGCTCTTAAAAGGGGTCAATGTAAGGAAATAACACTATCAAATAGAGACGAGAAAAAGGCTCGCATAATTTCAAAAAAATTTGGCATAAAATATTGTCCAAGTAATGCGCGCAAGCAAATAAAGGCCGACATACTCATAAATGCAACACCAGTAGGTATGACTCCATTAGTCCAAGATATGATTATTGATAAGGATGAACTAAAAAACTACCATGCTATAATGGACGTTGTGGTGTCACCAATTCATACTAAGCTTATAAAAACAGCAAAAAAAGAAGGGAAAATAATAATCTCCGGATATGAAATGGCCGTCTATCAAGCGGCTGAACAGTTCACATTGTATACGGGCAAAAAAGCGCCACTTAAAATGATGACAAAGTATGTAAAAGACATTCTTAAAGAAATATGAAAGATAAAGATGAAAAATATAAGGTATGTATTTTAACAGCTGGAGTAGGATCTAGAATGGGTCATTTTTCCGAGTCTATCAATAAGGGTATCTTGCCAATAAATAATAAAGCAGTTATTTCGTATATTATTGAGAAATTTCCAGTTGATACAGAGATAGTAATAGCAGTTGGTCACAAGAAAGATACTGTTATTGATTACCTAAAACTCGCCTACCCAGACAGAATTTTTAATTTTGTTGAAGTTGATAAATATACAGGTCCAGGTAGCGGGCCTGGGTACTCGCTTCTTGCATGTAAAAAATATTTAGATTGCCCGTTTATTTTTTCTACCGCAGACACGATGGTACTTGAAGATGTCCCACTACCAGAAGAGAACTGGATTGGTGTTGCCCCCGTGCGCGAAACAGAGGCTTATTGCACAATAAAAATGAAAAATAATCTTATCTATCAACTCGATACAAAGATTAAAACAGATAACAAGTTTGCCTTTATTGGTCTCGCTGGTATTCACGACTACAAAGAGTTTTTTCAGCACTAGAGCAAAACAGAGAACTTCGAGACAATGAATTGCAGATGACAGATGGGCTTAAGGGTCTTCTCGAGAGGAGATTAGTACCTATCGGTTTTACATGGTTTGACACTGGTTCTGATTCAAAATACGATGAAACAAATAAAAATTTTTCTGGTGAGGAGAAAAAATTTAATTTTAGCAAAGAAGATGAATTTTTATATTTTGTGAATAATCGTGTGATTAAGTTTTTTTCTGATAAAACAGTAGCTGAAAAAAGAAATTATCGCGCAAACAATGCACTCCGAGGATTGACGCCAGTTGTTGAGGGGTATAGAAATAATTTTTACTCGTACCTTCTCGTTGATGGTCAAACTGTCTATAGTGTTCTGGATCCCAAAATAGCAACAGATTTCCTTTCGTGGGCAAAAAAATACTTATGGAAAGAGGTTAGCTTATCAGACAAGGATAGGGATAAGTTTACTAAAGCTTGCTATGACTTCTATTACACGAAGACAAAAAAGCGACTGCAAATGTTCTATGATAAAATTGGCACAACTGAGGAAAGCAGGTTTATTAATGGAATAGAGATACCAACAACAGATGAACTGTTAAGCAAAATTGATTGGGATTATATAACAAATGGCGTACCAGCTAATTTTCATGGTGATTTACAATTTGATAATGTCCTTATCCCCAGAAACCCACATTCAGACAAAGAGAAATTTTTACTAATTGACTGGCGACATGAGTTTGGCGGACTCACTGATTTTGGGGACTTGTATTATGATCTAGCAAAACTATATGGTGGCATGATTTTGTCTTACCCGCTAATTAAAGACGGGATGTTCTCCTCCAGTATTTGTGATGATAATGCATGCTATAACTTCTTCATTAAAAGTGATTTATTAGAGGTAAAAGAGCATTATGAGCAATTTCTGCGTGACAATAAATTTGATGTTAAAAAAGTAAATATTCTCACATCGTTAATATTTCTTAATATGGCGCCACTTCATAATGCGCCGTTTGATACGTTACTGCATAGTTTAGGAAGAAATATGCTTAATAAATCTCTTAAATAATGATAAAATATCACGATTATGACACCTGTTAAAAACAACAAAAATTTAGTTTCCTTAGCGCTTGGGCCGATGAGCCCAGAGATTGTCGAGGCGGTGTTCAGGTATTCCCATTTTAACCGGAAACCACTGATGCTTATTGCATCTAAAAACCAAGTAGATTATTCTGGAGGGTATGTAAATAACTGGACGACTAAAGAATATATGGAGTTTGTAGGAGAGGTGAGGAAGCAAAATCCAAATGCTGAGGTTAAAATCTGCCGAGACCATTGTGGCCCAGGTTTTAATGGTAATTATGATATTACAGATACATACTCAACAATCGAGGATGATATTAAGAACGGCTTTGACTTAATTCACATAGATTTTTGTCATTTCAAAGGAACAAATAGTGAAAGGTTAGAGGCAACTAAAAAAGCAATTTTACATTGTCTATCATTGAAACCATCTATTCAAATAGAGATAGGTACCGATGAGAATACAGGAACAAATTACAGTCTTCCCAATTTAGCTGAATGGGAGAGGGAGATTGATTTCTTTAAAAGTTTTTGTGAACCAGAGTTTTATGTGGTTCAGACCGGCACAGTAATTAAAGAAATTAATCAAGCTGGGTCGTTTAATAAGCCATTTGTTGAAAATGTATCAAGAATGCTCAAGAGCAAGGGGCTCAAATTAAAGGAGCACAACGCCGACTACCTAACTAAGGATGAAATTAAGATGAGGGGCGGAATTGTTGACGCCGTAAATATCGCTCCACAGCTTGGCGTTATTCAAACACAAATTGTTATAACAAAATGTCTTGTTTACGGAATATCATTAGATAATTTCTTAGAAAAAGTTTATCAAGGCGGCAAATGGAAAAAATGGATGAATAAAAATACTCCTGACAATAAAATGTTATGCTCTGTTATTGCTGGACATTATCATTTTGCCTCACCAGAGTACATGTTTCTAATTGAAGAGCTGGCTAAGCGTGAGGATATAAAGGAGTCAATTATAAACATTATATCAGATGTAATTAATCATTATGTACAAGAATAATCCGTTTAAGGAGGTTTCAAAACCATGGGGGAAGGAAATTTGGCTTGAGTTAAATGATTCCTACTGCTACAAGCGAATTTATATAAATGCGGGCACGAGAACAAGCTTCCAGTATCATAATAAAAAAAGAGAAACCAATTATATTATAGATGGTGAAGCAGAGGTTTGGCTAGAAAACGATAAGGGCGTTGTGGAAAAATTCCAGATGAAGGCAGGAGATTTTTTCAATGTTGCTCCACCAAAAAAGCATAGAGTTATTGCAATAACGGACATTGTTCTTCAGGAAGTTTCAACACCAGAAGTTGATGATGTCGTTCGTATTGAGGATGATACACAAAGACCTGATGGAAAGATTGAAAGCGAACACAAGCAGAAGTAGTACAACGGTGTATGAAAAAACTCGCTACGTTTAATGAAAGAACAAAAAGCTTGCTTGCCAGCGGGGATAATTTAGAGCACTTGCACACACTTGAGAATTTCCCTGTGTTTATGGGGTGCGTTGATAGTCCAGAAGATGAGGACATCGTAGCTGATATGATTTGGGACATTTGTAAGGATACTGGATTGATCCAGCTCCGAAAATTAATCCCTCTGGAAATCTTATACAAGAATCAGCACAATGATGGCACTGGTAAAATATGGAAAGAGCATTATACTGCTTTCGCGCAATTTCTTCATAAATATAAACCGAAAAATATATTAGAAGTAGGGGGAGCCCACGACCAGATAGCTAGAAATTATCGTGCGCTTGATCAAAATATAAAATGGACCATAGTTGAGCCGAACCCTGAACACATAGACGATCCGCAAATAAAAGTTATCAAGGCTTGGTTTGATGATAAATTTGTCATAGATGAACATTTTGATACAATTATTCATTCGCATGTATTTGAGCATACATATAATCCGATAGTTTTTATCGAGCATATCTCAAAGTTTATGAAAAATGGAGACAAACATATCTTCACATTTCCTAACCTTATGCCGATGCTCAAATTAAACTGGACAAATTGCATAAATTTTGAGCATACAGTTTTTTTAACTGAATACTTTACGGAATACATACTAGAGAAATACGGTTTTGTTATTTTGGAAAAGCAATATTACGGAGACCCCCATAGTATATTTTATGCTACAGAAAAAACTGATGTTCCGCTTGCACCAGCTTCAATAGAGAATAAGTACGAGGAGTACAAGAAGGTATTTATGGGTTATATAAACTACCATCTCGACATGATTAGTGATCTGAATAGTTTAATAGAAAAAAGTGATCAACCAATTTATTTATTTGGGGCGCATATATTTTCACAGACCTTAATTCAATTTGGGCTCAAGACTGATAAAATTATCGCTATTTTAGATAATAGCCCAATTAAGCAAGGTAAAAGATTGTACGGTACTAATTTTGTGATAGAATCGCCTAGGGTACTCAAAAACAAGGGTCCAGTAAATGTGATTTTGAGGGCAGGGGGTTATGATGAAGAAATTAAAAAAGATATTCTTGAGAATATAAACCCACAGGTGACTTTCTGGTAAAATATGGCAACTCTAAGCATCTTCGCTAATTTTTATGTTAACGACGAAGAGCGGTTTTTAAGAATGAAAGACTCCTTCCTTTCATTTAAAGATATAGAGGCTCAGAAATGGGTAATTAATATTAGGGGGGAATTTAAAGAAGATGCAATGATCTTTTTGCGCAGCAATTTGAAACAAAAGTTAATTTCTTATGCACTTGATAGCAAAGAAGGGTGGTTCGATGATACAAAACAAATGATCGATATTATTGATACAGATTTCATCTTATTCTGGGTTGAAGATCATGTAAATCAGGTGGATGTTACTAGGTATAAGGAGATTATTAGTGAGATGAAATCAACGGGGGCAGAGTATTTGACTCATTCTTGGTGGTTTTCTGGTCGACCATTGGAAATTTATCGTGATGTAAAAAAGAAGGAATCAAAAAATATTTTCAGCTTTATTCTTGATCAAGAAGCAAATCATAGAATAAATGAAAAATACTCAGCTTACATAATAAGCATGCTTGGCATATTCGCAACGAGCCTATTTAAAAAAATTATTAAAAGAGGCGCTCCAGTATTGCGGAGCTATCCCAAAAAAACACCTCTTGATTTTGAAAAGGGAGCAGAAGAGGTTCAGTGGTTGCCCATTCATTACGCTATTCCAAAATATGAGCTCTTTGCCTCAATTGATGACGGTGGTGAAGGTTACTCTCTTCAGTCAAGAGATCTCTATTCCAAAAGAGTTCTTAGACCAGTGGCTTCCACGGTTGAAATACCACATTGGAAGTTAGCTTTTCGTACAGGAATAAGAGAATACATTCCTGTTTTTATTTATAAAAAACTAATTAGAGTCGTCATATTTTATAATAAAGTGGCACGCTATGTTACATTACTAATAAAAGGACTATGATACAGAAATTACTTGACCTCATCTTTCGTATATACCGCATTGCAGGGCGTATTTTAATAAAGTATTCATCTAACCCGCGGCCATCAAGTTATCCATATGTGACGGGTGACGGTTTTCGCAACTTTGCAGACTATGTATATGACGATCTTAAAACTTTTAATCCTGCGGATATAAAAGAAAGAAACATTGTTTTTGTTGGTGATAGTAAGATAAAAAAATTTCTTACGGAGATTCACCCAGAGATAAAACATCCCTACATTTTAATTACCCACAATGGTGATGCTGTTGTAGGTCAGGAAGTACTGGATCTTTCAGATGATAAAATTTTAAAATGGTATGGTATAAATGTTTTAGTAGTTGATCCAAGAGTTGTCCCTATTCCGCTAGGAATCGAAAATAAGCATTGGTATGTTACGGGGATCCCCGCAATATTTAATAATGTAACTAAAAAACAAATTACTAAAATGAACCGTATTTTTTACGGTTTCACTGTGTCAACAAATACAAACGAAAGACAAGTGGCACTGGATGTTTTAAAAAGTAATCCACTAGCGGAGACTGTTAAGAGATGGCTTAATTTTTATAATTATTTATGCTTGCTCGCAACCTATAAATTTGTTGCTTCACCGCCTGGTTCGTGCGTGGAGGGGCATAGGACGTGGGATGCTTTGTATCTCGGCGTTGTACCGGTGGTAAAAAGTTCTGTAACAATAGATTATTTTGAAAAACTGGGAATACCTCTTTGGTTGGTCAAAGATTGGCATGATCTAGACGGTCTTAGTGAAAAGGATATTGAGAATAAATTTGAAAACATAAAAAAGGGTTCAAATCAGGCCCTATTGTATATGGACTATTGGACTGATAAGATAAGGAACGCAAAAGATTAATATGAAAAACAAAATATTATTTGTAATCAAAGGGCTCAAAATAACGCCAAACTTCAAGGAAAAACTTACGCACAACTTTCATGAGTTAACCGTGCTTGAAATGCTTATTTATCTTATTTTTATTAGGTCATTTTGGGATAAAAAAAGACGTTTCTTCTTTGAAGGCTCACTCGCTCTTCCTGGACAAATGTATATTGCAGAAAGAAAAGTATTATTTGATGTAATCAAAGAAAAGAAACCACGCCACTGTTTTGAGGTAGGTACGTACACTGGAGGCGGAAGCACCTATTTTATTTCAAAAGCTTTTGAAAGTGTTGGGTCGGGTCATCTTGTAACACTGGAAAATGATCCATATTTTTATAATAAGGCCAAGAAATATTATGCAGAAAAAATACCAGTAGTTGCAAAACATGTTGAATTTATGTTTGGCGACAAAGCGCAGGATTTTGATAAAATTATAAAATTATATGTACGTGTTGATTGCGCCTTTCTTGATGGCGCAGAGGATAGTAATCAAACTCTTTCGCAATATAATTATTTCCTGCCATTTTTCCATAAAGGAACCATACTTATGGTGCACGATTGGAATACAGAAAAGACGAGAGAGCTAAAGCCTATACTGTTGAGGGGTGGAAAATGGAGAGTATACAAAGAAGTTAAGCCACCAGAAAGCGTTGGCTTGATAGTTTTTGAAATGCTATAATCAAGCCCATGAAACAAAAAAGAGCCTTAATTACAGGCATTACCGGCCAGGACGGCTCTTATCTTGCTGAATTTTTGTTAAAGAAGAGATATAAAGTGTATGGCCTTGTGAGACCAGCAAGCACCGATCCATTAATGAGAATTGAGAGGTTATCTTTGGACCGCATGATAAAAATTATTTACGGTGACATGAGGGATAATAATTCTATTATCCGAGCGCTAGAAGAATCAAGACCAGATGAAATATATAACCTAGGAGCGCAATCTCAAGTCGGAGTTTCTTTTCAGTGTCCAGAAGAAACCATGGAGGTCAATTATAATGGATTTGGTAGATTAGTTAGCGAGGCGACTCACTTAAATCCGCAGGTAAGGATATATCAGGCATCATCCTCTGAAATGTTTGGGAATGTGCTTGAAACACCACAAAAAGAAACAACTCCTTTTAATCCAGTAAGTCCATACGCAGAATCGAAGGTAAAAGCTCACAATGATTACGTTGTTGAATATAGGAAACGACATAATTTTTTTATCTGCGCAGGGATTCTTTTCAACCACGAATCTCCCCGACGAGGCAGAAACTTTGTAACTAGGAAAATTACTCATTCAATGGTAAAAATAAAGTTAGGCCTTCAGGACTCGTTTGAGCTTGGTAATCTTGACGCAAAGCGAGATTGGGGATATGCAAAAGATTATGTTGAGGCTATGTGGTTGATGCTTCAGCAAAAAACCCCGCAAGATTTTGTTATTTCAACCGGTGAAAGCCATTCGGTCAGGGATTTTGTGAATGCAACAGCAAACGCTCTTGATATGAAAATAACATGGCATGGAAAGGGGCTTAAAGAAGTTGCTAAAGATTCCTCAGGGAAAATTATTTTAAGAATTAACCCAAAATACTATAGACCGAATGAAGTAAATAGTGTGCTAGGAGATAGTTCTCGCGCAAAGAAAGTTCTTAAATGGGAACCAAAGGTGACCTTTGATGAATTGGTAGAAATAATTACAAAAGCGGATTTAGAAAGTCTTGGAGGTGTTATTGGTATTCACAAAGATTATGCCTAAAAAAGATATTTCAATAGTAATCCCCTGCTTCAATTGCGCTGAAACTCTTGAGGAGGCAGTGGAATCCTGCTATGTTCAAGGTCTGCGGAATTTTGAAATCATAATGGTGGATGATTGGTCAACTGATAGCACAAAGACGGTGATGAAGGAGCTCGCAAATAAGCATTCTGAAATTAAGATTTTTTACCATGATAAAAATAGAGGTGGCGGAGCAACAAGGAACACCGCTGTCAGTCACACAAGCGCAGAAATTATTTTTTGCCTTGATAGCGATGATATCCTCCCACAGGACACTCTTTCCAGAATGTTCAAATTTATGAATGAGAAAAAATGTGATGGGGTGGGTATTCATAAATCAATCAAGTTTAGGGGGAGAAATACTAATGATATTGAGCGCGTAGATATTTTTAGTTTTGCAGGAGAAAAAATACCCTTTGAAAGCCTTTTGCAAAAGGATGGAATTATGTGCCCTCTCTATTCAACATTCATGCATACTAAAAGAGCTTTTGTTATTGCGGGCGGGTACCCCACGGAACACGGTTTTGATACACAGGGGTTTGCATGGAGATTTCTCGCTAGCGGACTTGTTGCTTATACTTGCCCGGAGGCTTCGTATCTGCACAGGGTACAATACAAAAAATCCTATTATATTAGGGAATCTGATTCTGGAAAGATAAATTATAATTGGCAGGATATTTTGTCAGAGCACTTGTCGTTGTTTAATGCCGAAGCACAAAACTTCATCCTGAAGTTTGATTGTCAGGATTTCTCGCGAAATCTTTTTGAGGAGTTAAAGAAAAAAGGAAACATACTTAACGAAAATTACGCAGCCTTTTTGACGCCTGCCCGTAAAAAAGATAAGACATTATTTCACAATAGAAAGTATATAAAACGCGCGAGCATAAAAGGGATTATGATGAGAATAAAAAAAAGGACAACAATTTTATTTAAAGCTGGTATTGGAATGATTTTTACATTTATCAAAAAGGTTGATGTATTTATAAATTTATGCAAATCAAGAGAATGGAACCCTTTTCTCATTTCCGCCTTTCTTTTTTTGAAGATAAGAAAAGTTTTTAAGGTTGAATTTAACGAGATTGATTTGCATACCCAATCAGAGATTATTGATGTGGTTATCCCTACTGTGTCAAAAGACTATACATTAGTTGGGGAAGTTATAGAATCTATAAAGGAAAATCTGAAGCACAAGATTTCTAATTTCTATATTGTCTCTCAAAAAAATAAGGAAATGCTGGAATTTTGCGAAAAGCATAATTATGTTTTTGTAGATGAGGTTTCCGTTTTGGGGTACGGGAAAGATTTTATTAATTATGTAGTAAACGGGAAGGATAGAAGCGGGTGGATATTTCAGCAATTATTGAAGCTATCAGGAGACATATTCGTAACACAAAAAAAGTATTTTATTTTAGATTCTGATACTATTTTAATTAAACCACATTCGTTTATTAAAAATGGAAAGGATGTATTTTTGCAAAGTGAGGAATGGCATGACCAGTATTTTAGAGCGTTTAAAAAATTATTTGGGTACTCAAGCAATAATACGCTCTCCTATACAGCGCATATGATGATTTTTGATTGCGAGAGACTTAAAGAGATGAAGAAGCGTATTGGGGATCTACATGGTGCAACGTGGGATAAGGTGTATTTGTCAACAATAGATCAGAAGGAGCCCTCGTGTGTTTCTGATTATGACACATACGCAAACTGGATGAAGAGAAATTATCCATCAGAGATTTGCTTCACTCCTTTTTATAACACGGCTCTACCAAGAGAAAAGTTGCTCCCGTTATCAGCGTTAACAAAACAATACGCAAATAAGTACAAGTCTATTTCATTTCATCATTATAAAAATGAAAAACCAGAGAACATGATGGTAAATGCAATAAGATAAACTAAAACAATAAAAATGAAAGCATTAATTTTATCTGCTGGCTTAGGGACAAGACTGCGGCAACTTACGGAAACAACACCAAAGTCATTATTGCCGATTAATGGCAAACCGCTACTCTCTTATCATTTAGAAAGTCTGTATAAATACGGTGTCAGAGATATTTTAATTAATACTCATTACTTGCATAAACAGATAAACGAGTTTGTAAAAAATAATAGAGATAGATTTAACGGACTTACTATACAGATAGCTTTTGAAAAGGAGCTCTTAGGAAGTGCCGGCACTTTGAAAAAAAACGCCCCCTTTTTTAAGGGCGAGGATGATTTTTTGGTTGTGTATGGTGATAATCTGACAAATATAAACTATGGAAAATTGATAGCGGCACATAAAGAAAAAAATGGTATCGCAACGATTGCTTCTTATGTGGAGGAGCATCCAGAAGGCAAAGGCATCATAAGTTTTAACGAGAATGGTAAGATACTTAAATTTATAGAAAAGCCAAGATCTAACAAGATTATTAGTAAATATGCCAATGCAGGCATTTATGTTTTAAACAGTAGAATTTTTAAGTATCTAAATTCTATTGATAAAACACCCCTTGATTTTGGACACGACATTTTTCCTTATCTACTTGTCAAAAATGAGGAAATGTATGTATATAAAATGGATGAAATTTTACTTGATATTGGCACCCCAGAAAGCTATAATGATGCCCAAGGCATATCAATTTAGCTTGTAAAACAAGCCTTAAATCACTTACATAGATTATGATTATTACACGAGCCCCGCTTAGAATTAGTTTTGTTGGAGGCGGAACCGATATAAAAGAATTTTATTCTCGTTACCCGGGGCGAGTTTTGTCTACAAGCATAGATAAATTTGTTTATATAGTTGCCCACACCGGCAACTTTGGTAATTTCATTATGAAATATTCTAAAACAGAAACTGTTGAAGATGTTTTAGAGATATCCCACACTCGATTCAAAGAAGCCTTAGTAAAAATGGAAATCCCAAAAGGGATTGAAATCGCTTCTTTTGCTGATTTACCTGCAAAAACTGGTCTCGGGTCATCCTCTTCTTTTACTGTCGCCCTAATGAAAGCCCTTTATTCAATTAAAGGCAAAAAGATTAGTAAAGAAGAAACAGCACAAGCTGCATGCGAACTTGAAATAGATATTTTGAAAGAGCCAATCGGTAAGCAGGATCAATATGCAGCAGCGTATGGCGGATTAAACGTCATTACTTTTAATACGGATGGAACCGTTTCTGTGGAGCCAGTATTTATGGATTTTAAATTCAAGTCAAAGTTTGAAAACCACATGATGCTTTTTTTTACTGGGATGACAAGATCGGCAAGTAGCGTCCTTTCTGGGCAAAAGAAAAAAATTGATGATAATTTTGAAACCTACAAAAAAATGTCTGACTCCGTTCTTGTTTTTAGGGATAAGTTATTATCGCAAGATTTACGAGGTATGGGAGAGATGCTTCATGAAGCATGGCAGAGAAAAAAGACCCTTGCTTCATCTGTCACAAATGATTCAACCGATGCATTGTACGAGACGGCCATAAAGGCGGGGGCTTGGGGCGGCAAGATTTTAGGCGCGGGTGGCGGGGGGTGCTTGCTTTTTATGGCAGAACCAGGGACACAGGAAAAAATTCAAGAAGCTTTGGAGAAGAAAGCGAAGGGATTAAAACTTAATGATTTCAAAAGAGTACATTTTGGTTTAACCGTATCTGGGATTGATGTTTTATTTAACTCATCTAACATATTATAGTTATGTATAAATATATTGATAATTTTGCAGACGAGGTAATAGAACAAATGAGGAATCTTCCCAAAGATGAGATAGCCAAAGCCATTCATATTATTCAGTCAGTCTATGAGCGCGATGGAAGAATCTACGTTTTTGGAAACGGAGGGTCAATGGCGATGGCAACACATTGGGTCGGTGATTTTAATAAGACAGTATTTAGTCACAATCTAGATTCCAGCATAAAAAGATTCCAAGCAATCCGGCTTCCTTCAACAGAGGCAGAGATTACCGCTTGGGCAAATGATGTTGGTTTTGACATGGTCTTTGCCGGTCCGCTTAAGAATTACTTGCAGGAGACAGATTGCCTTATTGCAATAAGCAGTTCTGGTAATTCTCTGAATATTATTAAAGCAGTGGAACTGGCAAAATCTCACCACGTGCCGGTCATCGGAGTTTCGGGATTTACAGGCGGTAAATTAAATGAATTGGCAGATGCAAAAATTGTGGTAAAGACGAAGTCTGGAGCTTATGCAGTAGTTGAAAGTGTTCATAATGCCATACTGCACTTACTTACCAGTTACTTCCAGGATTATTTTGACCATATCATAGAAAAAAATGGGAAAAAGTAAAAAAATTGCTTTTTTAGATCGTGATGGTGTGATAAATAAGAAAGCAGAAGAACACTATTACATCACGCGCGTAGAAGATTTCATTTTTAACGAGGGTATATTTGGGGTTGTTTCAAAGTTAAAAAATGAAGGATTTGAGTTTATTGTTATAACTAATCAACGAGGGGTCGCAAGGGGACTTTACACAGAAGAAACAGTACGTAAAATTCACAGGCACATGAAAGATGAATTTTATAAAAAGGGAATTGAAATTCTAGATATTTTATACTGCCCTCATGAAAATAATACCTGCGAGTGCAGGAAACCCAAAGATGGGATGCTTCGTGAAGCTATGGAGCTTTATAAATTTGACAAAACTCAATCGTTGCTCATTTCCGACTCGGTTGACGATGTTTATATGGGGGAGCAGTTTGGATTGGGTAAATCAATTTTTGTGCAACCTAATAAACCCTCCGAAGCGATGATTCATTTACAAAAATCTATAAGTGTGGTAGTGTAACTGAGGATCTGTTCGTAACCTAATTATACGGAGGTTGTCATGGCAGAAGCACTGGAAGTATATTGCAAGGGCATCAGGTACCCATCCTATATGAAAAGAGGGAATGCGTGTTCATATATCATGCCTTTCGCAGTTGAATTTTGTAAAGGTAGGGGTCTTGATATCGGCGGGTTTGATAATTCGGTTTTCCCCGGAGCTCAAGCAATTAATGTTGTTATTCCGGACAAATTTGATGCATATAACCTGCCCGCCGGAAAGTTTGATTTTATTTTTAGCAGTCATACGCTCGAACATCTTCCTGACTATGTGCGCGCGCTCATGTATTGGAAGGAGCATTTGAAAGAAATTGACGGGGTTCTCTTCCTCTACTTACCGCATCCCGATATGGTCTGCTGGTTGCCTCAGAATAATAAAAAACACTTCCACATGTTTTATCCGAAAGATATGGAGCGGTTACTCCTTGATCTCGGATTTGTCGATGTGATTGTGAGCGAGCGGGATCTCTATTGGTCATTCTGCGCAGTCGCCTTCACAAGAAACAATGGATGGTGTCAGTAGTAATTAAGGAAATACCCCACATGTATATGTGGGGTATTTTTTCATCTAGTAAGTCTTCTTTTTATAAGTTCTATAAGATAGAAAAACCTTTTTATAAGAGTGAATTTGTAGACATGCTCGAAAAGGTATGCGTCCGCCTTTTTATCTACTATAGTGGTTGATGGGTGGGTTATCTCACCTAGTTCAACTGCTCTTACTACCATTGTATCATCATGCGTAAAGGTGTGTGTCGCGTCGTTTCCAAAGCCAATATTCTGAACAAGATTTACATTTGGTGTGATTGAAATGCCATTATTATTCCAAACTGCAAATATCCATTTAATATCCCAATGATTGAGTTCTCCGCTGTTAATTTTCTCAAAGAATTTCGTCCAGTATTTTTTTTCAGCAGGGCTTTGGCATATAGTGTCCAGTATATTTCTATCGGTGAATTCTCTGTAGCCAGAAATTCTTGTGTCGTAATGCATCCATGCCCGCCTCCATGAAGCCCAGCCCCACGTGCTCGGGTATTTTGAGAAATAATAACTCCCATCACCTCGTATAATTTCGTTCTGAAAATTGTTGCCTGAAATCATCATTACTTGATCATTGGCACGATATCGCGAAAGCATTTCTTTCGCAAAGCGAAAGAAATCAGGATGCGCGATACAGTCATCCTCAAGAATAATCCCCTCATCAACATTATCGAAAAACCAATTAATCGCCTTTTCTGGACCAAAATCTGCCCCCGTATTATATTCATGGAAATTCGTAAAAACTTCACATGGCCAGTCAATCTGACTAACGACCGCGCGCGCTCTATCACAGCGTGAATGGTCTGTAGCAACATTCTCCCGTGGTCCATCTGCAGAAACGTATACTTTCGTAGGTTTCACACTGCGCAAGGAGTTAATTAGCCGTTCAACCTTGTCGGGGCGGTTGAATATGATGAGTAGTATTGGGGTAGTAAACATGGCGATATTGAGTAAGGTCTCTATAATATAGCTTACCTTTTTGGTAGTGAGTCGCCAATCTTCACATTAAGTATTTCTTCTGGAAGAGAATTCGGGTTATAGGTATTTTCGTAGCAGGAAATCCATTCGTAGTATTGCATAATTTGAAGACTGTGAGTTGAATTATAATAGTGTGATCTGTATTCTTCATGCACCTTATATTTATACCAAAACATATCCAAAAGAGAGTAATCAAATATACAAAAGTACTTCCCGAATACTTTCCAGGAATTATCAATTGTCCAGATTAGTGGTTGTTTTAACTTTTTCATATATTCTGTACAAAGATAGACCTCGCTCGTTTTTGCTTGCGCATCTTCAATAACTGTCGGGTATCTATTGAGGGGCGCCGATCTCATGTCGTGCTCTGTTCCCCAATAAAGCAACATATCGTCAATATGTCCAAACATAATCATGTCTCCTATGCCGTATGGTCTATATTTGAATGTATCAATATTTGGAATAATTAAGCGTTTAGCTTGTTGCGAATCTTTATTTGGGGGGTATAGTTTGCTGAAGCTATGGAGTAGCCTAATAGCATTTGGATTATAAATGCGTTGGTCAGTACGAGTTTTTAGAACATATTCAGCACCTGATTTTTTAGCAGCCTGAATTCCGTTACTAGAACTAGTGAGTTGATAATTTATATTGTAGTACCCAGAGTATGATGGTTTTTCATTTTGTACCACGGTCCAACCAACCTGCCGTATCTTTTGTATAGTTTTCTTGTCCTCGTTTAGCCACGTAGAAAGTATCAAAATTGTGTTAGGAAAATTTTTCTTATAGAGGGAAGCTGTCTCCAGTGTAAAATTATTTTTAGTAATAATTTGGCCATGCATAACAATTGCTGTATTTTGTTTTTCTTTATATTTTATTACATAAGTAGAAATGCCAGAAGATTTCTGCGGCCTTCTGTGTATTGTGTAGAAACTATTTTCTCTTGCTTCTTTAATTTTAATAATAAGCAAAAGTAAAAAATTAAGTATTTCCCAAGACGATAGTCGTTTGCGAATCCTGACTACTATTTGTCTTATATTTCGAATTTTAAATATATTTGATGTCATACCCGCTGTTTGGATAAATTATTAACATAATCTGGGTAATCTGTACAAATTGCATCGGGTTTAAGTTTAATTATTTCTTTAATTCGTGCAAATAATCCGTCTTTGTCCGCGGCATCTGGGTGGCCTTCTCCACCCAATAAATTAGGAGAGGTAGCGTGCAACTCCGGTGTTACAAGGCCAATCTTTATATTAGCCTTGCGAATCTTATTAAACACTTCCTCAGTATAAAACAGTTTTGTGCAATTATTCTCGCCCGTAATGTCCCATTCGTCAAGCCACACCCAACTAAAAAGATCTTTATGTTTAAGTGCAGTCTCTAAATCCATAAGAGTACCGCCAACAGCACTGCCGTAACGTACTATATCAAAAGGATGTGCTACTGATGGCGCGAGATTTATTTTACTATTCTTACCTTTTATGTATTTGGCAGTCTCTAATGTAACATCAAACACTAGGAATTTCGTTGTATCTTGATGCTCCAAATAAGAAAGGATGATATCAAGCGTCTCCTTATCTTGATTTCTTTGCTTAAGGTGAATTGCTGAAATAGCGTTTGGTGCCTGATTATCTTGAATAAGTGTTAGTAGTGTATCGAACGAGACCAAGTGGCAACCACGAAACTCCATAGAAAGTATTTCCTCTTCGGTAACTTGGCAAATTTTTCGTTCATCTTTCTCGTTTGAAATACGGCTAAGTGTGCTGTCGTGCAGGATAATGATTCTATTATCTTTTGTTAATTGAAGGTCAAACTCAAGTCCAAAACCGCGAGTTAGTTGATCCTTGAATGCCTCGCGCGAACTTTCAACGAAATAATCTTTTATTGATGGGTCAAGCCCGCGGTGTGTAATAGTTTGCATTATTGGGTTATTTTCCCCTCATCTACTTTTCTAAGAAATGCACCAAGGTCTTCAGGTGTTCCGAGTCCATGCATTTTCCCAGCGTCAATGTTGTAAATGTAAATTTTCCTTCCTTCAAGAATGAGCTCATTATACACTGGACAGACGTAGAATTCATTATTGTGACGGATGTCTTTATGGATCATTGATTGTGCCCCTTTCACAAAATCCTTGCCATTTTTTATATAGTAGATTCCTACAGTTGCCTTGTCTGAAATTACCTTCTTTTCTGCAACCTCAACCACTTTGTCTGTGCTGTCAACACGAGCGTAGCTCCATTTGGGGTGGCTTGCTTTGAACGTCATAATGAGCCCATCTTTTCCATCCTCGCGCGATTCCTTGATGAAATCGTTAATATCGAATTCGATGAACTGGTCTGAGTTGGCGATAATTAAATCGTCATCGTTATTAATATATTGTGCGGCGGTCAAAACAGTGCAGGCTGCGCCTTGTGTGATGTCGTTCAGCAAAACAACTTCAAAATTATTGTTAGTTGCGTTCTTTAGAACATTATGAAGGTCATATTTTTCATAATGTTCTCTCTGGCAAATAAAAATAAACTTATGTTCGCATTGTGGTTTTAGGTTTCTGATAACCACTTCAATCATTGTTTCGCCATTGATATCAATGAGTGGCTTAGGAAACGCATAACCAGCTTCTTGGAAACGAGAGCCTTTTCCGGCCATAGGGATGACAATATTGAGCATAGTATAGTTTAGTTATTTTGATAAAATTTTTTCAAACAAAGATAAGGTCACATCATCGACATCTTTAACTTCGTATACCGCCGCGCCGCTTGCCTTCGCGGACGCAATTCCATGGGGGGAATCCTCGACAACGACACACTCTTCTGGAGAAACACAAAGTTTTTCAAATGCTACTTGATATATCTCGGGACTCGGTTTCGGGTTTTTAACCTCGTCATTCCCTATAATTATATCAAAAAAATCAAAAAGTTGAGCGGATTTTAACATCAAATGAAGTGTTTCTTTTGTAGAATTTGAGCAACACCCAAGCTTAAATCCTTGTTCCTTAAGATGGCGTAGGAGTATTATTTTTGAATAATCCGGCGCGCAGTACTGAGGAATAATTTCTTTTGTGTATTTCTGTTTTATATCATTGATGAATTCTCGCAAACCAGTTGGCAGGCGCCCTTGTTGCTCAAGTGTTTCCAGCTTCTTTCTTGTCGGTAGCCCGTTAAAATGACCGTAATGCTCGTCCTTGTTTATACAGACACCAAAAAGCCCGAGTGCTTTATTCAGTGCTTCGTAGTGCCCGTCCGGCATGTTTACCAGAACACCATCTAGGTCAAAAAGTACTGCTTTGACTGCATTTTTCTTGTTTTTTGGCGTACTTTGTTTCATATTTAATGATATAATTGACACTATACCATAATTTACATTTTGATACATAAATTAGATAAGTCAAACAAAAAGACAAAATGGATAAAAATCAAAAATGAAAAAAATAATAAAAAAAACTATACGTCTGTTCCTTACTCCATTTGTGCTGATGGATTTTTTGAAGTTTTGGAAGCAGGATAAAAATCCTCGATTCAGTTTATTATTATCTGATTTTTACCCTTGCATAAAAGACAAGACAGTAAAAACTGGATTTGATAGACATTATGTCTATCATACGTCTTGGGCGGCAAGGAAAGTGAAGGAAATAAATCCTCCGTTTCATACGGATATTTCCTCTTCTCTCTATTTTGCGGGTATTGTATCAGCTTTTGTTCCCGTAAAATTTTATGATTATCGACCAGCTCAATTAAAATTGTCTGGCGTAGAAAGTGGTGCTTGCGACCTTACAAAAATGCAATTTAAGGACAACTCGATTAAGTCGCTTTCGTGTATGCATACTGTTGAGCATATCGGGCTTGGAAGATACGGTGATACTATTGACCCTAATGGCGATATTAAGGCTACGCGTGAACTTTCTCGCGTACTTACAGTGGGCGGGCATCTCATTTTTGTAGTGCCAGTTGGAAAGCCCAAAATAGAATTTAACGCGCACCGCATTTATAGTTACGAGCAAGTCCCATCTCTTTTTCCAGACTTAAAACTCGTGGAATTTTCGATGGTTACCGATATGGTGGAACAGGGGGATTTTATTAAAAACGCAGATCCCAATCTCGTACAATATCAAAACTATGCTTGCGGATGCTTTTTGTTTAAAAAATAATTATGATTACCATTAAATTAAAAGGAGGTCTCGGGAACCAGATGTTTCAGTATGCGACAGGGCTTGCTATTGCTACTGCGCACAACCAAGAGATGAAGCTTGATATTACTGGGTATGATGACCCGCGCTATGTTAATGCGAATACGCCGAGGCAATATAAAATGTTTCCCCTTAATCTTTCAGGAAATATCGCGACTATCAACGAAGTTGAAAAGGCGAGAAATCCGCTCGGGGTTATTTCAAAATTGTTGAGAGCTCTTAATCAAAGGGTTTTAAAGAAGCATAATCTGGATTATAATCCCAATTTTTTAAAGAAAAGCCACAATTATATTGAAGGATATTTTCAGTCAGAAAAAAACTTTCTCAACATAAAGGATAAGGTACTTAAAGAGTTCACTTTTAAAAATGAATCAAAAATTTTTTTACTGGAGAAAAGTAAGATTGATAAAGTGAATAGTGTCTCCGTGCATATTAGAAGAGGGGACTATGTGAGCGACCCTAAAATAAATAGTACTCACGGGGTATGTTCGAAGGAGTATTATGAGCAGGCAATGAGTTTAATGAGGTCAAAAGTTGATTCGCCAATATTCTACTTTTTCTCTGACGATATCGAGTGGGTCAAAAAAGAGTTCGGGGAGCATGCCGATTTTAAATATGTTTCAAGCCCTAGTCTCGAGGAGTATGAAGAGCTAATGTTAATGTCCTCATGTGCCCACAACATCATCGCAAACTCTTCTTTTTCTTGGTGGGGAGCATACCTTAATAAAAATCCAAACAAGATAGTCATTGCTCCTAAAAAATGGGTAAACATAGCTCCAGACCCACATCCCAACATAATCCCCGAAGGGTGGGTGAGGATCTAAGGTTAGTTATTTATAGTTCTCTTTAAACCAATTATACGTTGATGAGATGCCTTCGCCGAGTTGAACAGAGTGTTTCCATCCAAGCGCGTGGAGCTTGCTTACATCAAGAAGTTTTCTAGGAGTACCATCCGGCATAGTTTTGTCCCAAACAATCTCGCCATTATATCCTACGACTTTTTTTATTTTTTCCGCGAGTTCTTTTATTGTCACGTCTTCTCCTGTCCCCACATTAATAATAGAAGAATCGTTGTAATTCTCCATCAAAAATAAACTTGCCTCCGCGAGGTCGTCTATGTGCAGAAATTCGCGCATCGCGCTCCCTGTGCCCCACAAGGTAACACTCGGTTTATCGCCCAGTTTAGCTTCGTGGAATTTTCGAATCATTCCCGGCATCACATGCGAGTTTTCAAGGTCAAAGTTGTCGTGAGGACCATAAAGGTTGGTTGGCATAAGCGAGATGAAATTGGTGCCATACTGTTCGTTGTATGACTGACACATAATTATTCCCGCGATTTTTGCTACCGCGTAAGCCTTGTTGGATGGTTCAAGGGCGCTCGTCAAAAGATACTCCTCTTTTATTGGTTGCGGACATAACTTGGGATAGATGCAGGAGCTTCCGAGAAACAACAATTTTTTTACTTTGTGTATATGGGCATTATGAATGACATTTGTTTGTATTGCGAGGTTATTGTAAATGAAATCGGCGGGGAAGGTTTTGTTTGCCATGATGCCGCCCACCTTTGCGGCTGAAAGAAAGACATACTCCGGCTTTTCTTGTGCAAAAAAATCTGCAACTGCATCTTGATTAGTCAGGTCGAGCTCCGCATGCGTTTTGAGGACGAGGTTTGCGAAACCCCTTTTTTGAAGCGCGCGCACAATCGCCGAACCCACGAGCCCGCGATGACCCGCAACAAAAATTTTAGATTTTTTTCCCATAGATTTTTAACAAATTGGCAATTCTGGATTTAATGAACGGATGCAGTGAATCATCAGACACAGAAAACCATTCGTAATCGCTGTGCTGACTATCAAGTTTTATCAGCTCATCATCATTGAGCACATAGCCGTAGTAAATAACGACCGCGTGGTAGGACACTCCTTCAAACACTGAATTCGGATGAAGCTCTTCTTGTACGCCGCCAAATGTGAGCTCGTTTCTATTTATGTTTATACCCGCTTCTCGAAGCCCTTGGCGTACGGCGCAGTTTTCCAATAGCTCATTCTTTAGAAGCCGTCCGCCGACAGAAAAATAAACACCTCGAAGCGGCTCGTTTTCTCTTTTAAAGAGAAGTGTTTTTGTTTTATCACTGTTGAAAAATAATATATCAGCAGTACAAACAGGAGTAATGTCGAGAACCTCTCTATATTTTTCGCGTGGGAGCAAATTTTGCATATTATTCGTGATGCTTTTTGGTTATAAAACCTCCCTTTTCCATGTGGACATCCATCTGCGCTTCTTCGAGGTCAGTCGCGACCATTTCTTTGACCAGCTCCGCGAAACTTATCTCGGCCCCCCATCCCAGTTCATTTTTTGCTTTGGTCGGGTCGCCAAGCAGTGACTCGACTTCTGCGGGGCGGAAATAGCGCGGGTCAATTTCAATAATTGTTTTTCCGGTTTTTTTGTCAATGCCTTTTTCGTCGATACCTTTTCCTTGCCAGATGATTGTTATGTCCAGTTCTTTAAAAACAGCTTCACAGAATTCTCTTACGGAATATTGTGTACCTGTTGCTATGACGTAGTCTTTTGGCGCGGGTTGTTGAAGCATCAGATACATCGCTTTGACATAATCTTTGGCGTGCCCCCAGTCTCGTTTTGCGTTGAGGTTCCCCAAAAATAGTTTTTCTTGAAGTCCCAATTTTATTCTTGCGGCCGCGCGTGTAATTTTTTTTGTGACGAATGTTTCGCCGCGGCGAGGTGATTCATGATTGAAAAGTATTCCCGACACCGCAAAGATGCCATACGCCTCTCTGTAGTTTATGGTTATAAAGTGGGCGTAGAGTTTTGCCGCTCCGTAGGGACTGCGCGGATAAAAGGCCGTACCTTCACTCTGTGGCGGGGGAGTCGACCCAAACATTTCTGAGGTTGATGCCTGATAGTATTTTGTTTTTTTATCTAGACCAAGTAGGCGAATTGCTTCAAGTATTCGAAGTGTGCCAAGCGCATCAGAGTTTCCCGTATATTCAGGAGTCTCAAAAGATACTTTTACATGGCTTTGCGCCGCAAGGTTGTAAATTTCATCAGGTTGAACATCTTTGATTATTCTTATCAAGTTTGTGGAGTCGGTGAGGTCGCCATAATGAAGGAATAGTCTCTTGCCCTTGTCGTGCGGGTCTTGGTAGATGTGGTCGATTCTTCCCGTGTTGAAACTGCTTGCGCGGCGTATGATGCCGTGCACCTCGTACCCTTTTTCGATAAGGAGCTCAGCGAGGTATGAACCGTCCTGCCCCGTGATGCCGGTGATAAGCGCTTTTTTCATATATACGAGCATAGTACACTATTTTGGTTTCGTTGAGTAGCTTGGCGGGATTCTTTATGCTACAGTATTTTACATGAAAATCGTACGACCATGGGGGACAATGTGGAAGGTTTTTAGCACCAAGCATTCTTGGCTTAAGTTTATTTTAGTGCGCGGACGTACGAGTTTGCAGTCCCATAGCCGGCGCACCGAATGGCACTTTGGGTTTTACCGAGTTGACCCGATGCAAAAACATCGGCTCTTGCCCGGCGTGTATTTTGAGTTTATACACGGAGAGCCGGATGAAAATGATATCATTCGCTACGAAGATGATTATGGTCGTGAGACCGCAAAGCGCGTGGTGATGGTAAGCGGCGGTTTCGACCCTGTCCATGTCGGTCATTTGCAAATGTTTGAGGAAGCAAAAAAGCTCGGCGATAAATTGGTTGTGGTGCTCAACTCAGATAAATGGCTCATTCGCAAAAAGGGCAAAAATTTTATGAATCAAGAAGAACGCGCAGGAATCGTTCGCGGTTTCAGCTGTGTCGATGACGTGTTTATTCTTGAGAGCGACCGTAATGATGTTGGAGAAGCCATTGAAAGAATTCGTCCTAATGTGTTTGCGAATGGCGGAGACCGCAAAGCAGAAGCGGATATTCCAGAGGCGAAAATTTGCAAAGAGCTCGGTGTTGAGATGGTCTTTAATGTCGGTGGAGGGAAGGTGCAATCGAGCTCGTGGCTCTTGAAACGGCATAGCGAGTAGTTTTTGATTTTTTATGATATAGTTGGAGACAATGAACATACATAAAATTTTGGCGAATGCGGTGGTTTTGGCGGGTTTCCTCGCGGTGCCTTTTATTCCGTTTATCATACTTGGCGATACAACGTTTTTCCCTTTTATTGTCGGGAAGAACTTCGCATTCCGTATCGTTGTTGAAATAATGTTTTCTGCGTGGCTTGTCCTCGCATTTATCGACCCGACGTACCGACCAAAGAAAAGCTATCTCCTCGGCGTTTTTGCCGCATTTATCAGCATTATTACTATGGCGGCAATCTTTGGCGAAAATCCCGCAAAGAGTTTCTGGTCCAACTTTGAGCGAATGGAGGGAGTGGTAACATATTTTCATCTTTTTGCGTACTTTATCGTCGCGACTACGGTGCTCACCGCGCGCGGTTTTTGGCGGCCATATTTAAACTTTAATCTCGGCGTCGGGGTCATCATGGCTCTTTACGGTGTCATGCAATGGGCGGGGGCGCTTGAAGTCGTGCAAGACGGCATCCGTATCAATGGTACTCTCGGCAATGCGGAGTATTTGAGCACCTACGCGCTCTTTAATATTTTTTTAGCAGGATTTTTTATTGTTCGCCAAAGTTTTACAACAGCAGGCGAAAGAGCGCGTGTGGCAATATACGGCGCAATTATTCTCATTCAAACATTTGTGCTTTACCACGCTGGGACGCGTGGAGCAACGCTCGGGCTTCTTGCGGGACTTGGCCTCGCAACGTTTCTTGTTGCTATTTTTGAGAGAAACAACAAAGCTGTCCAGAAAGGCGCGATTGGTGTTTTGCTCGCAATTGTAATCTTTGTTGGAGGGTTTGTTGCTCTTCGTGATGCATCTTTCATACAGAATAGCCCAGTTCTGTCGCGCCTCGCAGCTATATCTCCAAGCGAGGGAACAGGTAAGGCGCGCCTTATGGTTTGGGGCATGGCAATTGAAGGATTCAAAGAACGCCCAATCCTTGGATGGGGAATGGATAATTTCAATTATGTTTTCAATAAATACTACGACCCGAACATGTGGGGTCAGGAGCAGTGGTTTGACCGCGCGCACAATGTATTTTTTGATTGGCTTATTGCCGGCGGCGCACTCGGACTTTTCGGATACTTGTCGCTTTTTGGATGCGCTATATATTGTATCTGGCGTCGAGCAGACGAATTGTCTATTGTGGAGAAAAGTGTGTTCACGGGCCTCCTCGGCGGATACTTTTTCCAAAATCTTTTTGTGTTTGATAATATCTCTTCACTTATCTACTTTGGGACAATTCTTGCGTATATTGAAAGCATGAGTCATAGAGAAATCGAAAGCAAAAAACCACAGGGCAAACTCAAAGCAGGGGCCGAAGAGGAAGACTTAACGTTCATAGTTTCTGGTGGCGCAGTTATTCTCGCGCTTGTGCTCATCTATACAGTAAACTACAACGGCTATATGCAAAACACGACGCTTATTCGCGCACTATCGGAGCGATCAGAAATAGGAGCGTCGTATAATCTAGGTCTTTTCAAAGATGCTATCGGGTATAATTCGTTTGGAACAGCAGAGATTCGCGAACAGCTCGCATCTTTTTCAATGAACGCTTTCGACCAATCGAAAGGAATATCGGACATGCAGAAACAATTTCTCGCTCTTGCCGGAAGCGAGATTGAGAAACAGGTCACAGAGCTTCCGCGCGACGCGCGTCATCAACTTTTCGCCGGCTCTTTCCTAGCAAAAACAGGGGAGATAGATAAGGGAATCACTTATTTAACCAAGGCATTGGAACTTTCACCAACAAAGCAAACAATTTTATTTGAGCTTGGAAGCGCGTATTACGGCAAGAAGGACACAGTAAAAACTGAGGAAATATTTAAGCGCGCATTTGAACTCGCACCAGAGTTTGAGACTGCCGAGAAGTATTATTTGCAGATTTTGATGGTGAACGGGAAAAGAGCCGAAGCGGAAAAAATCTTGAAAGCACATCCTATTCCAAATGTAAGCCTGTAGTAAAAAACCAAGGACATTGTAATTTTAAAATAGGGGTATACAATGCAAGTATGAACAAACAATATCGCATTAAGGCGTTTATCGGAGTTGTGGCCGTAGTATTGTCAGTTTCCGCGTTCGCGACAGTCGCGTCAGCGAGTCATTCGTGGGGCGGTTACCACTGGGCGCGTACCGCAAACCCGTTTACCTTGAAACTTGGAGATAATGTTGGAGCGATATGGGACACTCGCCTTGTCGCAACTTCATACGATTGGAGCATTTCTTCGGTTCTCGATACCAATATCGTGCCTGGGCAGAGTAAAAAAAATTGCCGTCCGACAAACGGTCGTGTGGAAGTTTGCAACAAAACATACGGTAACAACGGCTGGTTGGGGATTGCTTCCATATGGGCAAGTGGCGGTCATATTACGCAGGGCACAGTAAAGTTGAACGACACATACTTTAATACCGCAAAATATAATACCACCGCGTGGAGACAGTTCGTTATGTGTCAAGAAGTCGGGCATACTTTCGGTCTTGACCATCAAGATGAGATATTCACCAACATAAATCTCGGCACATGTATGGATTATACGAATGATCCGAGCGGAGTCCTCTATAATCAGCCAAGCAACGAGCGCCCGAACACGCACGATTACGATATGCTTGATACTATTTATGCGCACTTCGACAGTATTACGACGCTTCTGAACAAAATATCCGGCGTGGCTCCTGCTCGTGTTTCTGATATTGATACTGAAAATCCATCGGAATGGGGAAAGGTGATACGAAAATCTAATGACGGGCGGAGCTCTCTCCATGAGCGCAATCTTGGAAATGGCCAGAAAGTCTTTACTTTCGTAATCTGGGCGGACTAACCGTAGGGGCCTGCTCGACTTTTTTCTTGTTTCTGCTAGTATGTTTGTATGAGTGCAGTGAGGGAAACCTCTAGGTACTTCCAAAACAAACGAATGTCTACATAAAACCCCGCGCAAGCGGGGTTTTATGTTTTTTGATTGCACCTCAAAGCTAAATCGCTTACAATATGTGGCATGCATGGAATGGTGAGTTTGGTTCCGACTAGACTCCGGCTCCGACATTCTACTTTCCATGCACTAAGATAGTTCGTGTGTTCCTATGGCTAGCGTCTGCACTCATAGACATTTGTTTTGGAGCTCGCCCACGCTGGCCATAAGAGTACAGGAAAAGAAAACCCAGAGGTTCTCTGGATTTTCTTGTGGTATAGTTATTTATGGGTATTCAAGTTAAAGAACAAGTGTTGCTAGCGCCATTTACCACGATGCGAGTCGGCGGAAATGCGCGCTTCTTCGCGCGTGTCGGAACGGTCGACGAGCTTTCCGAAGCGGTGTTTTTTGCTCGTTCAAAAAACCTGCCAATATTCATACTTGGCGGCGGCTCAAACACGCTTGTTTCGGGAGCTGGATTTTTTGGACTAGTCATAAAGATAGAATTCAAGGGAATCACTTATAAAAATAATCATATTACCGCGGGCGCGGGCGTTGTGTGGGATGAAGTTGTGAGCGATGTTGTGGCGCACAATTTGTGTGGGATCGAAAATCTGTCGCTTATTCCCGGGACAGTCGGCGGCGCGGCGGTACAAAATATTGGCGCGTACGGAGTGGAGGCATGCGACACAATTTTCTCTGTAGAAGCATTTGATATGAAAACGACGCAAACAAAAATATTTTTGCGAGCGGAATGTGAATTTGGCTACCGCGAAAGTATTTTCAAAAAAAATAAAAATCTTGTCGTTACGCGCGTTACATTTGAGCTCGCGCAGAACGGTACTCCGCGCGCGGACTACGAAGATGTAAAAAATTATTTTGCGGAACGCGGGATTAAGTCGCCCGCGCTTGGAGAAATTCGTGAAGCGATTGTCGCTATTCGCACATGGAAAATGCCTGCACCCGGCATTGGCACCGCAGGTTCATTTTTCAAAAATCCAGTTGTTTCTGTTCCAGAATACGAAGCGCTAAAAAACGAGCTTCCTGAGATTAAGGGCTATTTACAAGCAGATAATAGCGTAAAGCTTTCGGCTGGATGGCTCCTTGACCATGCTGGAAAGTGGCGCGGCGTACGTCGACAGGGCGCGGGCGTGCATGAAAAAAACGCACTCATTTTAGTAAACTATGGCACTGCGACTGCGGAAGAAATATTGTCGCTCACAGATGAAATGAAGAGCGACATAAAAGAAAAAACAGGAGTATTGCTTGAAGAAGAAGTGATACTAGTAAAAAGTTAAAAGTGTTTATGGCCGAGCCACGAAATCAGTTGATTCGAAGTTGAAAGTGAATGCATTTTGCATTTACTTTTTACTTGTGACTTTCAACTTTTGACGCATGCACAGATTTTTTGAAAAAAATCTGTGCATGCGAGTTATCCACAGTTTAATTTCAAAACGTATTGTGTTTGATTTTTGTATGCGGGATAATAATAGTAGATCACAGTACAGAGTGTGGATGAAATTCCACACAAAAAATGATCCAATAATTATACGCGAGGTTTAGAAAATAATTTATACCTCGGGTCGAACATTATTGTAGATAATAATTTGCATACATCGTTTTGAGATATAGCAATGCATCTCGAGACAGCATACAAAAACATGGCAGCAAAGAAAAAGGCTAAGAAAGCAGCAAAAAAGTCAAAGAAGCGCTCTGCAAAGCGCGCGTAACCACGCTTTCGCAAAATCCCCGTCTGGTTTTAGGCGGGGATTTTGCTTTTTGAGCCCGCAGAAGCGGCTACTTCAGCAGAACGGGGTTTTATGTTAAAGTGTTTAAATGTCATTTCTAAAAACCATCTTTGGAGGCGGCGGGGAAGCCCGGAAGTACGCGCCATTGGTAAAGAAAATTAATAATTTTGAACCTATTCTGAAAACGCTTTCAGATGACGCTCTGCGCGCGAAAACGGAGGAATTTCGCGCACGTTTGACCTCCGGTACGGCTTTGGACGACATTCTTCCCGAAGCATTTGCGGTTGTGCGTGAAGCGTCGCGCCGAACCCTAGGCCAGCGCCACTACGATGTTCAGCTTGCCGGCGGAATCGCGCTCCACGAGGGGAAAATTGCCGAGATGATGACCGGAGAAGGAAAAACTCTTGTCGCAACCCTTCCGGCATATTTAAATGCCCTCTCTTCCAAAGGCGTGCATGTCGTGACGGTGAATGATTATCTTTCTCGTCGCGATGCAACATGGATGGGGCAGATTTATTCTTTCCTCGGTCTATCTGTCGGGGTGCTCAACCACATGTCTTCGTATCTCTACGATCCGAACCACCAAGAGCTTGATTCTGAGCGTGACATGCTTGGTTCATTTAAAGTCATTCACGAATTTATGCGTCCTTGTTCAAAACAGGATGCATACCGCGCGGACATTACATACGGTACCAATAACGAATTCGGTTTTGATTATCTCCGCGACAATGTCGCGTACACGACCGGGGACATAGCACAGCGCGATTATCATTTCGCAATCGTGGACGAGATTGACTCCATTTTAATAGACGAAGCGCGCACCCCGCTCATCATTTCTGCGCCATCTGGCGATGCGGAAAATTTATACACCGTTTTTGCGGGCATTGCAGGAAAACTGAAAGCACCAGAGCACTATACAGTGGACGAAAAGTTGAAAGCAATTCAGCTTACCGAAGAGGGAATCAATCGCGCCGAAGAGCTTTTGGGCGTAGAGAACATTTACACTGAACGCGGGGTGAAATATGTGCATCATTTGGAGACCGCTGTTCGCGCACAGGCGCTTTTTATTAAAGACAAGGAATACGTCGTAAAAGATGATGAGGTTATTATTGTAGATGAGTTTACGGGGCGCCTTCAGCCGGGGCGTCGTTGGTCAGAGGGCTTGCATCAGGCAGTAGAGGCAAAAGAGGCGGTGAAAATTCAAAAAGAATCGCGGACATTTGCGTCAATCACATTCCAAAACTACTTCCGTCTTTACGACAAGCTTTCGGGGATGACCGGAACTGCGGAAACTTCGAGCGAGGAGTTCTATAAAGTGTACGGACTTGAGGTGACGCAGATCCCAACCAATCGCTCTGTGTCGCGCCTTGACCGCACCGACCTTATTTTTCAAACTGAAAATGGAAAGTTCAAAGCTATTGCGCGAAAAGTGAAGGAGCTTAACGCAAAAGGTCAGCCTGTGCTCATTGGCACAGTTTCGATTGAAAAGAACGAGCTTCTCTCGGAGTATTTAAAGCGCGAAGGCGTTCCGCATGAGGTTTTGAATGCAAAGAACCACGAACGCGAGGGAGAAATTATCGCGCAGGCGGGTCGAAAGGGGAGCGTGGTCATTGCGACCAACATGGCGGGTCGCGGTGTGGACATCAAGCTCGGCGGAAATCCGTCGACCACGGAGTTGTATGAGGAAGTCAAATCCCTTGGCGGGCTTTTTGTGCTCGGTACCGAACGCCACGAAGCGCGCCGTATCGACAATCAGCTTCGCGGGCGCGCAGGTCGCCAAGGGGACCCCGGCGAAACACAGTTTTTTGTATCGATGGAAGACAGTCTTATGCGGGTCTTTGCATCGGATGTCGTGAAGAATATGATGGGCAGGCTCGGTATCCCCGAAGATGAGGCGATTCAAAACAAAATGATTTCTCGTTCGCTTGAGACCGCGCAGGAAAAAATCGAAGGATTTCATTTTGACTCGCGCAAGCACGTGCTTTCGTATGACGACGTGATGACCAAACAGCGCGCGTATGTGTACGGCATGCGTCGCGGGATTCTCTTGGGCGGCATTCCAGAATCAAAGGCTTATATCACGGAAATTGTAGCGGGCAACGAAGAACTTACGAAAATTATTGGAGAGAAAGTTTCCGGACTCGGCGAGACAGAATTTTATCACGCGGTGAAGCGCCTCATTCTCCAGGTTGTCGATATGATGTGGATGGAACATTTGGACGCGATGGAATATTTGAAGTCATCGGTGAACCTTCGCGCGTACGGACAGCGCGACCCGCTTGTGGAATACAAAAAAGAAGGACTTCGCCTTTTCCGCGAGATGAAGGAGAATGTGCAGAACGAAATTTTGCGCCTTGTACCCGCAATTGCCGCCGACGCATTTAAAAAAGAAGAAGAAAAAGCCCGCGAGGTGGTGAAACACGCTACTCTAATCGGCGGTGGAGAAGATGAGGCGTCTACTGTGGCGCCTATCCGCTCCGACAAAATTGGGCGCAACGACCCTTGTCCGTGCGGTTCAGGTAAAAAATACAAGAAGTGCCACGGGGCGTAGAAAAGTAACGAAAAAACAGGTTTGACAGGGCGTAAAGCCCATTGCATAAAAACTATTGAAAAATAAGGATATTTTGGCAATTTTCCATCAAAAACTATGTCAAAACAGAAGAAAAATCCTTGACTTTTGGGACTGGATATGATAGGCTTGGTTTACCTTCAGTCAGGCTCAAATGCACCTTTAATGGTGCTTTTTTGTTGGACGAAATAGACATGGCGTTCGGCAAAGCAAATATTGCCACTATATGAAAAAACAAACAATACAGTTCGCGCGCGGTTTGATGCTTATTCCATTTTTGACCGCCGGAAGCCCGCTCGCGATGTTCAATACTAACTTTGCGTTTTCGAATCAGCTGATTCGTGGCTTGGCCATAGACGCCAATGGTATGTCGCAAAGCGAGCAGGCCTCTACTGATGCAATGCACGCGAAAAAGATTGATGATTACTTTGCAAAGCGTGATATGCCTCTTGAAGGCTATGGCGCGAAGCTTGTGAAAGAAGCCATAGACAATGATCTAGATTGGCGCCTTCTTCCAGCCATTGCTATCGCGGAATCGACCGGCGGTAAGTTTGCTTGCAACAACAACCCATTTGGTTGGGGGTCATGCAAAATCAAGTTCAAGGACTTTGATTCCGCTATCGAGACTGTCGCAATGAACCTTGGCGGTAATAACCCTAAGACTGAACAGTACTACAAGGATGCAACTACCACGGAGATTCTTCATCACTACAACAATTCGGTTGTTCCAACATACACAGCAAAAGTTGTTGCGTTCATGGATCTCATTGAGAAGGGAGCGTAGAATAGAAATTAGAAAGTAGAGTTTAGGACATAGAAAAAATCCGCCCAAAGGCGGATTTTTTCTATGTCCTATTTCTTGGTGCTTGTTGCGCTTTTTGCGGCCTCGGCTTTTTCGCGCACGGCGCGGAGGCGTTTGAGTTGTGGAATTATTTTTTCAACATCCTCGGCGCTCTTGAAACCGTAGTATGGTTCATCCCAAATGACCAGCGCGGGGAGTTTGTTTTGCACCCCCTGGATTGACTTCATTGTTTTAACCGCGGAAAGGTCGAGGTTGTAGTCAAACGAGTAAATGCGAAGTTCAGGATATTCCTCGCGGAGTTTTGTCAAAACATATCCTTCTTTTTTGCAATCATCGCAGTCGCCATTGTTGGAGTAGAAATAAATGACTGTAATGGGTTTAGTGCCGCATTTTTCTTTGATTTGCGCGACCAAAAGGTAGTCCTTGATCTGGAGGAGAGAATAGTATTTTTTGAGGCTTATCACATTGGGGTTATTGTTACCCAAATTGTCTTCCATATATGAGAGTTTTGCCGCGAGAGAACCCAGCTCCTCTGAAAATGCGGTTCCGTGGTCGATGGCCCTGCACGAAGATTCTTTTAGGAGCGCGAATTGCGTTTCAGACGAAAGAATATCCAGAGATATTTTATCTTCGACTGTTTTAATTTCCGCGATGCGTTTTTCCGAAAAGCGGTTGCTCACGCCGAGCGCGCCGAAAAACACTATTGCGGCAATAATGAAGGCGAATACATATTTTTTTGTTTCGATTTTTGCGCGCATGGTTTGGTAGCGACTATCCTATCGCCATGATGTGCCTCGAGAAATGGCGACATTGACAACGGCGCGAGTAAACCAGATTGGTGCCACAATACCATAAAGGAAAATGAAATAAAAGATACCGGAACTTGGACGGAAACGCCCCTCCGCGAGCTTGACCCCGTTCCAAATGATGACCAGCCCAAGCCCAAGAAAGACATACGAAAGGATTGACATAAAATCGGTGTTAAAGAAAAACGAATCGGCGCGGGGAAGCGCGAACGAAAGTCCGACGGTGCTTATCTCTACCGTTTTGCTTATAATTACGCGCGCTATATGAAATACGATAAAGCCGAAATTGTAGAGAAAAATAAAGACACCAAAGAATGACAAAGGGAGCGCAATCGTTCCGAGGATGCCGTACTCGCTCCGGAAAATCATAAAGCGATAATCAAGCGTATTTTTCATTATGCCGTATGCCCAGCGCAGGCGCTGGCGATAGAGCGTGTAGAGCGTTCCGGGTGTTGTGGTGTGCACCTGCGCCGTGTGAACATTCCTGATACGCATGTGGTTTGCCTGCATACGGAGCGCAAATTCCATATCCTCTGTATTGTGCGCTTTTTTGTAGAGGCCGATTTTTTTGAATACTTCTCGGCGAAAAATGGAAAATGGTCCGGGTGTCACCGTGATAGCGTCAAGAGGCGAAAGCATTCGTTTCAAAAATGCGCCCGTATGGTACTCTGTTTTTTGCATTTTTTGAAGAATTGTTTTCGGCTCATGAACGACAAGCATCGGCGTTGCCGCCATCATTTGCCGGTCTTCGTTGAAAGCACTTGCGATTTCGTGGAGCGCATCTTTGTCTACGAATGAATCCGCGTCGAGGCATCCAACAAGCTCGCCCGTGGAATTTTCAATGCCAAAGTTTACCGCAGTGTGTTTTCCGCCGTTCTCTTTGCGGAAAAGTTTCACCTGCGTGTTTTTTGCAAATTTTTGCACGACTTCCCACGTGCGGTCGGTTGAGCCGTCATCAATAATGAAAATTTCGAGTTTGTCTTTCGGGTAATGGAGCGCGAGAAGAGAGTCGACTGTTTTTGAAACAGTTTTTTCCTCGTTCCAGCATGGGACAATAATAGTGACGGAGGGATATCGGGAAAGTTTTGCGCGTACGGATATGATGCCTAGCTTTAGCCGCTCTTCAAAAAAGGTAATGAGAAAAAACACCTCGAGATAGAGGGTGAGAAAGAGGAATACATAAAGAATGCTGTTGAAAAATGTTTCGACCATTTTTGGTAAAAATGCCCGCGGTTACGGGGCGTAAACGTATAGTCTGTATACCATGTTTTTTTCAAACGGGCAACGTGCACACGCTAGAGTCCTCATGGTATAATATTGAGTATATGACAAAACAGATATTTATGACGAGACGCATTCCGGCGCGCGCCGAAGAAATGTTGCGCGGGGCGGGATACGGGGTGACCGTAAGCTCAAAAGATGGTGTGCTTACGCGCGATGAGTTGAAGAAGGCTTTGGCGCAGGCGCCGTATGATGCGGTTGTCCCTCTTCTTACCGACACTATTGACGCAGATATGATTGCGGCGATGCCCCCATCGGTAAAAATAATTGCAAGCTATTCAGTTGGTTTTAATCACATTGATATTCCCAAGGCGAAAGAGCGCGGAATAGTGGTAACCAATACCCCCGAGGTTCTCACGGCGACCGTCGCCGAGCATACGGTGGCGCTTATTTTAACACTTGCTTCTCGCACTGCAGAAGGGGACCGCTTTATTCGCGAGGGGAAATTTGTCGGATGGGAGCCGATGCTTCTTTTGGGGACAGACATCAAAAACAAGACGCTTGGTCTCGTGGGCGCCGGACGCATCGGCTCCGAGGTTGCGGGGATTTTGTACAATGGTTTTGGAATGAAGATTGTTTATTATGACACCAAGAAAAATGAAGCGCTTGAAGCTCTGTGTGATGCGAAGCACTACACGACATACGAAGAAGTGCTCGCGCAGTCCGACGTGGTGAGTATTCATGTGCCGCTCCTTCCTGCGACACACCACCTTATCAACAAGGAGCGTCTTGCGCTCATGAAGAAGAGCGCGCTCCTTGTAAATACTTCGCGCGGACCTGTGGTGGACGAGCTTGCGCTTGTTTCCGCGCTCAAAGCAGGAACCATTCGCGGCGCGGCGCTTGATGTGTTTGAGTTTGAACCGAACATAACACCTGAACTTTTAACTTTGCAGAATGTGGTGGTGAACCCGCACCTCGCTTCAGCAACCGAAGAAACACGCACAAAAATGGCGGAGTTGGTCGCAACGAACATCATTGAACATCTTTCGGGTCGCACCGCGCCGAACGCGCTCGCCTAACTTTTTAAACAATGAAACTCATTGCGAAATGGATTATTGTAGCGCTTACGATTCTCGCTCTTCCTTCGTTTGTGCCAGGAATTACAATAACATCATTTGGCACTGCGCTCCTTGTCGCGGCGTTTTTCGGTATCCTGAATACGGTCGTGCGTCCGCTCATTTTGCTCGTCGCGTTTCCGATTACACTCATCACCTTCGGGCTTTTTTCGTTTGTCGTGAATGCTCTTCTTTTTTGGGGAGTCGGGTCGTTTGTAAAGGGTTTCGAGGTGGCTGGTTTCGTGCCGGCGCTCATCGGGTCACTCGTTGTTTCCGCGGTAAGCTCTGTCATGCACGTCATATTTTCTAAAGAATAGTTATGCTCGAGCAATCTATCGATTTTTTTATTTTGTTTGTGCAGGACCACCGTGTTTTGGGGTATGTCGTTCTTTTCCTCGCAATGGTGGCAGAAGGGGAAATGTTTCTTATCGTCGCGGGAATACTCGCGCGATTAAAAGCTCTGGACCTCGGCGATGTTTTGTGGGTGTCTTTTGCCGGTGTGATGGTTGGCGACATATTTTGGTATTGGCTCGGAATGTTCACCGCACGTTCAAGAAAATTTTTGTTCCTTATGCGCGCCGCCGAAAGGACAGTCCTGATTCTTTTGCCGCGTTTTCGCGAGAATCCGTTCAACTCGATTTTTCTTTCCAAATTTATTTATGGCGCAAACCACGCAGCGCTCGTATTGTCGGGGATTGTGCGCGTGAAATTTCAGCTTTTTATAAAAGCGGAGCTGATTGCTTCGTTTGCTTGGGTCGCGATTTTTTCAGTGGTTGGTTTTATGTTTGGACACGCGGCGCTTGCCGTCACGCACAGGGCGGCGCAATTTGCTTTGATTGCGCTCATTTTTGTGATAGGGTTTATCCTGATTCAACGCTCGACATCTAAATACTATGGACAAAAAGAACTCGAAGAATCTTCTGATAGTCACCCACAGCGGTAATTTCCATACTGATGAGGTTTTTGCATGCGCAGTCCTTTCTGTTTTGCATGATGGGAATGTAGAAATCGCGCGCAGTCGCGAGCCGGAAGTATGGGCAAAAGGCGACTATGTGGTGGATGTGGGTGGCGAGTACGATGCTTCGCGCGGGCGGTTTGACCACCATCAGAGCGGCGGAGCGGGTAGTCGTGAAAATGGCGTCCCTTATTCATCATTTGGGTTGGTGTGGAAGGAATTTGGGGAAAAGATTGCAGGCTCTCCGTACGCAATGAGTATTATTGACAAGCGTCTCGTTCAACCGGTTGACGCGGGGGACAATGGTTTTGAGACATTCGGTGTTCGTGGGGAAGTCGCTCCGTATATTCTTCAAGACGTGATAAGCGCATTTCGTCCCGGATGGAATGAAGCGCGCACCGAAGACGAAGGATTTTTTGAAGCAGTCGCGGTGGCAGAAAAAATTTTGTCGCGAGAAATAGTGCGCACGCGAACAGAGGAAGAAGGGAAAAAACACGCGGAAGAAGCATACATTCGTGCCGCGGACAAACGCATCATCATTCTTGACGACCATTATTTGTGGTATGAAGCGCTCGGCACAAAGCCGGAACCGCTTTTTGTCGTAAAGCCGGATCGCGGGAATATGGGCAAGTGGAAAATAGAAGCGGTGCGAGGCGATGTGCATTCGTTTAAAAACAGGAAGAATTTGCCGAGTGCGTGGGCGGGAAAGACAGGGAAAGAATTGGCGGAAGTTTCCGGAGTAGACGACGCTCTTTTTTGTCACAATAAACTTTTTATCGCTGTGGCTGGCTCGAAAGAAGGCGCGCTCGCGCTCGCAAAAATAGCAGTGGACGCTCTGTAATTTTTGTGATATAGTTGGATTTAACTAATTTTACTATGGCTTTTGTTGATGAAATGACGATGCATATGAAGGCGGGCAACGGCGGAAACGGCGTGATGCGTCTTAAGCATGAAAAAGGAAAAGAATTTGCCGGGCCTTCCGGCGGCGACGGCGGAAAGGGCGGGGATGTGTACATTCGCGCCATTCGTGATGTGCACATTCTTTCAAAATACCGCCATCAAAAAGAATTTTCCGCAGAGCGCGCTGGCGATGGAGGCAATGACAGCCTTCACGGCAGAAACGGTAATGATTTTATATTGGATTTGCCGATTGGTTCCATTGTGACGAACCTCGATACGGGCGTGGAGTATCAGCTCCTTAAAGACGGCGCGGAGACTTTGGTGCTCAAGGGTGGTCGCGGTGGTTTTGGTAATGAGCATTTTAAGTCGGCAACCAACCGCACGCCAAAAGAGCATGTGCCGGGACAAAAGGGACAAGAAGCGGATTTTAAATTGGAACTTCAGATTGTTGCTGACATCGGACTTGTCGGTCTTCCTAACGCAGGCAAGTCGTCGCTTCTGAACGCCCTCACGCGCGCGAGCGCAAAGACTGCCGACTATGCTTTCACCACACTTGAACCAAACTTGGGTGAATGTTTCGGTTTCATCATCGCAGATATTCCGGGGCTCATTGAGGGTGCATCAGAAGGACGCGGTCTCGGTCACAAATTCCTCCGCCATGTAAAGCGCACAAAAATGCTCGCGCATTTAGTGTCACTTGAAAATGAAGATCCACTCGCGGTGTATGAAACCGTGCGCAAAGAACTTTCTGCTTTTGATAAAGACTTGGCTTCGAAGCACGAAATAATTATTCTCACCAAAACGGACATGGTGACCCCCGAACATGTGAAAGAAGTCGCGACTGCATTCAAAAAAACTTACCCGCATTCGGAAGTGTTTGCCATCACGATTCTTGATGATAAAGGAATGAAAGTATTTCAGGATGAACTACTGAAATTACTGAAATCAATGGCATAGACGCCTATAATTGGCTGTGGTAATATATCAAACATGAAACAGCAATTCACAGCAGTGTATAAAAAAAGCGGTAAATGGTACCTTGGCTGGGTCGAGGAACTTTCTGGCGTGAATACACAAGGACGCACGATTGCAGAAGTCCGTGAAAACCTAAAAGACGCACTCATGCTTGTTATTGAAACAAACCGTTTGGTGAATCAAAATGACGCAGGGAAAACAGCGCGTCGCGAACCGCTTTTGGTTACAGTTTAATATATGAAGCGTGTGATTCTTGTGCGATATTTATTGAGGGAAGGATGCACTCTTGTTCGCGAAGGAGCAAAGCATTCGGTATTTTGAAAAATTAGGGGTCAGGTACCTTTGTTTAGTGCCGTCACGAAAAATTAGGGGTCAAAATTAGAATTAGGTGACAGCGTGCGTTGATTTTGATTTTTAGCCATGATACCATTTGCGTATGATGATTCACGATTACATAATGTCATATTTGGATAAGGCTCGCTATGAAATTATCGACAATAAGGAACGGTACTACGGCGAGATACCTCAGTTAAAAGGCGTGTGGGCGACAGGGAAGACTCTTGAGTCATGCCGTAAGGAGCTCGCAAGTGTTTTAGAGGGGTGGGTTATTCTTCGTCTGCGAATGAACCTTCCTATTCCTGGATTTAGAGTGCCTCGACTAAAGATACAGACGAAAAAAGAAGTTTATGCCTAAACTCGGACCAGTTTCTCTGCGCGTTTTGATTCAACGACTCCGCAAGTTTGGATTTGATGGACCGTACAAGGAAGGAAAGCATCCATATATGGTTAAAGGGAATCTCATGGTTACAATCCCAAACCCTCACGAAAAAGAAATAAGTGTTGATTTGCTCGTGAGGATTCTTCGTCAAGCAGGGATAAGCAGGGAAGCGTGGGATAAAAAATAAAATAGGTTTCGTGTTATATAGATTACTATATATTGTCGGCACTCGGACGTCATAAACATTGCTATGTTTGCGCCGCTCCTCGTTTGACGATATACTCCCCATTATGAGTTACAAACTAACCGTTGGTCTGGAAGTCCACGCAGAGCTGAAAACAAAAACGAAAATGTTTTGCAATTCGGCGAACGACCCGTTTAATGCGGAGCCGAATGTGAACATTTGCCCTGTGTGCATGGCGCATCCGGGGACTTTGCCGGTCATCAACAAACAGGCGGTGCATCATGTTTTGCGTGTGGGCACTGCGCTCGGGAGCGACCTCGCGGACTTCACCGAGTTTGACCGCAAAAATTATTTTTATCCGGATATTCCAAAAGGGTATCAGATTAGCCAGTATAAATATCCGCTTGTTTCAAATGGAATGTTAAATGGCATAGCTATTGAGCGTGTGCATTTGGAGGAAGACACCGCGAGTTCGTCGCACGAGGGGAGCGAAGGAAGCCTCGTGGACTACAATCGCGCGGGTGTGCCTCTCATGGAGCTCGTAACCAAGCCAGTGATTCACACCGCAGAAGAAGCGGGCGCATTTGCGCGCGAGCTCCAGCTCCTCCTTCGTACTCTCGGCGTATCGAACGCAAACATGGAAAAGGGGGAGATGCGCGTGGAGGCAAACATTTCAATATCAAAGACCGATAAGCTAGGCACGAAAGTAGAAGTGAAAAACTTAAACTCGTTTCGCTCGGTTGAGCGCGCGATTGTGTATGAGGTGGAGCGTATGACAAAAATCTTGGACGGTGGTCCGGGCGAGATTGTGCAAGAGACGCGCGGATGGGATGAAGGAGGTCAGAAGACATTTTCACAACGCAAAAAAGAAAGCGCGCATGATTATCGCTATTTCCCTGACCCCGATTTGCCAAAATTAAAAATTTCCGAGATTCCGGAATTTTCAAATGAGAAACTGAAAGCTACAATGCCGGAACTTCCTTGGGAGAAGCGCGCGCGCCTCGTGCGTGAGTATGGGGTGAAGACGGAAAATGCGGAAGTGTTTGTCGCGGACAAAATCCTCGGCAGACTTTTTGAAGATGCTGTGAATGCGATTGACGGAGACAGACCATCCGTCGCCCTCATTGAGAACTATATTACCTCTGACTTTGTGGGACTTATGAAGAGCTCTGGCTCAATCGGAGGAGTAACTGGCAAATCACTTGCTGATCTCGTGACAATGATTAAAGCAGGCGACTTATCTTCGCGTGGCGCGAAAGACACACTCGCAATAATGTACGCCGAAGGCGGTGATCCTCGCGCAATTGCAGAGAAAAACAATCTCATTCAGAAAAATGATGTTGAGGCACTCAAAAAAATGGTAGCAGAAATTATTTCTGCGAATCCAACGGTGGTAGCCGATTACAAGTCGGGCAAAGTCGCCCTCCTTCAGTTTTTCATCGGGCAAGGAATGAAGGCAAGCAAGGGAAGTGGGAATCCTGCGATGTTCAAAACGCTATTTGAAGAGGGGTTGAAGTAAAAATATTGCCGTTGACACCAGTAATGACAAAGTATATACTTTAGCATATATGAATCCCGTTAGAGGTTGCATAGTTCAGTGGTGCAATCTAATGGGGAATTTAGGTTAAGTATATTAACAGCAATAATTATTAGTTAATTACGGAAACGCACAGCGTTTCCTACCTCTAACGGGATGAAAACAGCAGTATTAAATATCAAAATAGACCCAAAAGTTAAAAATGAGGCACAAAAGGTGGCGGACGAGCTCGGCTTTACATTGTCGGCTATTATCAATGCGTCTTTGAAGAATTTGGCGCGAAATAAGACCGTTTCTTTTTCTGTCCTTGAGCCATCTCCACGCTTGAAGCATTCTATTAAGTCTGCTCGCCTTGACCGCGCTCATGGGAAATCGGTTGGACCATTTTACGATGCTGAAAGTATGATTAAGTCTCTTCGTTCATAATTTTATGACTATCACTTATGGTCGAGTGTTCAAGAAGATGCTTCGCAAGCAATCAAAAGTGATACAAGAAAAATTTTATGAGAGGCTCGCTTTGTTTATAAAGAATCCGCACTATCCACTACTTAATAATCACGCACTCGGCGGGGAATGGGATGGGTGCAGAAGTATTAATGTCACTGGCGACATTCGCGCAGTGTTTGAAGAAATAGACGACAAACACGTTGAATTTGCTGATATTGGAAGTCATAGCGAATTGTATTCATAAAAGGGCACAAATTGTGCTCTTTTTTGCTCTGTGTGCTAAAATGGACGCATAGTTTTAATCAATTTAACCACCACAAAAATGAAAAAGACACGAGTAGCGATTAATGGGTTTGGGCGCATAGGACGCGCGTTTTATAAGTTGGCGCGCACGCAACCAGAGCTTGAGATTGTGGCGGTGAACGACCTCGGCGACCCAGAGAACATGGCGTATCTCCTCAAGTACGACACCGCGTACGGGCGCGCGGACTTCGATGTGGCAGTCGTCCCTCCCGGCAATGGCGAGGAGCCGGGTTTCCGCGTTGGTGTGGAAAAAGTTGTTTTGATTCAGGAAAAAGACGCAACGAAACTTCCGTGGGCAAAGTACGACATTGATGTCGTGGTTGAATCAACCGGCTTTTACACGAGCTACGAAAAATCAAAAGTGCATTTGGATGCAGGCGCAAAACGAGTTGTAATTACTGCGCCAGTGAAAGGCGAAATGATTGAGGGTATCACCGGTGCGACCGTGCTTATGGGTATCAACGATGAAAAACTTGCGACATGTCAGATTTCTTCAAATGCTTCGTGCACGACAAACGCCGCTTCGCCGGTCATTACTATTTTGAATGAAACTATTGGTATTGAGAAAGCAGTGCTTAACACCACGCACGCGTACACCGGTACGCAAAAAATTGTGGACGGTCCCGGCGGCAAAGACCTTCGCGGTGGGCGCGCGGGTGCGGCAAACATGGTGCCATCATCGACGGGTGCGGCTATTGCTGTCACGGAAGCGGTGCCTGATTTGAAGGGCAAGTTTGACGGCATCGCCGTGCGCGTGCCGATTATTGCCGGCTCTATCGCCGACATTACGTTCATCGCAAAAAGGAACACCAGTGTTCTAGAGGTAAACAAAATTTTGCGCGATGCCTCAAAAACCCCGCGATGGGAAGGTATCTTTACGGTCACCGATGAGCCCCTTGTGTCGTCTGATATTGTGGGAACTCTCTATGGCGCGATTGCCGACCTTGATTTGACGCGCGTGGTGGACGGCAACCTCGTGAAAGTTATGTCGTGGTATGACAATGAAATGGGTTACACGAACACTTTGGTAAAACATGTAGTTAAGGTGGCAGAGAATCTTTAACAGCATCATGCGCATTTATATCGGCACCGACCACGCAGGGTTTGAACTCAAGGAATCGCTTATTCCATTTCTTCGCGCGCGCGGACATGAGGTGGAGGATATTGGCGCGCATAAGTTCGATAGCCTCGATGACTATCCGGATTTCATTCGTCCGGTTGCGGAAAATGTTGCTCGCGACCCCAAGTCGCGCGGAATTATACTTGGCGGTTCTGGTCAGGGTGAAGCGATGTGCGCAAACAGGGTGCCCGGCGCGCGCGCGGCAGTCTACTATGGAGGTACTGTGGATATCGTGGTACTCTCGCGCGAGCACAATGATGCGAACATCCTCTCTCTCGGTGCGCGGTTCATTGAAGAAGACGAAGCGAAAGAAGTGGTGCGCGTGTGGCTCGAAACACCTTTTTCGGGCGATGAACGGCACGAGCGAAGAATTCAAAAACTGGATAAATAATTTTTTATGATAGAGATTATTCCCGCGATAATGCCAAAGGACTACGAGCATCTTGATGAGATGATGAGTCTTTTTGCGGGTGTTGTTCCTCTTGTGCAGCTCGACATCATGGACGGAAAATTTGTACCCGAGCGCACATGGCCGTATCCGCGGGATGCGCATTTTGACGCCATTGTCGCTGAGGAAGAGGGGATGCCCGAGTGGGAAACACTTGATTTTGAAGTTGACTTGATGATAGAGAATCCCGAGCTTGCGGTGCCCAAATGGGTTTCCGCCGGCGCTCGGCGTATTATTGTGCATGTGGAATCAATGAAGGATTTTGAAAAAATTCGCGCGGCAGTACCGGAGGGGCTTATCGAACTCGGTCTCGCGATAAATACCACGACTCCAATCCAGACACTCGCGCCATTTTGCCACCGTATCGACTTTGTGCAGTGTATGGGTATCGCGCGCATCGGTTTTCAGGGAGAAGCTTTTGATGAGCGCGTACTCGACCAAGTGCGTGTGGCACGAAGTACGCGCCCAGATATGCCTATCAGCGTCGACGGCGCTGTAAATATGGAAACCGCAAAGAGGCTTGTAGATGCCGGAGTAACGCGTCTCGTGTCCGGCTCGGCGATACTTGGGAGCGATGATTTTACTCAAGCTATCACTGAAATGAGAAATCTAGTATCATAGTCTTATGACCCATCTCCACGACGACAAAATAAAATTTCTCGAAGAGAAAGCGCTTGAGATCAGGAAGTCGATTATTGAATCGCTTGTTGAAGCAAAGTCCGGACACACGGCGGGACCGCTCGGCATGGCGGATATTTTTACCGCATTTTATTTTCATATTCTCAAACACGACCCAAAGAATCCGGAGTGGGAAGACCGTGACCGACTAGTGCTTTCCAACGGCCACATTTGCCCGGTGATGTATGCGGCGATGGCGCACGCGGGATATTTCCCTGTAAAAGAATTAAAAACGCTCCGCAAATTCGGCACACGACTTCAGGGGCATCCGCACCGCGAGTATTTGCCGATGCTTGAAACAAGCTCCGGTCCTCTTGGACAAGGGCTTTCGCAGGCAGTGGGGATGGCGCTTGCGGACCGCCTCGACCGCGGACAAAGCTCAAACAGAACCATTTACTCTTTTTTGGGCGACGGTGAATTGAACGAAGGGCAAATCTGGGAGGCGGCGATGCTAGCGGGTCGCGAAAAGCTTCACAACCTCGTCGCCGTTGTAGACCGCAACAATATCCAAATAGACGGCTTTACGGAAAACGTGATGCCCCTCGAACCGCTTGCGGATAAGTGGGCAGCATTCGGCTGGCACGTTCTCGAGATTGACGGACACAATATGTCTGCGATTGTTGATGCGATTGATGAAGCAAAAGCGATCTTTGAAAAGCCGTCAGTCATAATCGCGCACACTATTCCGGGCAAGGGTGTTGAAATGTTTCAGCGCGACTTCAAGTGGCACGGCAACCCGCCAGACAAAGAACAGGGTGCGAATGCGATGGCAGAGCTTCGTACGCTCGGCGGGCAGATTGAGAGTGAGCACGAATAGTAGATGCGGACTAGACGCGGAATGAACGCGGACTTTAATAAATAGAAACATGACCCCCCTCAACCCAAAATTTTTGATGGAAATTGATTTTTACAAAGACTAGTGCCTGTGGTAATATAATAATTATGAATACAATCGTTCAACAAAGACAATTGCAATCTCTCGTACGCCAAACAATTATTGAGTCCGTTCAGGAGATTTTTGCTGATCCTGATTTTGGCATGATGTTGTCATCTCAAACAATAAAACAACTTAAAAAAGCTCAAAAGGTAAATCCTAAAAAACTGATTGCACTTAAAGAGTTTAGTAGGAAAAACTAATCCCGTTATTATGGTGCAAGCGTGGAAAATTGTTTTAACAAAAGATGCGGAGAAGAATTTTCTTGGGCTAGATAAGAAAATTCGCGTGAGCGTACACAGAAAGCTTGAATGGCCTGAAGGCAATTTTGACCAGGTGGTGCCTTTGCCGCTTGAAAGAGAGTGGGTCGGGTTTTTTAAGTTAAGGATTGGTGATTATCGGGTGATATATAAAATATGTTGAGATGAACGCTTGTTGATGGTTGCGTGTATCGGCCATAGATCGAATGTGTATGAAATTTAATGTATACTGTAATTAAGGTAAGATATGAACATCCCACTCAACCCAAAACTTTTTGATACTGATGTAGAACAAGCGCCGATTCGCGCGGGTTTTGGCGAGGGGCTGGTGCTTGCGGGGCGTGCGGATGAGCGCGTGGTGGCGATGTGTTGCGACCTTACTGAATCCACAAAGATGGATGCGTTCGCAAAAGAATTTCCTAAGCGATTTTTTGAGATGGGAATTATGGAGCAGTCGTCGGCATCGGTGGCAAGCGGAATGGCGGCGATGGGGAAGGTGCCGTTTGTGTCGTCGTACGCGATGTTTTCTCCCGGCAGAAATTGGGAGCAGATTCGCACAAACATTTGCTATAATGACCGCCCGGTGAAAATCGCGGGCTCGCATGCGGGAGTTTCGGTTGGTCCCGATGGCGGCACGCATCAAGCAATCGAAGACATCGCGCTCGTGCGCGTGATGCCGCGCATGGTGGTAATTACCCCATGCGACAGCGTTGAGGCGCGCAAAGCAACTATCGCAATGGCGAAAACAAATTCACCAACGTACATTCGTCTCGCTCGTGAAAAAACTCCTATCATCACGGCAGAGGACACGCCTTTTGAGATTGGAAAAGCGCAAGAATTTTTCCGCTCGTCGCTTGCACCCAAAGTCGGCATCATTGCGTGCGGTTCGCTCGTATACAATGCGCTCATTGCGGCAAAAGAACTCGAAGGAGAGGTAGTCGGCGCAGTTGTTTTAAATATCGGTACCGTGAAGCCGATTGACCGCGGGGCGATTGTGAAGCTTGCAAAAGAATGTGGCGCAATTGTCACTGTCGAGGAACATCAAGTTGCAGGAGGAATGGGTTCGGCAGTTGCCGAAGTCCTTGCAATGGAACATCCGACTAAGATTGTATTCGTTGGCGTGCAGGATCAATTTGGGCAGTCGGGGAAGCCTGAGGAGCTCGTGAAGCATTACGGAATGGATAAGGATTCCATCAAAAAAGCAGTGAAGAAACTTTTGTAAGCGCAAAATAAAACATCCAGCCTGCCAGCTGGCAGGCTGGATGTTTTATTTTGCGCTTAATCCAATTTCACCGCTTTATAATCCGCAGGTGCTTCCGCTAGATATTTTTCAAGCTCTGCGCGCGACAGGAGTCCTTCTTGAGCGCCGATTTTCTGTACGACAGACATTGAGTTCACGGGCGCCCATGTGACAGCCTCGCGCGGCTCCTTGCCAAGCGCGAGCGCCGCGATAAATGTTGAAGCAAACGAATCGCCCGCGCCGGTGCGGTCATACGGCGGCGCTATGTCCGGGTAAACCGGCATAAACCAAACATCTGTGCCGTCGAATACATACGCGCCCTTTGGTCCGTCGGTAATGACCGTAATTTTTGGTCCGAGGGCGGTCATCATTCGCGCGAGCTTTTTTGGTTCCGGCTCGTCTGTTTTCAAGATGAGGCGCGCCTCTTCAACATTGCAGAAGAAAACTTCCGTATGCGCGTATAAATCTTTGAGTGCATCCGTACCGAGTTTTATTTGGAATGTTCCCGGCTGAAATGCGAGCTTGGTTTCGGGATGCGCGGCGAGATAAGTTGCGATTTCGTGATGAAAATCAAGTGAAGTTTCACCGAGTGAGCTTAGGTATAGCCATTTGGGCCCCACAAAATCTTGCGGCAGAATATAAGGGAACACCTCGTGCTTTATGAGAATCGTGCGCTCACTGCCGTACCAGAGCACATAGTGATAATTTGTCTTGATGTCGTTATATTGTTTTACATACTCTGTGCTGACACCGTCTTTTTTAAGCGATGCGACGCATTTTGCGCCGTCATCATCATTGCCGAGATTTGTTATGAGCGCGCTTTTGAGACCGAGACGCGACGCGGACACGCACGCATTGGCGCTGTTTCCGACGGCGTAAACGACTTTTACAAAATCATATGGAACTTTTGCGCCGAATGGCATGCAGATCTCCGATGCGTTAGCATCAATCTTGCAAACAGTCGTGTGTGCTTGGTCCTCGCGAAGGCGTATAAAAGCATCTACGACCGTGTCTCCGATGCCTACGAAATCTAGTTGTTCCATGTAGTGTTAATTTTTAATAGTAATGTGAAAAGTATACCATATCAGTTGGTTTGTGGTAGAATAACTTTACTATGAGTATCATTCCAACATTACGCGAGGTTATCACTGACGCAGAGAAAAAACACATTGCGGTCGGGCATTTCAATATTTCAAACCTTGAGGGCTTGTGGGCTATTTTTCGCGCGGCGAAGTCGCTCAATCTTCCGGTCATTGTCGGGCTCTCGGAGGGAGAGCGTGATTTCGTGGGCGTGCGTCAGGCGGTCGCGCTTGTAAAAAGCATTCGTGAAGAATATCAGTACCCGATTTTCATCAACGCAGACCACACCTACACCGTGGAGCGCGTGAAGGAAGCGATTGACGCTGGCTTTGACGCAGTGATTTTTGACGGAGCAAAACTTTCACTCGATGAAAATATTGCCAAGACAAAAGAATGCGTGGATTATGCGCGCGCTTCCGGAAGAGATGTGCTCGTTGAAGCAGAGGTGGGCTACATCGGCACTTCTTCAAAAGTTCTCGATGCGATTCCCGAAGGCGTGAAGTTTGACGACACGACACTCACCACTCCAGAGCAGGCAGAGCGTTTTGTGAAAGAAACGGGAGTTGATTTGTTTGCTCCCGCAGTGGGGAATATGCACGGCATGCTTAGGAATGCGCCCGAGCCGCGCTTGGATATTCCGCGTATCCGTAAAGTGCGCGCCGCCGCAGGAGTACCACTTGTTCTCCATGGCGGTTCAGGAACATCGGACGAAGATTTTCGTGATGCTATCAAGGCGGGCATCAGTCTGGTACATATAAATACCGAAATCCGCGTGGCTTTTGTAAAATCTCTCGCCTCGTACCTCACCGCGCATCCTGATGAAGTCGCTCCATATAAAGTGATGAAGGAGCCAACCGAAGCGATGCAGAAGGTGATTGAGGCGCGGTTGAAGTTGTTCTCAGGGCTTTAAAATTTGCTTTTTCCTTTAAAATCCGTATACTAGCCCAATATGAATATCACACTTAAAGGAGAAATCCGCGACCCAAAGACGAAGCTCACCGCAATTCGCGCGCAGGGTTTTGTTCCCGCTGTGTATTATGGTCATAAAGAAGCGGCGACCCCCTGCGTGTTTCCACTCAATAGTTTTAAGAAAGTTTGGAAGACTGCGGGCGAGTCAACAGTGGTGACACTTGAAATGCCAAAGGGGAAATTGAACGCCCTTATCCACGAGGTTCAAGTAGACCCAATCAAGGGTCAACCAATACATGTTGATTTTTATGCTCTCGAAAAAGGACAGGAGGTTTCGGTGCATATCCCACTTGAATTCACCGGTGTATCAGCTGCGGTAAAGGACCTCGGCGGTTCGCTTGTGAAAGTTCTTCACGAGGTTGAGGTAAAGGGTCAGCCGGAAAATCTCCCTCACAATTTTACTATCGACATTTCAGCACTCGACACTATCGACAGCCAAATTCTTGCAAAAAGTATCGCGCTTCCAAAAGGAATTACTCTTGTAACTCACGGAACAGATGTTGTTGCCGCGATTGCGGTTGCGAAAGAAGAACCCCTTGAAGCGCCGGTTATGGATCTTTCGGCAATCGAAGTTGAAAAGAAAGGAAAGAAAGAAGAGGAAGGAGAAGCTCCCGCGGAAGTTGAAAAATAAAAGGCACAAAAATCCGTCGAGCACCAAAATGGTGCTCGACGGATTTTTTGCTATAATAAAATAGCGTATGTCCAAAAGTTTTTTTCGGAAGTTTTTCATATCCTCTGTTCTCTCCGTGTCATTTTTCGGTATTTTTACGATACCAGCGGCGGCGGCTGGGTGCCCAGAATCCTTTACCGGGTTAAGCAAGCCCGAGCTTGAAGCCGCGCTCCTCACATGCGAAAAAGAAATTGTCGCGCAAGAAAGCATTCTTACAAATAAACAACGCGAAGGAGTTTCCCTTGAACGCGACATCGCAATACTCAATGCGCAAATTGAAAAAGCAAAGTTGTCGATCAAGGCGCGCAATCTTTCCATCGCGGGCCTTGTTGACGATATCGGCGTAAAAAATCGCACGATTGTAAAGTATTCCACAAAGATAAATCGCGAACGCGAATCGCTTGCGGGACTCATGCGCCGCACGTACGAGCTCGACACATATTCCATTGTGGAAGTCGCGCTCTCCGACAAAAACTTCTCGGAATTTTTTGTTGATTTGGATAATTTTCAGTATGTAGAGGACTCAATAGGGGTTTCGCTTGAAGAAGTTGGCGTGGCAAAAAGGGCAACCGAAGAAGAAAAGAAAATTCTTGAGGACAAAAAAGAGGAAGAAGTCGACCTTCGCCGCATTCAAGAGCTCGAGAGAAAGCTTCTTGTCGCAAATGAAGCGGAAAAAAGACGTATTTTAAAAGAGACAAAAGGGCAGGAGCTTGCCTATCAAAAAGTCTTGAAAGAAAAACAAAAGAGCGCCGCCGCAATTCGCGCAGAACTTTTTTCTCTTAGCGGTTCAAAAGCGATTCCGTTTGGGTTGGCGCTCGAGTACGCGACAGGCGCTTCAAAGAAAACGGGCGTTCGCGCCGCGGTAATCCTCGGCATTCTTACCATTGAATCAAATTTGGGGGAAAATCAAGGAACGGGGACTTGGCGGGCAGATATGGCACAGCGCGACTGGGCAGATTTCCAGAGTATTACAAGCAAGCTTGGACTCAATCCTGACAGTGTGCCCATCTCCGCGCGCCCTTGCGGTAAAGCAGAAAGAGATCGGATTGGTCCCGGAGTCGCTTGCGGTTACGGGTGGGGAGGGGCTATGGGACCGTCGCAATTCATTCCATCGACATGGCTAATGTACGAAGAGCGCATCGCCGCACTCTCGGGAAGCAATCCGCCCAACCCGTGGCTCCCGCGCGATGCAATATTTGCGACCGCGCTTCTTTTGAAAGACAATGGAGCAGATAAAGGCACGCGCGCCGCAGATAGACTCGCCGCGCTCCGATACTTGGCGGGCTGGAAGAACGCGCAAAAGAAATCAGTCGCGTTTTATGGCACGCAGGTAATGGGTTATGCCGATGACTATCAAAAGCAAATCGACATATTAAATGACAAGTAATTACTTCAAATCTTCGATGAGCGCTTTGAGAGAACCGGATTCAATCGGTTTAAGCATTTCATAAAGTTGCTTCGCGGTAGGTTTTTTTGTACTTCCAAGTGACACGAGCAGAGAATCCATTTTCGCTTTCGCTTCCGGGTCTGTAAGCGCTGTTCCAGAAAGTATTGTTTGCGAAAACCACTCGGTGCTATTTTTTACGCATGGCGCATTTTTGTTTGTCGCTTCAAGGGCGGGGCAGATGGCGAGCGCGAGGAATGTCGCGTTTATGCGCGCGTCGGAAACTTTTTTCTCGAGAGTATGCAGCGTCGCTTTCTCCGTATCAAGCGCGCTTTTTGCGTCCGCAATTTCCTTTTTTGCAACTTTAAGTTCACGAGAGATTTTTGCGTTCGTGCCCATATTTTTTGAAAAAAGCGCCCATGCGCCAACCGCGGAGACCAAGTAGACAATAACGAGAAAAATAATAATTCGCTTCATTACGCAAGTATATCAAATATAAGTTGACTTATAAAGTGATTATTGGTATAGTACTCAATTATACACCCCGCAAAGGCGGATTTTTTGTTTACAAATTATGGAAATAAGAAATATAGCTATCATCGCTCACGTTGACCACGGCAAGACCACCTTGACTGATGCTTTGATGCGCCAGACTGGAATGACAAAGGAGGGAGTAACCATGGACTCAAACGCCCTGGAGCTTGAGCGCGGTATTACCATTTATGCCAAGAACACTTCCGTTTTTTACAAAGGCACAAAAATAAACATTGTGGACACGCCGGGTCACGCGGACTTTGGTTCTGAGGTTGAGCGCGTGCTTCGCTCTATCGACACCGTGCTTCTCCTCGTGGATGCGCAAGAGGGTCCGATGCCCCAGACGCGTTTCGTTTTGAAAAAATCTCTTGAGCTCGGCTTGAAGCCAATCGTTGTTTTGAACAAAATCGACAAGCCCGCCGCTCGCCCGAAAGAAGTCCATGACGAAGTGTTCGAACTTTTTTTCGAGCTCGGCGCGACAGACGAACAGCTCGACTTTACCACCGTGTACGCCATCGGCAGACAGGGAATCGCAAAGCGCACCCTTGACGAGGATTCAAAAGACCTGAACCCTCTCCTTGACATCATTTTGGAAAAAGTGCCTGCCGTAAAGAGTGACATTCATGCACCCGTGCGAATGCAGCCATTTAATCTTGGGTACGACAACTTCCTCGGCCGTCTTGCCATCGGTCGCATCTACGAAGGTACTCTCCACGCAGGGGAGAGTGTCATTATCAAAAACGCCGACGGCAGTTCGCGAGCGGGGAAAATTACAAAGCTCTGCACATTTGAAGGCACAGAGCGCAAGGAAGTCCCCGAGGCTATCGCGGGCGATATTGTTATGGTTGCAGGCCTTCCCGATGTTTATATCGGCGAAACTATTTGCGCCACGGCAAATCAAGAAGCGCTTCCCGCTATTAAAGTGGACGAGCCGACAATTTCTCTCAATTTTTTTGTGAACGACTCGCCATTCGCGGGGCGCGAAGGAAAATTCGTCACTATACGCCAGATTCGCGATCGCCTTGAACGCGAGCTCGAAGTCAATGTGGGACTCAAGGTGGATTTTTCCGCGATGGATTCTTTCAAAGTGTACGGTCGCGGAGAGCTTCATATTTCCATTCTTTTGGAACAAATGCGTCGCGAAGGTTTTGAGCTTCAAGTATCACAACCGCAAGTTATTATAAAAGAAAAGGACGGCGTGAAGCTTGAGCCATACGAAGAGCTCATCATTGATGTGCCTTCCGCACTTTCAGGCGGCGTGATTGAAAAAATAAACAAGCGCAAAGGAATGATGACCAATATGAAAGATGAGAACGGCATCACGCGTCTTACTTTCGATATTCCTACGCGCGGACTCCTCGGGTATCGCGGGCAATTTGTGATAGACACAAAGGGAGACGGTATTCTATCAAGCCGTTTTATTGAATTTCGCGAGTACGCGGGCGAGATTGTGAAGCGCGCCGCCGGCTCGATGGTTTCTATGGCTTCAGGCAAAGCGCTCGGATTTTCTCTTTACAATCTTCAGGACCGCGGTGTTCTCTACATCGGTCCTGCTGTTGAAGTGTACGAAGGACAAGTCATCGGAAATACCGCAAAGGGCGACGAGATGAGCGTGAACCCGACAAAAGGGAAACAGCTTTCCAATATGCGTTCATCGGGAACAGACGAGGCTATTACCCTCACGCCCCCGTTCGAGCTTTCAATCGAGCGAGGTCTTGAGACGATGACCGACGAAGAGTATTTGGAAATCACGCCAAAGTCGGTGCGTCTCCGCAAGCAGTATCTGACCGACGCCGACCGCGTGAAAGCATCCCGAAAATCATAGGTAGTTTTACTAAGGCAATTTTACTAAGGCCTTGTTTACTAAGGCAAGGCCTTAGTAAAACTTGCCTTAGTAAAAAGTTATCCACAGAGTTAATTGTATTGTACTTTTTTTGAACGCATGGTAACCTTATTGGGTAAGAAGTTTTCACTCAGTGCTTGCTTGATTCTGTCGAGATGAGAGGGCGAGGAAAACGGTCATCTTACTGAATTAAGCAATAAGCAAAAAGAATATGGCAAAGAAATTGTATGTAGGAGGTATTCCTTACTCAACCACAGAGGACGACCTCAAGACTGCGTTTGGAGAGATTGGAGCAGTTACTTCAGTGGCAATTATCATCGACAAGATGACTGGCCGCTCAAAGGGTTTCGGCTTTGTTGAAATGGCCAAAGATGCAGATGCCGACAAGGCAATCGAAGCCATGAACGGCAAAGATTTCCAAGGTCGCACACTCACGGTAAATGAAGCACGCCCTCTTGAAGAGCGCGCGCCTCGCCGCGAGTTTGGCGGTGGAAACCGCCGAATGGGCTAATCATACCAGCCGACAAAATAAAAAGTCATGGACTTTGTTTTACAAAGTCCATGACTTTTTATTAGCGGCGGAGCAACTTGGAGGTTCGACCTCCAAGTTGCTCCAAGTTGCGCCATACAAGATATTCCTAATTTTCCCATTCATTTTACAAAGTCCTGGACTTTGTAAAATACAAATAGTTATCCACACATCTCTCACATGGTATTTTGAGCGATATATATGATACAATAAAAACACATACACTAAATATGCTAAATATTTTCCACCGCTCGGCAGAGTTTGTCCAAAAGCACAAACGCCATCACCACTTCGCGCTCGCTACGCTCGCGCTCATTCTCGCAGGCGCGGGAACATACATCTATCGTCATGAAATCGCTCACGCGGCAACCTACACATTTGCACAAACAGATTGGAGGGGTGGAATATCCACGGCAACATCCACTCACACATCCAATCAATCCAACTGGACACAGTATTTTGCCACAACTACAGGGGTAACAGCGGGGGTTGGTGTGAGCTTGGCGACGACCGCAAAAACTTCAATGGATGACGGAGTGGGCCTCTCCGCTAAAACCGACTATACGACAGGGACGAACCCCCGTGACGTCGCCATCTCCGCCGACGGCACCTCGGTGTATGTGGCGAACAACAGCTCCGACACCGTCTCTATGTATTCCCGCAATACCTCTACCGGCACCCTCTCCGCTAAAACCGACTATACGACAGGGACGAGCCCCCGCGGCGTCGCCATCTCCGCCGACGGCACCTCGGTGTATGTGACGAACTACAACTCCGACACCGTCTCTATGTATTCCCGCAATACCTCTACCGGCACCCTCTCCGCTAAAACCGACTATACGACAGGGACGA
>JACRKU010000023.1 GCA_016215205.1 Candidatus Yonathbacteria bacterium | reverse complement strand
CGCGAGGCGCTGGTCGGATTATGAGAGTCACCACGCAATCGGAGCGTACGCATTGGTCTAAAGCCACCACGCACGCGGAGCGTGCGATTAGTCAGAGTTTTGTTGGAAAAAGGTTCGCGCAAAGGATATGATTAGATCACAAAAATATACTCGCCAAACGCTCCGCGTCTGTCTCCTTATTTTTGTGACCCTACGGGGAATCGGTCACGAGTTACTAAGTATTTTACCACACTTCATGTGGACAAAATACCAAGTACTCGCGACCCCGCCTCGGCGACCCCATGATTACATGGTGTGCCCGCCTCCGGCCTTCGATTCCCCGACGTTCAGTAAAACAGTAAAGCCCGAAAGCTGTACGCTTCCGGACCTAACTGTTTTATGTGACCCTACGGGGAATCGAACCCCGGTTTAAAGCTTGAAAAGCTTTCGTCCTAACCGTTAGACGATAGGGCCTCGTAAATATGAACTTTATCATTTATTGCTTGGTTGTGCAAGATTTTAGTGTTATTATTATGTTTGAGATGACAACTAAACGCGACTCGAAATATTTTAGTAAAATTGGGCAAAAAGGTGGTTTCGCGCGTATTAAAAAATTTGGTAATCCCGGTACTAGGGAAGGAAGGTCAAAGGGTGGCAGGAACGCAATGCGGAAAATTAGAGAGATTCAAAAAAGTGGTGGTGCCGTTGGTTTTGTAGTGGCAAAAAAACTTGAACCAATTCGCAAAAGCGTCCTAACTGCAGAATTTGTTGGTGTATTATTTGGTGATGGGCATGTTGGACGTTACCAGACTTCAATTACTCTCGATTCAAAAACAGACCGCGAATATGCTGAGTACTTGAAAAATGTAATTGAAAAGCAGTTTGGGGTGACAGCCAAATTGAGTTTTCGGAAAAATGCACGAGCGCTTGATCTCACAATATCGTCAATTGCTTTTAGTAAGCAAATGGTTCGCCTCGGTATGGTGGAGGGGAGCAAACTTCAAGAGGGTTTGCTCATACCAGAGTGGATACTAGACTCGAGGCACTATTCGGAGGCTTTTTTGCGTGGATTATTTGATACAGATGGGTGCGTGTATTCTGAAATAAAAAAGATAAAAGGGAAGGAGTATCGTTATACTGGTATGGCTTTTGCCTCTGCCTCGCCCGTATTTCTCGGTGAAGTTGCAACGCTACTTAAAAAACTTGGGTTCTTGCCTACATACACTGAGCGACAAAAATCAGTTTATTTGAGAAGACAAAGTAGCGTAGATGCTTATTTTTCAATGGTAACTAGTCATAACCCTAAACATAGTGTAAGATACAAAAAGTTTCTCATGGAGAAGTGCGAGAGTGGTTGAATCGACCTGACTCGAAATCAGGCATGTCGGAAACGGCATCGAGGGTTCGAATCCCTCCTTCTCCGCAATTTTTTAAAATTTCGAGGGCGATTAGCTGTTATGGCTATAATTTGCGTCACCTGATATTATTTAACAATTGTAGTTATTTAAAATAAATATGGGCGATTAGCTCAGATGGTTAGAGCGTTACATTGACATTGTAAAGGTCGGAGGTTCGATTCCCCCATCGCCCACAAAATCTTAAATTTCAAAATATATATTTTGGAATTTTTTGATTTTGTAAGGCGATTGGGGAATCGAAAACGAATACGGGCACCCATTTAGCAAAATGGGTCGTATGAGTAGGGCCGAGAAATTTTTATGAGCGGTGGCGAGTAAAAATGTTCTTGGCAGATTCCCCCATCGCCCACAAACCAATACACCCGGCTCCTCTAGAGGAGCCGGGTGTATTGGTTTGTGGGCAGTTATCCACTGAAATTATTGGCTTATTTTTTCAGGATAAATTATAATAAAATGCAGGAATCCAAAAACTAAATTACTCCAATATTCCACGCAAAATATTGTTAGCGGTATTATCAAAATTAACATAATAGGGTTCTTATTTTAATTCACAATAAAATATTTTACGAATATGGAAAATCAAAATTTTGAGAAAGACAAAGTAAGCAATGTCCTCAAGTGGATACTATTGGTAGTTGCAATAATTTGTTTCAGCGTTCTGGTGTGGGCCGCAAAGGTTACATACAGTACGGTCCCTCCCCAGCCGGAAAAATTTTTAACAACCTCGGGTGAAGTGCTCTTTACGGGCGAAAATATCGTCTCTGGTAAAGCAGGCTTTCAAAAAGCGGACCTTATGGACTACGGCAGTCTATACGGAATGGGCTCATATTTCGGCCCGGACTACACCGCAGAATACTTGAAACAACTTGGCTTAAAGACCGAGGAAAATATTGCGATGCAACGCTTCGGTCAGCAGTTCTCTGGGCTCTCGGAAGATAATCAGGAATCAGTGAAACGCGAAATGCAAAGGACGCTCCAAGGGATTGACCTCACAAAGAGGGATCTCGTTCTCCCGGACTCTCTCGCTATGGCTGTCAAAGATGTCCAACAAGGCATCGTTACGCACCTTCTCAATGACGACCTCGGCAAGGGATGGTCAAAAGCAAAATCACTCAACAATGAAACCGCTCTTAAAACCGCCGATTTCCTCATTTACTCATCAATGACGACTGTGGCGCGTCGTCCGGACGGCTCATCATCATGGACGCAAAACTGGCCGTTTGAACCGCTCGTAGGCAATACGCCTATCACAAAAGCTTTCACTTGGACATGGATTAGCTATGCGTTTACTTTCCTTCTTTTCGGCGCAGTGATTTATATTTACGAGCACTACTTGAACCATCGCGACAATTCACCGCGTGAGTTTAAGCTCGTGGAGTTTCGCCCGCTCACACCAAGCCAGCGCAAAATCGGCAAATATTTCCTTGTTGTTGCCGCGGTGTTCCTTGTACAACTTCTCGTTGGCGTGTTAATGGCGCACTACTATTCTGACCGCACAAGTTTCTATGGATTTGATATTGGTAAATATTTACCGTTCAACTTCCTTAGAACTCTGCACATCCAGACTCCTATTGTTTGGATCGGGCTTGCGTGGATCGGAAGCGCGCTCTTTCTCGCGCCGGCAATCAGCAAACAAGAAGCAATGGGTCAAGGGCTTATGGTTGATATTTTGTTTTGGGCGACACTCCTTGTTGTTGCCGGAGGCCTCGTAGGCAACTATTTGGGTCTTATTAATGTCATTGACGACAAGTGGTTCTGGTTTGGCAATCAAGGGTTGTCATACATTGAGCTCGGTCGCGCGTTCCAAATCGGTTTCTTTGGCGGACTCTTGCTTTGGAGCGCGCTTGTGTTCCGCGCGTTGTGGCCGGGAGCTGGGCAGTTTCGCAAAGCGATAAAAGATTTCTTTACCGGAAACATTTATCTCGAGCATCTCTTGTGGGTGGCAACAATTAACATCGCGCTTTTGTATGCGGCTGGAATGGTTCCACTCACGGGAATTGAAAAATCATTCTCAATCACCGACTTTTGGCGATGGTGGGTTGTTCATTTGTGGGTAGAGCAGTCATTTGAGTTCTTTACCGTGGCAGTGAGTGCGTACCTCCTTATGGAAACAGGTTTGGTATCGCGTGTGCTTGCGGAACGCGCAGTATACTTTGAGCTTATCCTTATCTTCCTCGGAGGCGTACTCGGTACCGGGCACCACCTCTACTGGGCTGGTGGTCCGGGAATGTGGATTCCAATCGGAAGCCTGTTCTCGTTCATTGAAGTCATTCCTCTCGTTCTCTTGGTCATCGAGTCAATTCAACAGTATCGCCTCATCAAAGAAACTGGCGGTATATTCAAGTATAAGCTCGCGTATGTATTCATCATCGGCGCGGCATTCTGGAACTTCGTCGGCGCCGGAGTGTTTGGAGGCGGTCTCATCAACGCTCCGCTCGTCAACTACTACGAGCACGGAACATTCCTTACCTTAAACCACGCTCACCTTGCGCTCTTTGGAGCATTCGGACTTCTAGCTCTTGGACTCATCTACTATTGTCTACGCTACGCGGCTGGCAACAATACAATCTTTACCGAAAAAGCCGGATATTGGGCGTTCTGGCTCTACAACGCCGGGCTTGTTCTTTGGGTTGCGCTCAACTTCCTCCCTATCGGCTTCCCTCAACTGGAAGCGGTATATGAACACGGCCTCGCATTTGCGCGCAGTATGGAGTTCTACAATACCACCACCTTCTGGCAGTGGATGCGTTTCCCCGGCGATGTGGTGTTTGCCCTTGCGGCGCTTATTATGGTTTGGGATTTTATCAAAAAACTAAAGCCTGTATTTAAACAGACGGAACAAATCTAAACCTCGCTTGTTCCAAAGAAAAAGCTCGTCCTCTAAAAAGAGGACGAGCTTTTTTATTTTACACGTTATATAATGTCATATATGGAAAAAGATATGGAACAAACACCGAAAACGCGCCACCCTCACTACTACGGTGACCTCATCCGAAAGCATCTTTTTTTCGCGGCATTTGTCATTATGATCGCGGCGCTTCTTGATGAGGAACTTCGGAATTTTTATCTTTTTGTGGGGCTCTTTGGGGTAGTCGGTTTTACTATCCTCGCGGGACTCACGAGTCCGCAAAAGCGCTCCGTAATGTTCATTGATGTGCTTGTCTCCGCATTTATGTTTCTCGTATTTGAATACTTCGCAATCAATGCATTTGTTCAATATCAAAATTTTTCAGAACCCGTCTTTTTCTTGAGGCAAACCATTGCGGTCATCTACCTCGTCATTTTGTACTACAGCACCAAGACAATGCGCTACTACGAAGACGCGGGAAAATAGAAAGTTGCAACCGTCTGCATGTTTGCTATGATGCCACGGTATGAGCAAAACATCGCGCGCGATCCTCTTATACTGGAATATTTTATCCTCGTCGTCGAAATCCTAAAAAATAACCCTGGTCTCCTTATCAAAAAAGATTAGATCTTATGCGCATTCTCGCTATTGAAACCAGCTGTGACGAAACCGGTGTTGCGATTGTTGAAACATGGGGTTCATCGACTGCGCCAAAAACTATCAAAGTTCTAGCCAACACGCTCGTTTCGCAGGCCGTGCTTCATGCAGAGTTTGGTGGAGTATTTCCCGCGCTCGCGCGTCGCGAACATGCAAAAAACATCGTACCACTCGTTGTGCACGCACTTAAAATTGCAAGGCTCGCAAAGAAACTCAAGGTGGAACGAGTGCTCACAAAAAAAGAAGTATTTGCGCTCGCAAAAATTTTACATAAAGAACCTGAGCTTTTTGTGCAGTTTAAAGAGCTGCTCAATTCATTCAAAATCCCTAAAGTAGACGCTGTCGCCGTCACCTCGGGTCCCGGTCTTGAGCCCGCGCTCTGGGTCGGCATCAATACCGCCGAGGCGCTCGGCGCGCTCTGGGGCGTGCCAGTCATCCCGGTAAATCATATGGAGGGGCATATCGTCGCTTCACTTATGAACACCACGGATGATGGTAAAACTTTTTCACTTGCGACTCCAAAATATCCATCGCTTGCACTCCTCATTTCTGGCGGACACACTGAGCTCATTTTGATGCCAAGCAAGGGTAAGTACAAAATGCTCGGGCAAACGCGCGACGATGCCGTCGGCGAAGCGTTTGACAAGGTTGCGCGTATGCTCGGCCTCGCGTACCCCGGCGGGCCCGAGATTTCTCGGCTCGCAGAAAAAGCGCCCGCGCATCAGAAACTTTCCGTACCCCTTCCCCGCCCCATGCTCAAGTCTGGCGACTTTGATTTTTCGTTTTCAGGATTAAAAACTTCTGTACTGTATGCAATCAAAAAGTTTGAAACACTCACCGACCGTGACCGTGAGCTCATCGCAAAGGATTTTGAAGATTCAGTGACAGAGGTTCTTCTCACAAAAACTTTGACCGCAGCAAAAAAATACAATGTAAAGGAAATTATTCTCGGCGGCGGTGTGACTGCAAACAAAAAAATTCGCGGTGCTTTTCGGGAGGCGGTTTCAAAAGAGCTTTCTGGAACATCACTTTTTATTCCTGATGTTCACCTGTCCGGCGACAACGGCCTCATGATCGGCGTCGCCGGCCTCCTTCGCTCCAAACCTAAAAAACACATCATCGCCAATGGGACCCTCAAGCTCGCAAAGTCCGTAAGTCCAACCCTCGCCGAACTTCGAAAAAAGAAAAAAATGTGATAAAATATGCCAATTATGGCAGAGGTTCACGAAAAACTAACAAAACCTTACGAGCCGGCAAGCACCGAGTCTCGCATCTATAAACTCTGGGAAGAGAGCGGTTTTTTTAACCCCGACAACCTGCCCGAGCGCCACAAGGAACCCTTTACCATCATTATGCCTCCGCCCAATGCGAACGGGCGTCTTCACGCAGGGCACGGGCTCACTATCACGCTCGAGGACATAATGACGCGCTATCAGCGTATGCAAGGAAAGAAGGCGCTCTGGGTGCCGGGTGCCGACCATGCAGGTTTTGAGACACAGGTAGTGTATGAAAAGAAACTTGAAAAAGAAGGTCGCTCGCGTTTCAAGATGGATAGGAAGGAACTCTATGATGAGATCATGGCGTTCACCCTTGAGAGCAAAAAGCATATGGAGGCCGACGTGAAAGCACTCGGCGCGTCGTGCGATTGGTCGCGTGAAAAGTTTACACTTGACCCAAGTGTGGTTTTTGAAGTGCAGGAAACATTTCGCAAGATGCACCGCGACAATCTTGTGTATCGTGGCTATCGCACCGTGAACTGGTGTACCAAACATCAGACTTCCCTCTCTGATGTTGAAACTGAAAACGTGGAAAAAAGTGACAAGCTGTACTACATAAAGTACGGACCTTTCACTGTTGCCACCGTGCGACCTGAAACTATTTTTGGAGATGTCGCTGTCGCCGTGAATCCAACTGATGAACGCTACAAAAAATTCATCGGGCAGACAATTAAAGTACAACATCCCGAAGGCAAACTTTCACTTATCGTAATTGGTGATGAAGAAGTTGACCCGGAGTTTGGTACTGGTGCGCTCAAAATCACCCCATCACATGACCACAACGACTTCCGCATGTCGGAAACACACAAACTTCCCCGCGTGGAGGTCATTGATCAATACGGAAAGTTGGGCGACAAGACTGGCAAGTATGCAGGAATGAAGATCGCCGAGGCGCGCGCGAAAGTGGTGGAGGATTTACAGGCGCTCGGACTCATTGAGAAAATTGAAGATTACGCGCACGCGGTGCCTACCTGCTACAAGTGTGGCACAACCATCGAACCGCGCGTGATGCCGCAGTGGTTTGTAAAAATGGCGCCTCTTGCAAAACTCGCCGCAGATGCAGTGCGCGGCGGAAAAATAAAATTCATTCCAGACAACTACGAAAAGATATTTTTGTACTGGATGGACAACACTATAGATTGGAATATCTCGCGCCAGATTGTATGGGGTATACAAATCCCCGCGCTCGTTTGTAAAAGTTGCAATATCGGTATCCTCGACAGCGAAACAATTGAAGGTTCGGAATGTGATTGTGGCGGAATTTTTGTACGCGAAACCGACACATTTGATACATGGTTTTCATCCGGTCAATGGCCGCTTTTAGCACTAGGATACCCCAAAAAGGCTGATTTGGGCTTCTATCCAACGGACGTTATGGAAACAGGTCGCGACCTCATTTTCAAATGGATTCCTCGTATGGTCATTTTCGGGCTTTATCTCGCGGGCGAGGTTCCGTTCCGCACGGTATATCTGCACGGCATGGTGAACGATAAACACGGCAAGAAAATGTCCAAGAGCAAAGGGAACGTGGTCCCCCCTATTGAGCTCACGGGCAAATACGGCGCAGACGCGCTCCGCATCGGGCTCGTCATCGGCAACACTCCGGGCAACGACCTTGCTCTCGCGGAAGACAAAATAAAAGGCTACAAACATTTTTGCAATAAAGTATGGAACGCAACGCGATTTGTACTCACGAACACCATAGACACCACGCTCGACACGCCTCGTCCGGCACTCACAAAACGCGACGAAGAAATCCTAACAGAGCTTGCCGCCGCAGTAAAAAGTATCACTTCGCATTACGAAAACTTCCGATTTCATCTCGCGGGTGAGGAACTTTACCATTACTTCTGGAACACCTTTGCTGATATAATTATTGAAGAGATGAAGTCTCGCCTCACGGGCGAAAACCTTGCTTCTCGACAAGCGGCGCAGTGGGTGCTCCTCCATATTCTAGAAACAAACATCAAGATGCTTCATCCATTCATTCCATTCGTCACGGAAGAGTTGTGGGGAATGTTGCCCAAAAATAGCAAGTCGCTTCTCATTATCGAGTCATGGCCGAAACCATTTTAACTTGGAAGCCGGTTGTCATTGCGATTGTTGGAGGAATACTTCCGTCGCTCGTGTGGCTTTGGTTTTGGTTGAAAGAAGACAGGAAATCGCCCGAGCCGACCGGCCTCATAGCGCTTTCATTTTTTGCAGGAATGGCAATCGTGTATTTTGTGCTCCCGGTGCAAAAATTTGTTGTCGCATCAATTTCTCCAATCATGGATATGGCGGATGCGCTCGCTCTTAAATTCTCTTTACTCCCGCCCGATGAACAAACAGTGCGAATAACTCTGTGGGCTTTTATAGAAGAATTTGCCAAGTACGCAACCGTATTTCTCATCGCGTTCAAAAGCAAGTTTTTTGATGAGCCAATGGACGCGGTCATTTACCTCATCACCGCCGCGCTTGGCTTTGCGGCAATGGAAAATACGCTTTATATTTTCAAAGATCTCGCGCATGGGGGCGCATTGGAGGTCTTGGGAAACGGAAATATGCGCTTTATCGGCGCCACAATCGTCCATATCGTATCTTCGTCGTTTGTGGGTATCGCCATAGCATTCTCGTTTTACGCGCGCCGGTATATAAAATTTATTGCGGCGACTATGGGAATTTTCATCGCTTCGCTCTTGCATGCATACTTTAATTTATCTATAATAGAGAGTGACGGGACAATAAAAACACTTTTGGTATTTTCTCAATTTTGGGCGGCGATCATAGGCATCATTATGTTGCTTGCGCTCGTAAAACGCATACCAAAGACCCATAATCCCAATTAAATTATTATGAAACAATCTTTTTTTGAACGATTAACCGGCACCATCTCGCTCAAGGGGCGATCTTCAGACCTTGAAGAAGATGTCACTATTGAGAAAAATCCAATCAGGCCACTTAATCAATGGGGTGAAGAAGAGGCCACAGAAGGCGAGCTTGCCGTGGATGTATATCAAACAAATGATTCTATTGTCATTCAGGCAATGGTAGCAGGAGTTTCGTCTGAAGATCTTTCGGTGTCGGTTACCCGCGAAATGGTAACTATCAAGGGTAAGCGCGAAGCGCCAAAGGGTATTTCCACTGAGAACTATTTTTTCCAAGAATTATACTGGGGCGCGTTTTCACGCACTATTCTTCTCCCTACCGAAGTAGAGACAGAGAATGTGGAAGCAACGGAAAAACACGGGCTTCTCTCTATTAAGCTTCCAAAGATAGACAAGGATCGTAAACAGGCGGTAAAGATTAAGTCATTGTAGCCCCCCGGCACCAAACTAAAAACACCCCGCCTGCCAGCCTGGCAGGCGGGGTGTTTTTAGTTTGGTGCCGGGGGGCGGATTCGAACCGCCGACCCCCCACTCTTCAGGCGGATGCTCTAACCAACTGAGCTACCCCGGCATGTATTTTATGGCGCAATTTGTACGATTTGATTGATTTCTACTTCCCTATCAAATTTTTAACTGATTGCACATTTGTGGGAATGGAACCAACCGTTTTTTCAAAGCTTTGTATAATACCTACTGAAGTCTGAAAGGTCTTCATATACTTTTGAATCGTTGGCTGGAAATAGTAGTAAACTCCAAAGATAGACCCGAGAATTATTGCCCAGTACACGAGGCGGAAAAATGAACCCCATCTCTGCGAACGACGCATTCCACTAAGAATCTTGTTGTTCTCGCGGGTAAGTTCTAGAAGTTCATCAAGTTTGCGACTATCCAATTCCATGTAATAAGTGTAGCAAATTTTAGACAAAAATCAACTATGAGACATTCAATTCAATTCTTACCGGTGGCACAAAAAATACCCTTACGGATATCTTTCTTGTGTATTTATTGTACCAAGTTAGAACCTACATCTATCCCTTAGGACGTGTTCTATCTTCACCCACCTAAAATTGTGCCCTTGGTAAGAATCGAACTTACATCTATTCCTTAGGACGGAACTGTTCTATCCATTGAACTACAAGGGCAAATGGCACAATTTTTGGCGGGCAAGTTGAACGACGAGGGCAGAAAAAGGGGCGTATGCCCCTTTTCAATTTCTGCTAAGCTTTCAAGTAACTTACGCGATGCCAAGAAGCCCTGAAAGGCGAGGTTTATCAAAACCGACCGTCATATCGTTACCGACAAAAATAACAGGTACACCCATTTGACCGCTTTTTTCAATCATTTCTTTACGCTTCTCGAGGTCTGTGCCGACATTGTATTCTTTATACTCTACATTATTTGCAGTGAAAAACTCTTTAGCCATTTTGCAATATCCGCAAGTTGGAGTTGTGTAAATTGTTACTTCTTTCATATAAAGGTAAAGGTTAAAATTCTGTCAATTATTTGGTTTCCCAGTAACCTGTCAATTTTACCACATGGGGCGCCAATATGCTAGCCTATATTTGTGCGGAATACGAGAATCGAACTCGTATCTGCTGCTTGGGAAGCAGCCATTTTACCACTAAACTAATTCCGCGTTCATAATGACAAAGTAGGTGTAGTGGCAAACTATACCGACTCGTATCTCACGAAGAAGATACTTGTTTTTATAGACCAAAAAATGAAACAAATTGCTGCCACAAACTTTTTGAATCTATGGCTTCACCATTCTTACCTTTTTTAGCAATATCGTCAACCACGATTACCACTTCTTCACCAGGTCGCGCGACCGTATATTTTTGGCGAATTTCCGATTCCAACCCCTGATTGCTTTTAACGCGCGCCAAGCTTGCTTGAAGCTCTGTGATGCGTGACGTAAAGTCGGAGAGCGACCGTAGGGCGATGTCGCGTTCAGTCTCTGCGATTACCGCCTTTTGGTGAATACCCCAAGCCCCTCTTCCAGCCGCAATTAACACTATAAAAAGAGTGACAAGCGACGCCTTGGAGTACATAATCTTTCGGAATTTTTTACGCTCTTGAAATGGAATCATATATGATGTAACATACTCGAATACAAACAATAGTTAATTATACACCCTGGATATGATGTTCGACAAAAAATACAAGAAATATTGGAATACCTTTGGGGTCGTTGTCGCGGTTCTCGTTATTGTCAGTATGGTGCTTCTCTACGCCGCGCCAACCCTCTCTAGGTAAAATAGAGAATGTTGAACTTATGATGTAAAACGGGGAGTCGCGCTTTGCGCGACTCCCCGTTCTTGCTTTTAACTTCGAATCAGCTGATTCTGAATCAGCAGGTTCACGTCCCGGACGCAAGCTTGGCCATGAAAACTTTTTGACTTTATGACTAATTCTCCCCTCCTCTCACCATTTTTAGAAACACTTCGTGCGGAATATCCACTCGTCCTTCCGCTTGGAGTTTCTTCTTTCCCTTCTTCTGTTTCTCCCACAATTTTTTCTTGCGTGAAATATCGCCGCCATACAAGTATCCTGTCACATCTTTTTTCATCGCCGTGATTGTGCGCGAAGAAATAATGCGCCCAAGCGCTTGCCCTTGAATCTTCACATTAAAAAGCTGTCGAGGGAGAATTCCGTGGAGCTTTTCAACCATATCCTCCGCCTCGCGTTCAATACGGCGGCGTGACACCACTTTTGAAAAGGCTGGCACAATCTCTTCCGCAACTAAAATATCAAGACGCGCCACATCCGCCTCGCGGAGACCGCCGATTTCATACGCGAGCGAAGCAAATCCCGATGAGACACTCTTGAGATTATCAAAAAAATTGCGCATAAGCTCCCTGAGCGGCATTTCGACTTCAATAGAAGTGCGGTTGTCGCCAAAAAGCTCGGTCGCGCCAACCACCGCCTCATGTTCGTACAAAAGCGACATGATGGGGCTTACATAAGCGGGTGGCGTAATAATCTTCACCTTGACCCACTGCTCAAAAATCTTATTCGTAGAACCATAATCCGGAAAAAGGTGCGCGGAATAAATGATTTCACGCTTTCCATTCCGCATTTCAACTTCATATGTAATAGATGGCGTAGTAACGATAATCTCCAAATCAAACTCGCGCCTTAAGCGCTCGGTCACGATTTCCATATGAAGCATACCAAGAAAACCGCATCGAAACCCGCGCCCCAGAACCCCCGACACTTCCTCCTCAAAAGAAAGGGATGAGTCTGAAAGTCGTAGTATCTCGAGGGATTGCCTAAGTACAGTAAAGTCGTCTGCGCTTTCGGGGTACACCGACGCCCACACAACAGGGCGAGGCTTCATGTATCCTGAAAGCGGAGCCGCGGATGCTTTTTGCGTGGTGATAGTGTCGCCCACCGTCGCAATGCCGGGCTTTTTGATTCCCGTGAGAATATAGCCAATCTCGCCGGCAGAAATCGTGTCTGTATCCACCATATCGGGGTGAAAAATCCCCACTCCGAGCGCGGCGAATTTTTCCTTTGCCTGCGAAAAAAGAAGTGTGTCATTCTTGTGTGCCTGTCCATCAAGAACACGCACATACACAATGATTCCCTTGTGACTTGAATAACCAAAGTCAAAAACGAGAGCGCGAAACGGACCAGTAGCGCCTGCTTCTGAAACTGGCGGCTCTATGCGATCAATAACCGCCGCGAGAATCTCCGACACCCCATGCCCTGTTTTCCCCGACACCTCAAGCACTTCGCTTGAATCAATACCAAGGAGCCTTGCGACTTCCTCTTTTACTTCATGCGCGCGGGCAAGCGGGGAATCTACTTTTGAAACTGCGGGGATAATCACGAGTCCTGACTCGCGCGCCATCGCAAGCACCGAAAGTGTTTGCGCCTGCACGCCTTGTGTAGAATCCACAAGGAGGATTGCTCCCTCAACCGCTTTCATCGCGCGCGATACTTCATACGAAAAGTCGATGTGCCCGGGTGTATCAATGAGATTAAGAACATACTTCTCTCCCTTGTACATATGTTCCATACGCACAGGCTGCATCTTAATGGTGATGCCGCGTTCACGCTCCAGCTCCATTGAGTCGAGGATCTGCTCTTTCATTTTGCGCGCTTCCACTGTGCCCGTCACTTCAAGCATACGGTCAGCAAGCGTCGACTTGCCGTGGTCAATGTGCGCAATAATAGAAAAATTGCGGAGATGCTTCAAATCCATAGTCTGCAAAATATACCACAAAATCCTTGAGATTCAAAGGGATTTTAGAAAACACTATATCTCCTCCTTGTCCGGAATAATAACCGCGACTTTCCAGAATTTGCGATGAAGCGCGGTGCGGACCTCGCGAATCTCCTCATTCCCCATAAGTTCAAGAATAAGCCACCATGTCAAAAGACCTGCGATTCCCGCAATAAGCCCCTGCAGGAAAATCCCCATAAATGTATTGAGGTTGAGATAGAGTCCCAAAATTTCCAAAAATTCATACGCAACCAATCCCGCCACAAGCGCAGAAAACGAACCGTGTATAAACGTGTCTTTTATTGGTGAGAGAAACTTTCCAAAACGTTTCCTGAAAAAATAAATAAGAAGCGCGGTGTTGAGGAGCATTCCAACCGAATACGCAAGCGGCAACATAAGCACCGAGGCCCCGAGAAGGCCTTCAACACGAAGGAGTGATCCGATAAAATCTTGCATAAACGGCGAGCCGGAATACCAGGCAAGAAAACCATATCCGGTAAATCCAATAACCGCCGATGACAATACATTCGTAAGAAAAGGAATACTGTTATTCCCTGTTGCATAAAAACCGCGCGCAAATAGATGCCCTGCGGACTGAGCTACGGCCGATACTGTGAATATCGCGAGACATGCGGCAGTTAGCCTCGTTGCGGTCCAATCAAACGAACCTGAACCCAAAATAGCGCGCACTATCTGCGCGCGCAACACTATCATAAGCACAAGCATGGGAAGCGACCAAAACACAATATGTCGCACGGCGGTCAATATTTTTTCAAGAAATTTTTTCATCTCATCGTCGGCAAAGTGTTTTGACAATCCCGGGAACGCGGCCGTAGCATAACTAACGCCGATTACCGCAATCGGCACCGACTGAAGATTAAAAGCAAAATTGAATACCGTAATCGAACCAAGCGATTGCTTTGCGGCAAACACCACAAGCGCGAAGAGCGCGATTTGGTTTGCCGAAAGCGCGATAGTGCGGGGAAAAGAAACACGAATGACTTCCCAGATATCCAAAAATGACGGAACAAGCGACACATTCAACATAAAACCGCTTCGAGAACTCACAAAGAAGTGAACAAAGAAATGGAGAAATGCGCCGAGTACGACACCCCACGCAAGGCCAATCGTCCCAAACGCCGGGTAGAAAAAATATGCGCCGACAATGATACCTATATTATAGAGTACCGGGGCAAGAGCGAATGCAAAAAACTTATGAAGCATCTGCGTCACGCTTCCCAAAAGATTCGAGAGTCCGAGAAGGATTGGAGACAAAAGAAGCAATCGGGACATCGAAACAAGAACATTCAGCGCATCACCAGAATATGACGGAAATAGTGCGTGCACGATGGTTGGCACCATCACAAACACGCCGATGGACACAAGAATGAGGAGCGCAAAAAATACGGTAAATGTATCGTTCAAAAATTTTTGCGCGCGGGCGTCGCTCTCTCCTGCCCTTTTTGTGATAATTGGAATAAGCACAAGCGCTGACATAAACGAAGCAATTCCGGCAAATACAAAATCAGGGATACGAAACGCCGCATAGTAAATGTCGAGAGTCTGCGATGCACCAAACAGATGCGCGAGGAGACGATCACGAAAGAGCGCGAGCACTTGGGAAAGAATTGCGAAAAGTCCGAGGAGAAACGCCGCTTCGTGAAGTCCGTTCCATTCGCGAGAAAAAAGTGAGAGAAGTTTCTTTACCATTGTTTATAGAGTATACAGTAGAAGACGTATTCTGCGCAAAAGAAAATCCCACCCCTGTAAGCGGGGTGGGATTTCCATATACTCATATCGATAAGCCGAATTCTGTATCCCCCACCACTCGTGGTGGGGGACGGCAGTCATTTATCTGGGCGGTGAGTTGCCCCACTGCTCAAGCGGCACTCCGCGCGCGCAGCGCGCAAGTCACAAGTCGAAAAGTTTTCATGGCCAAGCTTGCGTCCGGGACGTGAACCTGCTGATTCAGAATCAGCTGATTCGAAGTTAAAAGTAAATACATGGATGCATTCACTTTAAGACTAAACTTTAACTTTATGGACTGCGTGCTACGCACGTGGCACGGCCTTGCATCCGAGTAAGGATTTTGCCGTTTCACTTTCGCCTTTCGACGAACATATTCCCGAAGAAATCCTAGCCTTTCGGCATCGGCGTCACTGCTCGCACCTCTCAAATTACTCTGGACGGGCGTTACCCGCTACCCTGCTCCGCACATCGCGCAACGCGCGATGTGCGGGGATGTTCGGACTTTCCTCCCCTGTTTCCACAAGAGCGACTGCCTGATATGAACAATTTTAATTGTACCACTTTTTTAGAAAAAAGCAACTACTGGATATTTTTGCAGCAAATTATTTTTTTGCTGACTTCTTTGGCTTCTTTTTTTCTTTGTGAGCGTCTCTTCCTTTTGCCATATAATTTTATTTTTATTATTAAACAATCTCACATACACCAGCCACGCATGCGAGCTCCTTCGACCCTTGTGTCTGATCTTCGCGTTCGTAGCTTACAATCTTTGAAAAATCAATCTCGGGGAACTTTTTCACCATTGCTTCGTACTGCTCCTTGGAAATCTCTTCGTATGGAGCAAGGCGGTACACATGATTCGAACGCGGGAGAAACGACAAGCCGCCAATCATATCCCAATTTTCATAGAGCCAGTTTGCAACAGCAATCCATTCGTCATCCCCTACTGAAATAGTAACTGATGGGTTATGTTCTGTAAAGTTTTCTTTCACCATCTTCCAGTAAATGAGCTGATCAATGGCGGTCTGGTCATTCTTGAAAATTGATTTTTCCGGCGCCTTGACGGGAAATTCCAAAACATAAGTTACTGCGTTTTCCATCGACTGACCAACCTCCGGCTGATACGATACGCCCTGGTCTTTCATCATCTTGAAAAGACTGTCAGTTGCCGCGATGCGAATACGGCGGATATAGTACGGCGAGTTGCGCGGATGCATTCCTGATGACGCGTCAACAAGCTGGGACACGGTCCCGGAAGGTTTGACTGCGGTCACCGCCGTAGAAGGATTGATGCCAAAACGCTTTGCGTATTCTTTGTTCGTATTGACGGCTTCATCGCGAATTTTTTGCATCACCTTCGGGTCGCGGACGACTTCACAGTCCCACTGTCCCGTGATTGATACACCGAGCAGACGTTCTTCTTCGCAATTCTCTTTCCATTCTTTCGACAAATAACCGAAATTGGTGAGGCTTGACTGGTATGTCCCCAAGAGAGCCGCGAGGCGCGCTTTTTTCAAAAGCGTTTCTTCGGTATCCTCGTGACGCGCAACAACTTCGGACAAATTGCAGAATTGTTTTGACTTAAGAATAATCTCACCGCACGGATTTGTGCCGCATGTGTCAAAATCTTTCTCAAGAGTCTTCCAACGGCGCGCAGGCAGCTGCTTTGAAAGCGACCCTCGATTGAAGATTCCGCGCTCGCCCGACCCTCCCTTCATAAGAGCCACCCATTCGTCCAGAAACTCCGCATTTGAGGGTTTCTGCCAGTAAACAGCGGAGTTATTCGCCATCATTCGCTGAGGGTCAGTGAGGTAAAATTGCCCATCCTTTGCATGGCGCATATCGTGGTCATCGAGATCTGAAAGTGAAATCAGGGCGCTTCTGCGTACGCCGCCGGAAACAACCACCTCGCCAATCTTGCAGATAATATCGTGCAGGTCTAGGTTTGAAAGACGACGACCCTGCTTTTTCATTACGCGCTCGCGCGAGAAATCAATAAGAGAAATAAGAGGTTCCGGTCCCGAGCTTTTGCCGCCCATCGTAATGAGACGCTCTCCCGCAGAACGAAGTTTTGAATAATCAAACTTGATATCCGCGCCGCTAAACCATGTATTCATGCCGAGCACATACGCATCCGCCCATCCCTCTTTGCTGTCGTGAACGATATGCGTAGGAAGAATTTTGCCAAGCTGTTTTTTAATCTGGGGAAATGACTGCGCATTCTGGCTCTCCACAGAATACCCGACACCAGTGCCGCACATAAGAAGATACATAATCTCGCCAAGGTCTTGCGTGCAAGCCGGCGCAATGAATGAGCAATTGTAACCGCATACATTCGTCTTGCGCGCCGCGTCACCAGCGCCCCAGAGTAGACGCATTGATGGCATCACGGATTGCGTGAGAATCGCCTCGCGCACCTCGGTGTACTCTTTGTCCGTAAGTTTAGCGCCAAGATTTTCGCGCATAAACGACACATAGCGATCAACAGTCTCTATCCAAGTCTCGCGGCGACCTTTTTTAGGAAGCCAGCGGGAGTATGTGCGATAGTATACGAACTCCGACATCGGATTACGAAAATATTTCTTCCCCAGAGCAACAGATCTTTTAACTTCTTCCGGGATGTCGCCCTTTGCATCGCGAGCGCGCGAACGTTCTTCGCGATAAAGGATGTACCCTTTGGCTGTTTTCACATACTCTTCCAAAATAAGCTCTCTTTCAACGATATCTTGAATACCCTCGACTGTCGGCACGAAATCTTTGACCAATTTCCCGATTCGCACGAGCTCAGACTGCACCTTGCGAGCGATATATTCCGCCTCTTTGCGTTCTCCTTCCCCGGAAGAACGCATCGCTTTGTACACAGCATTGATAACATGTTCAATATCATAAGGAACAACCTCTCCATTGCGTTTGCGGACGCTCGTAATGGGGTTTTTGTGCGCTACCACGACTGGATTTGCAACTGATTTTTGGGATTGTTTGGTGTTCTTCGACATACGATACTGTGAAATTAATGAATGATGATATTGATAATGTTCCTCACTTGGTTGTTACTCTATTGTACTCCAAAAAATGAAATACAACAGGTGGAAAACTCAAAAAATATGCAGAGAAAAACAAAAACGCGGGTGTGTAAACCCGCGTTTTATAAAACCTTGTATTTATCGGAGAATTTCGATGGTGTCGCCGACATTGAGAGCATGATTCACAAAAAATCCCGCGGGAACTTCTAAGACAAACTGCGACGGAGCTCGCGGTGTGTATATTTGTGGAAATGAGGCAGGTGATGCATTTTCCCAGGCATCCACAATCCGCCGATTTTCATCAAACCAAATAATATCTATCGGGAAAAGCATATCCCTCATCCAAAAACCGTGGAATCCGGGTTCTGGGAAAATAAACAGCATCCCTTCGTTTGGTTCGAGAGCTTTGTACCCGCTTAGTCCCTTCTCTCTTTGGTGCGGTGTGTCTGCAATTGCAACCATTATTTCAACGCCCGCGAGAAAAACCTTCGACTGATATGGGTTTTTAGGAGATGGAGCTCGCATTACAGCGGCCAAAATAGCCACTGTGATGCTTATATACAACGCCCCTAAAAGGATTCTACCGATTAGTGTCGTTTGTTTCATTCAATCAATTACCTATTGTTGAATCCTTCCATTGCCTTCTCGCTTTTTTTGATTTCTTTTTCAAGATCTGTCACATCAGAATCACTAACTTCTTGTGGTTCGGTAGTTCCCGCATCCTCTGCCATGTCCCTTGCTTTTTCAAGCATCTTTTTTGCTTGCTTTGACAATTTCTTTGCCATCTCAAAATCACCGCGAGTGTTTGCCGCCTCTGCCTGATTCAAAAGCCCCTGTGAAGAAGCTGCAACTTCCGCAGGAATCTGGTCTGCCATTGCACCAAGGCGAGCCTTGAGGCGCATTGCCTCACCAAGATGCTTTTGCGCCGACATTTCCTTTCCCATCACTTCTTCAAAAAGAGCATGCTCATCCATAAAACCGGCATCAAGTCCGTCTTCCTCTTGCATCGCATTTCCCTTTTCTTCGGTGACAGACTGAAGAACCTCTGTTAAACCCTGTACCTCTGGATTATCCGATGACAATGACGCGAGTTTTGCGCGCATGGTATCTTCTACTCGTCCCACATTATCTTTGTATCCCTTAAAAATATCCTTGAGCTCATCCTTGAACACACCGAGTTCATCATCAAGTTCACGAGCAAGACCTCCTATGTCGGAACCATTGTCTTTTTCAGCTTTTACGAGAGTCGCCGCGTCGGAAATCTGTGTGCCAAAATTCTCTTTTGCGGAAGTAACATCCTCAATTTTTGCGCCCGGTTTTTTGAGAACTTCGCTTATTTCAGAAACACGCTCCTTGGCGTATTCAATGTGTTTGCGAGCTTTATTTTCTTTGTTGAAAGTAAGGGCCAGACTCAAAGACTCACCCCATTGATCGAGGAAATAAAAGAAGTCTCCAGGCAATAGGCCCGGTTTTATTGCCTCTATTGTCGGCACAGTGGTTGTCGGTGTCTCTGCAAAAGAAATAAATGGCGCGGACATCAACAAGGTTCCTAAAACAAGTAATTTTTTCATAGTGACTAAGTATTAAAGTGTTAAATCTATTACAATTAAGTGTGTCGTACACCGAAATCCCCTAAATCTTCTTCAAGAACTTGAACGAATCTTCGAAGTTCTTGAAGATGATATCTGTGATGGATGCGGTCTGCTGTGGAGTAATGATGGTGCGCGGACCGAAGGAGCCGAGGTTTCCGCTGTCGTCGCTCGAGGTAACCTTGAGGCGGTAAATAGTGCCGGGCTTCAAGCTTGGAAGAATGATACTGTGAGTTACTGTGTACGAAGCGAGTTCCGCATTCTTGTTCGCGAGCTCCTTCGTGTCTCCTGCGACACCGGTGCCCTCCTCGTAATAGGCGGTGGAGTTTGCGGGTTCGTCGGTGGTCCAGCTAACGATGGTCTGGATGCGGTCGGTGCGGCCGGGAATCAGTGCATTGTCCACCTTGAATCCGGCGATGGCTGGCGGTGTAACATCGCGCGAGGTGGTGACGGAAAGCGAACCTCCCGCCTCGGCAATGTTCCCCTGCTCGGTCATTCCGGAAATGTTCACCTCATAGGTGGTGCCGGGAGGGAGGTTCTCAATCTTCATTGAGTGCGAGGTCTTCTTTGCGTCATCCGCTTTGCGCTCCGTAATGCCCGACTTTACATTCTTGTACTCAACGATGGAAGAGGTCGGCTCTTCCGTAGTCCATACTACGGTAAAGGAATCCTTTTTGCGTTCCACGATGGAGCCGGAGATTTTTGACGCCTTGGTGATAAAGGTAACGTCCGCTGACTTGCCGATAACCTTTGGCAGAGAGAATGCGCGGGCTTGTATATGGTACTTTGTATTGCCCTTGAGACCGGTGACAGTGAGGCTGTGGTCTGTCGTCTTTTCGGTAGTGGCGGAAATTTCACTCGTGTATGGATTATCTTTTGTTTCGTCATAGGAGACGTCATCTGCATACACGACAACGGGGAACGCTTTTATATTTGTCTTGAACGTAATGGTTGCGCCGCTTTCCGTGATGTCCTTGATTTGCGGCTTTGAAACAAACGGAGGGACAAGCGATGGGAGGATGGACTCGATGGCGGCTTCGATTTCTTTCTGGAATGCTTCAATGTTCGTAATGTTCGCCGTATCCAACCCCTCGGTGAGGAACTTCGTAGTGAATGTTTGGTCGGCGGATGTGCCGGTGTTTCCGGATTTATCAACCGCGGTCGCTTTAATGTGATATTCAGTACCGAGGGTAAGGCCACGAAGTCTTAGTGTGTGAGACCTTGCTAAGGTTTTGTCACCCGCTGTCTCGCCATACGATGTCGCGGCGCCATACTCGACAAATCCCACCGTATCCTCATCCGTCCCAAACTTCACCACAGCTCCGAAAGGTGTGATATCAGATACCGTTACGTTTGAAATCGACGGCGGAGTCGTGTCTTTGGTATCCGCGCCGAGGCTTGCGTTGCTTACCACATTGATAGTCGTTATGGTTACGCTCCCCGTGGCCGGAGTTGTGAATGTTCCTGTAGCTGTCGCGCTGTTGTTCGCCGCGTCTTTGGATGTTACACGATAGTAGTAAATGGTTTCCGGAACAAGGGTGTTCACTCCGGAGCCGGAGCCATCGTTTGCGGTTGACGACGAGAGTGTTGCCACATGGTAGATAGAAAGATTGGAATCCCGTGCGACACCCTTGTCGTAAACACCGCTGGTTGTGCCATAGTCTACTTTGGATGTTGCCATTTCGTCCGTCTGCCATACAACAACCGCCGCATTTGAAGCAAGCACAGGCGTTGAGGTGCCCGTAATGGTCGGCGGTGTGGTATCTTTCAAAGTAACAAATGAATAATACTGCCCATTGTTGTTGTTCGTTGTGGTAACAGAAGAAGTGGCAGTGTCGGTGGAAGAAACTTTGTAATAATATGTTTGTCCCGCGGTCAAACCCGTGAGTCCCACTTGGTGCTGATACGCGCCATCGCTACCTGCCACAGTAACAACGGCTCCGGTCGTTGGCGTTGCGCCGTTCACTCCATTTGCTGTGGTTGAGAAATACACCTTCGAATCAGAGCTTGTGTTTGTATTCCAAAAAATGAGGGCGGAGATGTCGGTGAGCTCGCGTTCGGTCACATTGGTGATGAGCGGCCCGCTCACGGTGGTGAATGTCCCGCCTGTGGCCGTTGTCGCCCCGCTCACATTGCCAGAGATGTCTTTTGCGATGACGCAATAATAATACTGTGTAGACGGCGCGAGTCCGGTCAGGTAGATACTGTGGTTCACCGTGTAGGTATTCGTGTCCACGCGCGGAGTACCCGGACAAGACCCCGGAACAGCTCCCACATATGAAGCATAGAGCACTGTCGAAGTCGCGAGCTCGCCGACAGCAAGCGAGCTGTCAGTGTATGTGCTAAAGGTTATATTCGCGGATGAGTTGCCCACAGTGGGCGAGGCGATGCCCGCAACCGGTATGTATGGGGGCGTATTGTCAATGTCGCCTGTCCCGTCGGGAATGTCAGAAAGAACGGCGGTGAAATTTGAAACACTCCCAAGAGTGTTCACTGCTACAACTCTGTAGTACTGCAGAGAGCTTGTCGCCGTTGTGATGGTGTGCGCGTAATAATTCTGAGCTGAATCGGTGATAGTGGTAAGGAGCGTCCCCACTGTCGCAAAATTATTGAGTGAATGATACACCTTGTAAGAAGCAAAGGCTGATGAGGTGGTGGCGACAAATGGCGACCATGATAAAAATTCACGATAGACGCCGCCCGCGACATTGGAAGCATCGGCGTAAGTAAAGCCTGCAGGCATTGCGGGAGCAACGAGAGTCTGCGCGGTCACATTGCCGTAGAGGTCGCGGACTTGCAAATACACCGCTTCATTGCTTGGGGCGCCGGTGGGAACCCACGCGATGGTCGTGGTTGCGATAGAGCTTGTGGCAGTGGACCACGCGCACGAGTTGCCTTGTGCGTCCGCGGATGGAAATGCGCTATCATTACACAAGCGATATTGAAGGGTGCTATTGTCAGTTGCGGTCAGTGCAATGGTGCCGACTGCAGTGCCACCGGTGGATGAGTCCAGAGTTGAGACACTCACCGCAGGAAGAGTGGTGTCCAGTGTAAATGTTGCCGATGTGCCATACCCGAGGTTGTTTGCCGCATCGCGGTCGTTTGCTTTCACGCGAATCTTTTGCGTGTTTGATTTGTATTGCGATGAGTAGTCGGTCGTGGGGGTCCATGCGATGCTTCTTGCTGTGCCTAGAGCGACACCTGTGCCGACACCAAGACTCGCAGGCACGAGTGTATATACTCCCGCGTTAAATCCGCTGGGCGGCGAATAGGCAAAGGCAGAGGCGCCAAAATTGACTGTTACTCCACCAGAGGTGGTAATTGTAATAGCCGGGTACAATGTACCGGTTAATCCAGTAAATGCAATCCCCTGATTCACGCCATTTTTAGTCACCCCAAGCGTACCATTATCCATATCCAAGTAGAAACCCAAGACGTCGCTATTCCCGAAACTGCTCATATAGGCCGTACCAGAGCCATTATTGTATTTCGAACCGGTTTGATAGACAGACCAGCCATTGGCATCGACCCCGAGCCAGTTATAGAGGGTAGCGGAAACATTACCGATGCCTCTAGTTGCTTCGGAGTTTCCTGTTACTTCCCAATACCACTTGCCACTACTCTTCCCCATATTTGCTCTTACTACATTGTAACTTACACTGGTGTTAGCTGTTAAATTGCCGTTTGACAATGTTATATTTGAGCTCTTATCTGATGGATTCAGGGTCGCATATTGCGGTACGGAACTCGAACCTGTTCCCGCCACCGTCACCGCATCCGCCCAGACCTCCGTGCCCGTGGAACAGTTGGTCGTGCAGTATTGCAAAGTAACATCAACAATATTCCCGATGTTATTGTCCGCATCGGCGACATCGTATACTACCGTTACTAGGCCGTTGCTCCCCTGCGAAGCTGTGAGGTTGGTAATGACTGGCGGCGCATTCACCACATATTGCACGGTAGCCCCATAAACGGTGGGAGTAGAGTCGCCACCTGAGGTCAAAAACAGTTTGTATTGCAAATATCTATCATCGCCACCAGTGTTCAATGGATGACTTGAAACAATCCCGCCTGAAACGCCAGTGCTTACGGTGAAATAGTCGGTGCCGTCGCAAGCGGTTGCCGGTCCGCACCAGTTCGTCCATGTCGTGCCGTCGGGAGACGAGCGTACCTGGAACTTCACCGTGCCGGAAGCAGAAGTGCCCGATGCCGACCAGAGCATATTTGAAATCACATTTGCCGCGCTCTCTGTATCGTACTTAGACGAAGTGAGGTTGCCGCTCAAAGCATACTGCGTATAGTTGATGGTGACCGAGTCAAGGGTGGGGGTCACCGGAGTGTAGGTCGTGGAAAGGTTCGCGCGGTACTGGATATATTTGTTGCCAGCGAGCCCCGAAATACTCCCTCCGCTTGCGATGCCGGTCTGCCAAGAAGTCCATGTGCCGTCGGGAGTTGCCGTGTTCCCTGCCCGCGCGTCTATTGTGAGGGTCTGCCCGTTCAGAGTCGTAGTGTATGCGAGCGTGGTGAACGCCGACTTCTCGCCGGTGTTGATGACGCCGGAGGTAAAGGTGCCGGAGGAGTTACCTAAACTGCGACTATACATAGAGACGGTGTCGGAGTTGTAGTTCGTCACATACACCGAGGTGCCGTCGGCGGAGATGGCGACGTCGTAGGGGCTCGTCCCTGTCGTATAGTCGGTTTTAGCGGAGAGGGTGCCGGTAGAGGTATTGCGGGAATACATAGAGACGGT
>JACRKU010000022.1 GCA_016215205.1 Candidatus Yonathbacteria bacterium | reverse complement strand
GCGATGGAGCGCGAGAATGAGCCTGTGGCGTAATCGACTCTCGTCCCCGCAACCTGCGCGTAGGCGATGTTGGTATTAGAAAGAGAGAAGAATGAGACGATAACAAACGAGGCCAAAATGAAATTACGCAGGAAAATCATATCTCGTAACTCTAGGCGAAAGGGGCGGGGGATGTCAAGTCGTCATTACAGCCTCCGTCACGGGGGCTTATTATGTAGGTGACTAGAGGCAACTAAGCGACGCGATGCTGTCCCCTTCGCGGAGCTTCATAATGCGCACGCCTTGCGTATCACGGCCAAGCGTCGGGACATCATCCATAGTTATACGAATTACCTGACTCTTTTTTGAAATAGCGACGAGCTCGGTAAACGCTGGCGTAACCACCTTTGCTACCATAAGCTGACCGATTTTTGCCGTCACTTTTGCGGTCTTGATACCCGAACCGCCGCGCTTTTGCACTTTGTATTCTTTAATTGCCGTTTTTTTGCCATAGCCGTTTTCACTCATTACCAAAAGCTCCGGTTTCTCAGAATCCTTTCGTACGACATCGGCACCAACAATAAAATCACCTTTTTTGAGCTTCATCCCGCGCACGCCACCAGCCGCGCGACCCATCTCACGAGCATCAGACTCCTTGAAACGAATCGCTTGACCTTTTGCTGTAGTCAAAATAATATCATCTCCTTTTTCAGTAAATAGCGCGGCGAGAAGCTCATCGCCTTTTTCAAGCTTGATGGAAATGATGCCGTTTCTTCGCACATCCTTGAAGCTCTCCGCGGAACATTTTTTAACAGTACCCTGCTTGGTTACCATAAAGAGTGAAAGTTTTGAATCTTTTGCGGATTTTGGCATTGAGAGAATTGAGGTAACTTTTTCTTCACCCGAAAGCGCAATGAAGTTCATTATGGACTTGCCGCGTGTCGCGCGCTTGCCCTCGGGAATGTCGTACATTTTTATCTGATATGCTTTTCCTTTGTCCGAGAAAAACAACATATCGCTGTGCGTCGTCGCCGACATAAAAAGCGTGATGAAGTCTTCTTCTTTTGTATCCAAATCAACAACACCCACGCCGCCGCGGTTTTGACGGCGATACTCGCCCGGATTCGTGCGCTTGATATAACCGCCTTTTGTATACACGAGCATCGATTCTTCGTCGGGGATCATGTCTTCAAGCGAAATAGAGCCCGCGGCTTGGCGCACCACTTTTGTTCTTCGCGCATCGCCGTATTTTTCCTTCATTTCGCCCAGTTCTTTTTTTACCACCGCCAAAATTTTCTTCGGACTTGCGAGAAGCTCGCGGCATTCTTTTATAAAATCTTGTTTCTCTTTGAGCTCAAGCTCCACATTTTTGCGTTCGAGGCCAGCGAGCTTCTGCAGTTTCATTTCGAGAATTGCGGACGCCTGCAAATCCGAAAACTTGAATTCCTTCATCAGGTTTGCGTGCGCCGTCACTGTATCTTTTGAACCGCGAATGAGCGTAATGACGCGGTCAATGTGATCAAGCGCTTTTTTCAAACCGAGCAAAATGTGCTCGCGCTCCTCCGCTTTACGGAGGTCGTATGCGGTACGGCGCCTTACCACTGTCTGCCGATGCCCGATGAAATTCGAAAGAACACCTTTGAGCGAAAGCGTTTGCGGAACGCCGTCCACAAGCGCGACCATATTGTAATGAAATGTAGATTCAAGCTCGGTATGTTTGTATAAATAGTTCAAAACGACCTGCGGGTAAGCGCCGCCTTTGAGATCGATTACCACGCGAATGTCTCTGGTGGATTCATCGCGGAGCCCGCGGATACCCTCGAGCTTTTTGTCGCGCACAAGGTCAGCAATCTTCACAATGAGATTTGCTTTGTTCACGCGAAAAGGAAGCGAAGTAATAATAATTTGATTCAAATTTTTTTCTTCAATAATTTCCGCCTCTCCGCGCACCACCACTCCGCCGCGCCCGGACGAATACGCATGCTTGATATCTTTTTCGCCAAAGACAACGCCGCCAGTTGGAAAATCCGGCCCTTTTACAAATTTGACAAGGTCATCGGATGTCGCATCTGGTTCATCGATGAGATGATGCGTGGCGTCCACGAGCTCCCCCAGGTTGTGCGGAGGAAAGTTGGTCGCCATACCCACTGCAATACCGAGTGTGCCGTTCAAGAGGAGGTTTGGAAGAGACGCCGGAAGCACCGTCGGCTCCTTTTTCGTACCGTCGTAGTTTGGCTTAAAATCAACTGTCTCGCGATCAATATCGTTCAGGAGTTCGCCTGCGATACGAGACATTTTTGCTTCGGTATAGCGATACGCCGCCGCCGAGTCGCCATCGATAGAACCAAAGTTTCCCTGTCCAATCACGAGCGGGTAGCGAAAGGAAAATTCCTGCGCCATTTTTACCATCGCTTCGTACACCGATGAGTCGCCGTGCGGATGGTAACTGCCGAGCACATCTCCAACTACCGTCGCGGACTTACGAAACTTTGCATTATAGGTCAAACCTTTCTCATGCATTGAAAAAAGAATGCGGCGATGCACGGGCTTCAAACCGTCGCGCACGTCAGGAAGCGCGCGGTCGGTAATAACCGACATCGCATAGTCAATAAAACTCGTGCGCATTTCCGAGGAAATATCCTGTGGCACAACATTTACTCGCTCTGGAAGAGCGAGTTCTGAGGTCTCTTTTTCGTCTTTTTTGCGCGCCATATTTGACCAGTTTAGCACAAAATAACGCCAACTGAAAGGGCTAATTCGCCATTGTTGTGCTTGCGAGCGCGGGATCAATAATGACTACTCCGGAAAGGTCGAATGTGTCCGTTGGGGTCGTGCTTGAAACACTCGCTTTTTCGAGGGTTGGGGTGCCGGACATTTTTTCTTTGAACCCCGACACAAATCCGTCAAACATAGATGTCACGCCGGTAATTGGCGAAACGGTTTTGTCGCGCACTTCTTGGTCGCGCGCGCGAGCATCCCACGATGAAACCCACACAAATAAAATACCTGAGAAAATTATAATCGTAATAGCAAGAGAGATGCTCTGTTTTATATGATGCGGTTTTTCTCGTATTCTTTTGAGCATATAATATTATATTGCCTTCAGAACCACTACTCCACCCTCTTTTTCATCAAGGTCCTTCTTTTTAAAGGTAAACTTTTCCATTGTCTCGGCATTCGCGCCGCCTTCTTTTATAAATGTTTCAAGGCTACCCTTTGTGTGTTCATAGTCCATCGGGATAACAACCTTTGTGTCAAGCGCGAGGGTGAGTTTGTACGCATCAGAAGCTGACAGCATATCGCCGCCGGAAATGGGTGCAAAGAGAACATCGATTTCACCGAGCCCTTCTTTCACGTCGCGCGAGAGCGCTTCAGCCGAAGCGAGTGAACCCAGAAAGCAAAGATTGATGCCTTCAAACATTACCGAGAAAACGGTGTTCACTTTCTTCTCTTTTGCGTAAGTTGTATCGGTGCCAAAACCTTTTATGAAAATTCCGCCCACCTCGTATTCGCCGGGACCAGAAATAACAAATGGCTCACGGTCGCCGTATGCGCACTGGTCCGCGCCATTGAAATCCGGATGTCGGAGAGAAGAAAGAACGATATCCGCGCCAAAACGCGAGCCTTTTTCTTTTGAGTCCTTGCCGATTGGGTTGTAGGCAATCGTGCGCTCGCCGAGTTGAATCTTGAAAAACTGTTTTCCATAATATGTGACAATCATGGACACTATTGTAGCAGACTGGCATGGTACTTGACAAATTTTTTGTATCTGCTATGCTATACTCAATATCAGTTCCGCACCCAAACCGCCAAAACAAGGAGAGCACCATGCACGCACGCGCAGGTCCCGTATCGGCAGTTCTGCAAGTTTACCCCGACATCGCCATCATCGGCGCCGGCGGCTAGCACACGCTATCCGCCCTGCCAACAACAAAAGAGAGATTCTAACGAATCTCTCTTTTCTTTTTTACACTTCATATTAAATACCGATTACTTGCCTTTTTCTCCTCTTTTGTGTATAGTAAATGCGTTAATAGCAAGCAGTTCCAAGGCTAACCCTCCCCCATCCCGACATTGCAGTTTAGGGGAAAACCGAGGTTCACTTTCCCGCTTGTCTTACATATCGTAAGTTTGACCCAAAGCACTTACATGCACGGGCAAGTGGGATTTTTTTGTTTAATATGAAAAAAGATACAGATGAAACAGTAGAGGCTCCGTTGTCGTTTATGGCGACACTCATGCAGGATGTAAAAAATCTGCCTGAGATTGATTCCCTCGTCGAGGGTCCGGTAATTAGTGTTGCAAAATCGTGCGTATATGTAGACCTTGGCCCTATCGGCACGGGTATTATTTACGGACGCGAATTCATCAACGCGCGCGATGTCATAAAAAAATTAAATATCGGCGATACGATTACCGCTAAAGTTGTCGATACAAACAATGAGGACGGCTACATTGAACTCTCGCTCAAAGAAGCGCGTCAGGCTATTATTTGGAGCGAAGCCGAAGAAGCTATCAAAACAAAGAAATCTCTTGAGCTTCCTATTAAAGACGCAAACAAGGGCGGACTCATTATCGAGTGGCAAGGTATTCAAGGTTTCCTTCCCGCTTCACAGCTCCGAAGCGAGCACTATCCGCGCATCGACGACGGCGACAAGGACAAAATTCTTGGCGAGCTCCGAAAGCTTATCGGCAAGCGTATTCTCGTTACCATCATTGGCGCATCTCCAAAAGAAGGCAAACTTATTTTTTCGGAGAAAGAGCAGGGTGTAAAAGAGAAGCGTGAAATTTCAGGAAAGTACTCAAACGGCGATGAGCTCGACGGCACCATATCCGGCATCGTAGACTTTGGCGTATTTGTGAAGCTTGAAGACGGCATCGAAGGCCTCGTGCACATTTCAGAAATCGGATGGGGGCTCGTAGACGATCCAAGGAAGATTTTTAAGCTCGGCGAGAAAGTCCGCGTAAAGGTAATTGAAATCAAAGACGGAAAGATTTCGCTTTCGCTCAAGGCGCTCAAGGAGAATCCATGGAAAGACGCGGAAAAGCGCTACAAAAAGGGCGATACGGTTACCGGCATTGTTATCAAGTTCAACAACTACGGCGCCCTTGTTTCACTCGAAGAAGGTGTTGCGGGGCTTGTGCATGTGTCTGAATTCGGCACCGAGGAGGAACTGCGAAAGAAGCTCGAACTTGGCAAGACGTACCCGTTTACCATCACACTCTTTGACGCAAAGGATCAAAAAATGACACTTTCATACATAGAGAAGAAATAGCAGACGAGAAACAGATAATTAAAAAGCCCGCCGAGCACAAGAATGGTGCTCGGCGGGCTTTTTAATTATCTGTTTCTTATCTTTTTTGTAACCCACTTAATGGCTCTGTAAATCGCGTAAAGTATGATTCCGTAAAACAAAACCTGCCATTGGAAAAAATACTGGAGTGTAGCAAGAATGGCGAACATCACATATGCAAACGGTTTCTCCGTGGCTCTCGAAACAGTATCGAGAACACCTGTGGATTTTTTAGAGACAACTGTGCTGGTAGCTGTAGAGGTGGGCGCGCTTGCTTTCTCTTTAACCTTCAATGTATCAATCTCTTTAGACTTTTTTTCTTTTGCGGCTTGAAACTGATACCATTCGCCTACGCGAAATTTCTCAAGTGTGGTTACACCCGCGGAAATACCTTCCTTTACCACCGCTGGAATAGATTCACTGACAGTGTTTGCTGCTCCTTCAACTTTTCCAAGTGCTTGGCTCCCGACATCAGCAACTTTTTGTATTTGTGCTTTTGACTGCGCTTCTATAATTGCCGGGTCAATTGCAACCACACGGTCGCTCTTTCCTGTTTCTGTATTATCAAGTAAAACTGCTTTTTTGCCGCCCGGACCATCCGCAATAACATTCACTAAACGCGCACTAACCGTGTGCGCACCTTGGCTTGTTTTCCAATTCACCCACACATCCTGTGTGCGTCCGCCACCGGCAAGCGAGAAACTGGTTTTTCCAATTACTATGCCATTGTCCAAAAACTCAACATCTCCCGCGAGGTCATATGTGCTTCCGTTAAAAATAATCGTATAAACGCGAATAGCCTCTCCGGCAAAAAAGGGGTCCTTTGAATACCAAATGTTCGCGGGAACAAATCCCGCATTCTTTAGCGACAACTCGCTCGCATGCGCAAACGCCGCACCGCTTGTCATGAGTAACAAGATAAATAAAAATTTTTTCATTGTATTTAAAATTCAAAAGAAAAATGCCCGAGATTTCTCTGCAAGCATTTTTCTTAAAGAAACTTGCCTACATTACTCCGCCTGCCGAACAAGTCCTGCAATCTTTTTTGTGCGTTGCGGCAAGATAAACTGCCGAAAGTCCGACAAGGATATACACCACCTGCTCAATTACCGGGAAACCGCCGAGTAGCATAGTTACGAGGTTGTAGCTTGGGTCAATCCCAACAAGCCCCCAGTTTACGCCACCTACCACAACTAACATAAACGCAATCATATGTAATGCTTTCATAATTTGAAAAAAATTATATTCACCGACCTTTAATTATCTGTCCAGAATGTCACCATTCTGTTACCATTCATTGTACTATTATCAAAATCGCTTGGGAAGTGATCCTAACCCATCTCAAATTAAACCGCCATGGGTCCTAGCGGCGTTTAGTCGTTTTCATTCGGTTTTGGGGCATCGACTGATGACCCGTCTTCGCGCGGGGTTGTACGGATTTCCTCCTTGCGTTTGCGATTGCGTTTATCAAAAGATTTGTTGTAATTTTTACCGGAGATCTCATCTCGCGAAGATGTTTCCTTAATCACTGGATTTTCTGTTGATAAATTAGGAATATCTGCCTCCAAAGAGCCGTCTTTTCTTTCCGGTTCTTTGCGGTATTTATTCTTAAGTTCTTTTCGTTTTTCCTCCGCTTTTCCGCGAGCTCCGCGAATATTTTCGCGAACATTATCGATAGATGTCCTCTTTACTTCAAGGTCTGGTGATGCGGATTTCTCCGCTCCTGTTGTCGAAGCAGACGCAAAAGAGGAATCCGAAACAGTTACATCCTTTCCAAAACTTTTTTTATCAAAAACTCCTTCGTGTTTGCGGAGCATCTCCGCAAGTTTCTCTGCCGTTCCGATAGCTTCTTCGCTGTCATCTTCCTTTTCAAAATTTGCGATGCGTTCCTCTACTTTGTTGGCAGACGCATTAAAGTTTTCTTCTGCGACAATTTTTATCTCACTAGAAACGTTCGGTGTGAGAGCAAGCTTCTCCACTTCTTCAAGGCGGCGTTCCGCTTTACGCACATCCCACTCTGCCTTCGCTTTTGGCGTTACCGCAACGGCGGCACGCACTTGTTCATTGATATGGATTTTCACCGCGTAGAGAGCATCGCCGGGAACGGTGTTTTCTGCCGCGAGTGACACGGACCCGAAAGTCAGAAGTCCTCCAATAATTAAAATAGATATGGATTTTTTATTTCTAAAATTATTTAGTTCGAAATGCGACGGAACAGCAGGCAAGTAATTCGCCTCCGCGCGTGCTGGATGCGTCTTTGCATAATGAAGAAGCTGGCTTTTAATCGCCGCTTTTTCCACAACAGAAAGTCGTGTGTACTTTGCTCCTTTTTTAATTTGTTTAATTATGTGTTTCATTTTTTTGTGAAAGCATTTTGAGTTTCTCGATTGCGCGATGAATGCGCACCGAAACGACATTTTCCGATTCATGTGTTAGGTGAGCTATGTCTTTTACGGAGAGTCCGTCTATGTGCCGCATCACGAGAGCTTCACGATATTTATCCGGGAGACATTTGAGTAGAGCCTGCGCTCGCGCGTATTCATCTTTGGTTTCAATGTCCTTCATTGATTCAAAGCCTATATCAAAACCTTCTTCGTCTCGCATGCGGTCGAGTGAATCATCTTTCTTTCTTCGATACTCATCAATGACCAGATTGTTTGCAATGCGGTACAAAAACGCGCGCATATTGTCGATTTCTTTCCCCTGTGACATGTAGTCCCAAAGACGGACAAAAGTTCCTTGAGTTATATCTTTTGCTTTCTCGCGATCCGACACGCGGAAAACACAGTGCCGAAAAATCGCATCGGCAAACTGGTCATACGTTTTAATGAATTCTTTTTCAATTGCATTGGGCTTCATGCCTACAAATATAAAGACGACGTTATGGTGCCGTTCTTACAGGGATAATAGCACACAGACAACAAAAAAAGGCCCTGCGCAAAGCAGGGCCTTAGTCTAAAGAATCAAAAGATTGATGTCATGTTGCGAAAGACCCGATCACCGGCATCCCAGTGTCCGTGCCCGTTCGTGGGCCATCCGTACACGCACCACTCAGATTGAACAGAGTCCCAGAGCATACTAACGGAAAAGAAATCTCCTTTCGTCAACACATAGAAAATGTTGGCTGACCCGTTGTTCAAAAGCGCGCCATCTTCCCCGTTTGGCTGAAGACGAAGCAACGTGGCGAGCTGATCGAGGGTGAAAGCATGCGTGCGTGCTTTTTCCGCACCGCCGAGAAACTCTTCGAAGGTTTCCTGATGGGACATATCGCGTGCGAGTGTTTGGTTTGTCACATCGGCAATGACGCGATACGACAACAAATCTCTCTGTCCCGCCAAAGCATACTTCTGAAAAGATTTTGAAACCCACAACCCTTTGCGCGGTTTAACAAAATACGCAGAGGGGTTGAAAGAATCATTCTCGTTCACTTTCGCAAACGGATTACGATGCTCGATAAAGGCTTGCAAGTGAGCACCGTTAAGTGTTCCGTTTGCAGCTTGACCGAACATCTCCTTAAGCTGAGAAGCCGAGAATGTCGACTCCTCGATGACAATTTGATTTGCCATGATTTTTCCTTACGCCGATGGCTCACGACGGTTGTCGCGATTCTACCACAGCGCTTTGCCTTCAACCTTTTAAAGACATGGCGCTACGGTAGAATCGCTTTTTCTTAAAGAATTATATAAATGATAGCATAGTTCTGCCTATTTTGTCAAGCACAAAAACCACCGAGCACTATTTTGGTGCTCGACGGTTTTTTTGAGAGAAAACTATCCTACAAACGTAAGCGCTTTGCCTTTCTGCCCCGCGCGGCCTGTACGGCCGATGCGGTGCACATAGTCATCATAGGTTTCCGGAATATCATAGTTGATAACATGAGATACGCCGGCAATGTCGAGACCGCGAGCGGCAACATCCGTTGCCACGAGAATCTGCGCCACCCCCCTTTTGAAAGCATCTAGCGCGCGCTGACGCTGACCTTGATTCTTATCTCCGTGAATTGACTGCGCCTTGAAACCCTTTTTTGTAAGAGCAACCGCAAGTTTTTCCACGCCGTGCTTTGTGCGTCCGAAGATAAGAACTTTTTTAAATTCCGGCTGGACCAAGAGATCATGGAGCACTTCAAGTTTGTCCTCCCCCGCTTTAATGCGCACAACATCCTGCTCGACATTCTTTGAAGTGTCTTGCGTCTTTACCGAAATCATCACAGGATTCTTGAGGAAATCTTTGATAAGCACGGCGATTTCCGGCGAGAGTGTCGCGGAAAAGAAAAGCGTATGGCGGTCCTTTGACATAAGGTTCATCATATAGCGCATGTCGTGAATGAACCCCATGTCGAGCATGCGATCCGCTTCGTCGAGAACGGCCGACTTAAACTCGGCAAGGTTGATATATTTGCGTTCAATTAAATCTTTGATACGACCCGGCGTACCGATAATAAAATTGTTTTGGTAGCGGAGATCGGAAATCTGGCGACCGATGGGCGCGCCGCCGACACAGCACACTGAAAAAATCCTAAGGCCTTTTACGAACCCTTTGAGTTCTTGTTCAATTTGCTGAGCAAGCTCGCGCGTCGGCGCAAGGATGATTACCTTCTCTTTCGGATTTGCGAGAACCTTGTTTATAAGAGGAACGAGAAATGCGGCAGTTTTACCGGTCCCTGTGTTTGCAATACCCACCACATCCTGCCCGTGCAAAATGTGCGGAATAACACGATCCTGAATAGGCGTTGGCATGTTGTAACCCTTTGCCAAAATATTCGCCTTCAAACGTTCATCGATAATAAAATCTTTGAACAAGTGTTCAGGTGTAAAAACAACCGCCTCTTCTGTAATGACCGTCTTATTGATGAATCTTGAAATGTCGATATGCTGGCCTTTTCTAGCGCCGCGCTTGCCGCCACGACTAAAACCGCGACTGGGACCGTGCGCGCCGCCGCGTGGGTTCGAATTGCGGCTTCCGTGTGAACGTGAACCCGAATGCGAGGCCGCCGCGCCTCCGGAATGAGAGCGTGAAAAACGACTTGGTCCCCAGCTTTTGCTAAATGTTTTTTTGTGTTCCATATATTATTCTAAAGAATCTGCTCGCGCAGATTCACATTAATTCTTCATTAAATTCTCGGAAAGCCCTTGAACGCGATGAAGAATGTTTTTAGAACAGCCTTATGGGACAAAAACTCGATGAGATGAAGTTATGCAGCTACTATATACCATTTGAGATTTTTTGTCAAACACTGTATTAGTTCACTACATATGAGAATTTTCTCGGTTCTTCACATAATACTCCTCCGGTGACACAAAACCAAGAGAAGTGTGCGGACGGACGGTATTGTAGTAGATCACATATTCCTGCAGTTTTTCATTCACTTTCTCTAG